>JAGDMS010000108.1 GCA_017860575.1 Deltaproteobacteria bacterium | reverse complement strand
CGAAACCCGGTCCTACTCACTGCCGGGCGCGGGCTGCCGTGCCTCGCAGTGAGCCGATTGGTCCGCCTGGCGGAAATCAACTCCTCTCTTTCGCGCCCAAATCTGGGAAAGCCGCGAGGAGTTGCACCGGATAAACGAAGATGCTCGCTCGGCACTCCGCTTGCTTCCGTCTTCTAGGCACGTGCAGGGGACGGGGGACGCCGTCAAGCCGCGACACCTGTCTGGTTCCGACATCGCACCGTCGCAATTGTCGCGCGGGCGGTCCTTTCGTCCGCCGATCGAAATCGCGCACCAGTGCCGTACCCGCCCCGGCCGAAGGAGGAATTATGAAGCGGTTCGTAATCTTGCTGGTCGTTGTTGCGCTGATCGCGTTGGCTGTCCCGATCGCAAACCTGTTCATCGGCAACCCGAAAGGGACGACCGTCACCCGCAGTGCGGCGAGCGACGATCGGCTGGTCGCGGTGGCCACCATCCTCGAAACGAAGTGCGCAAACTGCCATTCGACGGAAGCGCAGTTGCCGTTTTACGCGGCATTTCCGGTCGCGGGCGACATGATCCGGGGAGACAAGCAAGCGGGGATCCGCGAGTTCGACCTGGTTACCGAGCTGTACCCAACGGGGAAGGGGCCGGCGACAGAACCGGCGCTGGCCAAGATCGAGTACGTTGCGCAGACCGGGGCGATGCCCCCAGCACGTTACCTGGCACTCCACTGGAATCACCGCTTGAGTGATGTGGACCGTGAGACGCTCACTCCCTGGATTCGTGAGACACGGCGGGGCCAGTACGCCACGGCGAAGGTGCCGCCGGAGGTGCAAGCGCTCGCCGTGCAGCCTCTCCCGAATAGCGTCGCGGTGGATGCACGCAAGGCAGACCTGGGAAAACGGCTGTATCACGACACGCGGTTGTCAGGGGACAACACGATCTCCTGTGCATCCTGTCACGCCCTCGATAAAGGCGGGACCGACAACGCCAAGGTGTCGACCGGCATTCGGGGACAACTCGGTGGGATCAACGCGCCGACGACCTACAACGCCCTGTTTCAATTCAAGCAGTTCTGGGATGGTCGCGCGGGGACCCTCGCAGAGCAAGCCGGCGGGCCACCGCTGAACCCCGTGGAGATGGGTTCAAACTGGCCGGAGATCATCGGCAAGCTGGAGGCCGACGAGGCGTTCGCCAGGGAGTTCCGGCAGGCGTACCCGGACGGCTTCAGCCAGCAGACGATCACCGACGCAATTGCCGCCTTCGAGCAGACGCTGCTGACGCCGGATTCCCGTTTTGACCGTTTTCTGCTCGGCCAGGTGAATGCGCTGACACCCGAGGAGCGCCGCGGCTGGGATCTCTTCCGCCAGCACGGCTGCCAAACCTGTCACGTCGGCAAGCTGCTCGGCGGGCAGTCGTTCGAGATCATGGGGCTGCGGGCGGACTACTTCAAGGACCGCGGCACGCCGTTGACGGATGCCGACAAAGGGCGCTTCAACGTGACGAAGAACGAGCGGGACCGCCATCGGCTGAAGGTGCCGACGCTGCGCAACGTTGCCAAGACGGCACCCTACCTGCACGACGGCTCCGCTGCGGATCTCCCCGCGGCCGTGCGGGCAATGGCGCGCTATCAAGTGGGCGCCACCCTGCCCGAGGCCGATGTCACTGCCATCGCCGAGTTCCTCGAAAGCCTCACCGGAACCTATCAAGGCAAACCCCTCTGAGGTGGCATTTCGGGGCGGCTGCCGCGAGCAGTGAGTTCTTTTTCGGGGCGCCTGGGGGGAGAGAAGCACGTCAGGCGCGGCTTCACTCCGTTTCAACCAGGGCAATCAGTTCCACGCCCTCATCGACGCGGTCGCCGGCATCGTAGTTCACCCGATCCACCGTCCCATCGGCCGGCGCGGCGATCGTGTGCTCCATCTTCATCGCTTCGATGACCATGAGCGCTTGACCGCGCTTGACACGGTCGCCCACCCGCACCAACACCTGCACGACTTTGCCTGGCATGGGTGCGGTGAGCCGGCCTCCGACCGCCTCCTCGGCCAAACGGGGCACCAGCCGATCGATGTAAGCTAGAGAGTACGTCCCGTCGTCAAGCACCACCATGACTTCGGCTCCGGCGCGCGCGACGGTGGCACCAACGCTCCGACCATCCAGTGAAACGACGACATCTCCTGTGGGCAAGGCAGAGACCTGTGCAGCGCAACGCTGGCCATCGATGTCGAGCAAGCGATGACCGCCCCGCTCATGCACCCGCACCAGCCGCTCCGTCTCGCCGTCGCGGAACCGCATGTCTTGATAGGCGTCACCGTTGAGCCGCCAGCCGTCGCGCTTGTGCCAGGGTGAATGAGGATCGCCCGACCGCGCGCCGGCGGAGCGCGCCGCCGCAGCCTGGTCGAGCAGCACGACGTGGCTCGCGGCAGCGAGGGCGACGTCCGGGGCCGCGGTGGCCCGCGGGAATAGGTCGTCACGGTGACCAGTGATGAACCCGGTGTCGAACTTCCCGGCCACGAAGGCGGCGTGGCGCAGGAGACGGAGCAGGAAATCCCGGTTCGTGGCCAGACCGGTGATACGGTACCCGGCGAGCGCTGCCGTGAGCCGGCGCAGGGCCTCGGCGCGATCCTCGCCCCAGGCAATCACCTTGGCAATCAACGGATCGTAATACGCGGTGACCGCGTCACCCTCGCGTACGCCCGTGTCGATGCGCAGCGCGGGGCCGGCGGCTGGTATGCGCAGATGGCGCAAGGTGCCGATGGCCGGCAGGAAGTCGCGCGCCGGGTCCTCGGCATAGAGCCGCGCCTCGAGCGCATGGCCGCGAAGCGCAATGTCCGCCTGCGGCAACGGCAGCGGTTCGCCCGCCGCAACCCGCAGTTGCCACTCGACCAGATCCTGCCCCGTGATCATCTCCGTGACCGGATGCTCGACTTGGAGCCGCGTGTTCATTTCCATGAAGTAGAAGGCGTCGCCCTCGACGAGGAACTCGACGGTGCCGGCACCGGCGTACTCCACCGCGCGCGCGACGGCGACGGCCACGTCGCCCATGGCGCGGCGTTGCTCGGCGGTCATGCCGGGTGCCGGCGCCTCCTCGACCACCTTCTGGTACCGGCGTTGGATCGAACACTCACGCTCGAAAAGGTGGACCGTGTTTCCGTGCCGGTCGGCAAAGACCTGGAATTCTATGTGACGCGCATGCTTCAGGTATTTCTCAATAATCAGCCGGTCGTCGCCGAAAGCCGAGGCCGCTTCGCGTTTTGCCGAAGCCACGGCGGTGGTGAAGTCCTCCGCCCTTTCCACCGTACGCATGCCTTTGCCGCCACCGCCGGCCGACGCTTTGATGAGCACGGGATAGCCGATGCGCTGCGCCGCCTTGGCCAGAAGGTCCTCATCCTGCGTCTCACTATGATAGCCGGACAGCAGCGGGACGCCCGCCTTTTCCAACAGCGCCTTCGCCGCGGCTTTGGACCCCATGACGCGGATGGCGGATGCGGGCGGTCCGATGAAATCGAGACCGGCCGCTGTGCAGGCGGCGGCGAATTCGGCGTTCTCCGCGAGAAAGCCGTAGCCCGGATGGACTGCCTCGGCGCCGCTGCGCCGCGCGACGGCGATGATCCGCTCGATATTGAGATAGCTCTCGTGCGCCGGCGCGGCACCGATCGCATATGCCTCATCCGCCAATGTGACATGGAGCGCCTGGGCATCGGGCTCGGAATACACGGCGACGGTTCGGATGCATAAACGGCGAGCGGTTCGGATAACACGGCAGGCGATCTCGCCGCGATTGGCGATCAAGATCTTAGCGAACACACCGGCCTCACATCCGGAACACGCCGAAATCGGTCTTGCCGATGGGTGCGTTGAGGCTTGCGGAGAGGGCCAGCGCCAGCACCGTTCGCGTTTCCGCCGGGTCGATCACGCCATCATCCCAGAGACGCGCGCTGGCATAGTATGGGTGGCCTTGCACTTCGTATTGCTGGCGGATCGGCGCCTTGAAGGCCTCCTCCTCTTCGAGGCTCCAGGTGCCACCCCCGGCCTCAATGTTATCGCGCCGCACCGTTGCAAGCACCATCGCCGCCTGCTCGCCGCCCATCACGGAAATTCGTGCATTGGGCCACATCCAGAGAAAGCGGGGCTCGTAGGCGCGGCCGCACATCGCATAATTACCGGCGCCGAAGCTCCCACCGATGATCAGCGTGAACTTGGGCACATTGGCGCAGGCCACGGCGGTGACCAGCTTGGCGCCATCCTTGGCGATGCCGCCCGTCTCGTACTTGCGTCCGACCATGAAGCCGCTGATGTTCTGCAGGAACACCAGCGGCAGACGGCGCTGCGCGCAGAGCTCGATGAAATGCGCGCCTTTCAACGCGCTCTCGGAGAACAGGACGCCGTTGTTGGCGATGATGCCGACGGGGTAGCCCCAGATGCGCGCGAATCCGGTCACCAGCGTTTGGCCGTAGAGCTGCTTGAATTCATCGAACTCGCTGCCATCAACGACGCGGGCGATGACCTCGTGCACGTCGAAGGGCTTTCGGATGTCGGTGGGCACAACACCGTAAAGTTCCGTCGCGTCGTACAGCGGCTCGACCGGATCGGCGACGTCGAGGCTCGGCCGCTTCACCCAGTTGAGGTTGCCGACAATGCGCCGCGCGATGGCGAGCGCGTGGGCATCATCGAGCGCGTAATGGTCGGCGACGCCGGAGACGCGGCTATGCACGTCGGCGCCGCCGAGTTCCTCTGCCGACACCACCTCGCCAGTCGCGGCCTTGACCAGCGGTGGTCCACCCAAGAAGATAGTACCCTGATTGCGCACGATGATGCTCTCGTCCGACAGCGCCGGCACGTAGGCGCCGCCCGCCGTGCACGAGCCCATGACCAGCGCAATCTGGGCGATCCCCGCGGCCGAGAGCGTTGCCTGGTTATAGAAGATGCGCCCGAAATGTTCTCGGTCCGGAAAGACGTCGTCCTGCTTGGGCAGGTTGGCGCCGCCGGAGTCCACGAGATAGAGGCACGGCAGATGGTTCTGCCGCGCGATTTCCTGCGCCCGCAGATGCTTCTTCACCGTGACCGGATAGTAGGTCCCGCCCTTGACGGTGGCGTCGTTGGCAACGATGACGCACTCACGCCCCATAACCGGTCCGATGCCGGTGATGATTCCGGCCGCCGGGACGCTCTCGCCGTACATGCCATAGGCCGCGAGCTGCGAGAATTCAAGGAATGGGGCACCGGGATCGAGCAGCAATCGCACGCGGTCACGCGGCAACAGCTTGCCCCGCGAGAGGTGCCGCGCGCAAGCCGCCTCGCCGCCGCCTTTGCGGATCTCGGCAACACGCGCGGCGAGATCGTCGACGAGCCCACGCATGGCGCGGGCATTGGCGCAAAACGTCCCGGAACGGGGATCGATCGCGGTCTTCAGGACCGGCATGCGGTCCTCGAAATCTTCTCGCCGGCCATCACGCCGTCTCGTCGAACAGTTCCCGCCCAATGAGCATGCGGCGGATCTCCGAGGTACCGGCGCCGATCTCGTACAACTTGGCATCGCGCAACAGCCGGCCTGTGGGGTACTCGTTGATGTAGCCGTTGCCGCCCAAGGCCTGGATCGCCTCGAGCGCCATCCAGGTCGCCCTCTCGGCGGCATAGAGAATCGCCCCCGCCGCGTCCTTGCGCATCGTCCGCCCGCAATCGCACGCGCGCGCCACCGCGTAGACGTACGCACGGCATGCGCTGATCGTCGTGTACATGTCGGCCAGCTTCCCCTGCATCAACTCGAAGGTGCCGATCGCTTGACCGAATTGATGGCGCTCGTGGACGTAGGGCAGCACGACATCGAGACACGCCTGCATGATCCCCAAGGGCCCCGCGGCTAACACGACGCGCTCGTAATCGAGGCCGCTCATCAGAACGTTGATACCCGCGTTGATGCGGCCGAGGACATTCTCGTCCGGCACTTCGCAGTCCTCGAACACAAGTTCCGCTGTCGGCGAGCCGCGCATGCCGAGTTTATCGAGCTTGCGCGCAACGCGGAAGCCCGGCGTGCCCTTCTCGACGAGGAAGGCGGTGATGCCGCGCGGGCCGGCGCCAAGATCGGTTTTGGCGTAGACAACGAGCGTTTCGGCATCGGGGCCGTTGGTGATCCACATCTTGCTGCCGTTGAGGACGTAGCGGTCTCCCTTTTTCTCCGCACGCGTTCGCATCGACACGACATCGGAGCCGGCGCCCGCTTCGCTCATGGCGAGCGCCCCGACGTGCTCGCCGCTGATCAGTTTCGGCAGGAAACGACGCTTTTGCGCCTCGCTGCCGTTACGCCGGATCTGGTTGATGCAGAGATTGGAATGCGCACCATAGGAGAGCCCGACGGCCGCGGAACCTCGGCTGACCTCCTCCATCACCACGACATGAGCAAGGTACCCCACATTGGTGCCGCCGTACTCCTCCTCCACGGTAATGCCATGGAGCCCAAGGGCGCCCATCCGCGGCCACAGGTCGCGAGGGAACTCGTCGCGGCGGTCGATTTCCGCGGCCCGTGGTGCAATCGCGCGGGCGGCGAACGCGCGCACGGTTTCGCGCAGCATGTCGATGTCCTTCCCGAGACCGTAATCCAGCGTGGGCAAAAACATCCGCGTCAAATCCTTAATGAGGCGTGGATGAAGCGGGTGCGGTTGGCGCCGGCGATGCGCGCAAGCGACGGCGCCCACAATGGCTGTTGGCCTGTCGGCGTGCCCTGCGATCGCTCCACACTCTGGTGCGCAAGGCTTTTCATCGTTCGCTCCGGTTGCTCGCCTACGGTGGTCCGAGGATGCGCCGCGCCACTTTCCAATGTGGGCGGTCCAGCATCTTTCCGTCGAGGCTGATCGTCCCCGCGCCGCCACTGGCATCGAACGCCGCGATGACCCGCGTGGCCCACGCAATCTCATCGGATGAGGGAGACAATTGCTCGTTGATGACCGGAACCTGCAGCGGATGAATCGCTGCCTTGGCCGTGAAGCCGTCGCGCTTGGCAGCCACGGTCTCCTTCGCCAGCGACTGCGCGTCGGCGATGGTCGGCGACACCGTATCGACGGCCACGACGCCAGCGTGAGCCGCCGCATACAGACACAAACTGCGGGCCAGCTCGAACGGGGGTCGGAGTTGTCCGTCGGCCCGGTTGTCCAGCGCACCCAGTTCGGTGGCGAGATCCTCCGCGCCCCACATCAGTCCCCACAGACGATCCGAGGCGTTCTTGTAGGTTGCCAGGGCAAAGAGCGCAGCGGCAACCTCCGTAATGATGGGGAGAATCCTGGCGGGGGATTTCTCCCTGCGGTAGGCGATTTCCAGCGCGTCCAGATAGTGATGCACCTGTGTGACGTCCTCGCCGGAGCGGCATTTTGGCAGCACGATGCCGTCCGGGTGTGCCGGCAGGACAGTCACCAAATCCTCGATCGCCATCCCGGACTGCAGCGCGTTGATGCGGACGAACAGTTGCTTGGCACACTGCCCCGCAGCCGCCGTCTCCAAGAAGCTCACAGCGATCCGCCGCGCGGCATCCTTGTTCGCGGGCGTTACGGAGTCTTCGAGATCCAGGATGAGGCAATCGGCCGGGGTGCTCAATCCCTTGACGAGCTTCTTTTCGCTGTCTGCGGGGATGAACAAGAGCGAGCGCATAGACACATCATAGCGACCAAGCCGCGATGAGAGAATGGTGGTTGGTGTCGAGTCGCGTCAAGCCAGACCCGTGCGGAGGCGGCGGGTGGGGGGAGGTGGTGAATCGCTGTCGGACCGGCCAGCATCGCCGAAGGGGATCGCCACGCCACCACACCATCGCAGCGACGCTACTCCAGGAAGTTCATCCCGCCGGGGCGGACGGCCAGTGGATCGATGAGCACGTGGACCAGTGCCGGACCGCCGGCGGCGAGTGCGCGTTCGAGCGCCGGGCGGATCTGTTCGGGCCGTTCGACGCGCTCGGCGTGGCCCCCGACCATCTCCATCATCTTCTCGTAGTCAGCCGCATGCAGGCGGGCAATCGGCGGCGCGTCGGGCGGGAACATGAAATTCTGCAGGAGGTGTCCGGCGATCCCGGAATTGTTGGCCACCACGAAGACGGTCCGCGCCCCGACACGCGCCGCGGTCTCGATGTCGATCGCGGCGGCACCAAACGCGTAGTCACCCAGCAAAGCGACCGCGGGACGATCGGGCTGGGCAAGGGCCGCACCGATCGCATAGGGCACGCCGGTGCCGATGCACGCCGTGGTGCCGGCGTTCAGCCGGGAGCGGGCACCAAAGCTCGGCAGCACCGTCCGGGACACCCCCATGATCAGCTCGCCGTCGTCGCAGATCGTGGCGTTGCGGGGCAGCACGTCGCGCAGCTCACGCGCCAGCCGAAACGGGTTGATGGGCGTGCTGTCGAGCCCCATGAGGGGATCAAGCAGCGCCGCGTTGCTGCGCGCGCGCGCGCGCAGCTCGTCCAGCCAACCGCCGCGGGCGCACGCCAGCGCACGCCCTTCGAGGGCCGCGCAAAGCTGCTCGCTAGCAACGGCGGCGTCGGCGACCACGCCGAGTTCGATCGCGGCGCTGCTGTACAGTTCTTCGGGCTCGATGTCGATTTGCGCGATCCGCACATTGGCAGCGTAGCGCGGCGGCCGGCCGTAATTGAAAATCCAGTTGAATCGGCCGCCCACCATCACGATTGCGTCGGCGCGGGCCAACGCGGCGGACCGGGCGTCGTTCACGCAGTGTGGATTATCGTCGGGAATCACCCCGCGGGCCATTGGCGACGCGACATAGGGCAGACCGCGGTCCACGAGGCGCGTCAGCGCCGCGCCCGCGTCCGCCCAGGCCGCACCCTTGCCCACCAGGACGAGCGGCCGTTCGGCACGCGCAAGCATGTCGGCAATGCGCTCGATCGCGGCCGGATCGGGATACGGCCGCGTGATTGCGGGCATTGCGGTGCGCAGCGTGACACTGTCCTCCGGCACCGCGCGGTTGACCATCTCACCCGGATAGTCGAGGTACACCGCGCCGGGACGGCCACTCACCGCTTTGCCCAGCGCCAGATGCAGCAACTCCGGAATGTGCTCGGTCCGATCAATTTGCTGCACCCACTTGCAGCCGGGCCGCGCGAAGGCCACCTGATCCGCCTCCTGAAACGCGCCGATCCCGCGCGGCGCGCTGGCGGAGCCGCCCAGTACCACCAGCGGCATACCGCTTGCGGTGGCCACGTACATGGGGGTCACCGCGTTGGTCATGCCCGGACCGGAGCCCACCACCACCACCCCCGGCAGGCGCCGCTGGTACCCCCACGCCGAGGCCATGAAGGCGGCCGACTCCTCGTGGCGGCAGCCGACCACGCGCAGCCCCGCGCGCGCCGCCCCGGCCAGGACCTCCACCATCGGTCCTGCCACCACACCAAAGATCGTGTCGATGCCCGCAGCTTTCAGCTGCCGGGCGGTGAGCTCTCCCCCATGGATCTCTGACACAGCATCCTCCTCGCCGATCCCTAATCACTGGGGCGCACTTGTAGCACCAGCACCATCCGCACTGCCAGCACCCGGCATCCTTGCGCTAAACCGTTGCCGGCGCGGCGCCCTCGTGGTACCCAACCGCATATTCAGCGTGCGGATATCATGAACGGCCGCGTCGACCGTCGCAAGGGGGTGCTGCGCTCGCGCTATCGCGGCGCGACCGGTGCATCGCGATACAGGCCATCTGTGGGATGCGAGCGGTCCTGCGATCGGCGCCGAAGGACGGCGCTTCCCCGGGGGGACCGGCAAGCATTCTGGGGCACCCATAGGAATAGACCGCCTGTTTGACGCAGAACTCTAGCGGGCGCCAAATGGGCCGAAAGAAAGGAGCGCGATGCAACTTCCCAAAACGTACCGAAAACTGGTCGTGACCAAGCCCGGACCTGACATCGAGAGTGCAGCGGAGATTGTGGCGGTCCCACTGCCGACGCCCGCAGCCGACGAAATTCTGTTGCGCAATCGCTACGCAGGCGTCAACGCTTCCGATCCGGTGGCAGCATCGGGCGGCTATGGCGCGCGGACCGTGCCGTTCGACCTCGGTGTCGAGTCCGCCGGAGAGGTCGTTGCCGTGGGCAGCGCGGTGGAGCACCTGAAGGTCGGCGATCACGCGCTCGCCTTCAGTTTCGGGGGAGGTTACGGTGAATATCGCGTCGTCAAGGCGCAAGAAGCGTTTGCAATTCCGGAAGCGACGCCGGAAATCACCAGTGCTTTCGTCGCCGGGATGACGGCGATCATCGGTTTGGAGGTCGCCGGCGAGATGCAGCGTGACGAAACGGTCCTGGTCACAGCGGCCGCCGGCGGTGTGGGCACCTATGCGGTGCAGCTGGCCAAGTTGGCCGGCAATCACGTTATCGGCACCTGCAGCGACGACGCGAAAGCACGCTGGCTCAAAGAGCTGGGCTGCGACCGGGCGATCAACTACCGCACGGAAGATCTGGATGCGGTACTCGCCAGTGAATACCCGCGCGGTATCAACCTGGTGTTCGAATCCGTGGGGCGCGCGACGTTCGACACGGCCTTGAAGCACCTAGCCGTCTTTGGCCGGCTCGTGTGCATTGGCGCCGTTTCCGAGTACGGTGCCGGCCTCAATTGGGAGCGTGTCGAGCAGGTGCGGATCTACCAGTGGCTTTTAGCGAGATCGGCCTCCGTTCGCGGTTGTTACCTTCCGCATTACGCCGCACAGATACCGCCGTACATGACCAAACTCGTCGCACTCCTGCGCGAAGGCAAGATCCACGCGGCAATCGATGCGACCGAGTTCCGCGGTATCGACGCGGTGAAGGCGGCCATTGCCCACCTGGCTCACGGCAGGAATCAAGGAAAAGTCCTGCTGCGATTCTAACCCGCCGGCGGCGTGCGGCGGGCCGACGTGCACGCCGCCGTTTTGTGCCGCGTCACAGGGAGGCGTACACCGCGTCGATCAGGCGCTGGGCTCTGGGCGCCGACCAGCGGCGGGTGCTCGGGTGGTTCGTCAGGTATCCGAAGGCGAGCCCCGCATCCGGATCCGCGAAGCCCAGCGATCCGCCATAGCCGTAATGGCCGAAGGCGCGCGCATTCGGACCGATGGCACGCTCCGGATGCGGCAACTGGAAACCCAGGCCGAAGCGCGAGTGACGGCCGATCACCGTGTCGGCGCCGTCCGAATGCATCGTGACGGCCTCCGCTCTGAGGGTCGGGCCGACCCAGCGGGCACCCTGCGGACCACCCGCCAGGAAGGCGGCGTAGATCGCGGCGACGGCGCGGGCCGTCGCATGGCCGTTGGCGGACGGGATTTCGGCCGCGCGCCATTCCGGGGAGTTCACGATGCCAGCCCCGCACAAACCGTTCGGGTTGAAGTATGTATGCCAGGTCATCAGGTCGCGCTCCGCATCGCCAGTGGGCGGAAACAATTCACTCCACCGTTCCGGAACGACCGGCATCGTGGAGGGGCCGCAGACGGCAGCGATGCGCTGCTGCTGTGCGCGTCGCACCCCGAAGGCGAACGCGGCGCCGATTGGGCCGGCCACGTACCGCCGCACCGCCTCCCCCACCGGCACACCCGTCACCCGGCGCACCACTTCGCCGACGAGGAAGCCGTAGGTGTTGACGTGGTAGCCGTGCGCCTGGCCCGGCGCCCAGAAAGGCGCCTCGGCCGCCAAGGCGTCGCACATCACGCGCCAGTCGAATAGCGCGTCATCGGGCAACCGCCGCCGGATGGCTGGCAGCCCGGCACGGTGCGCCAGTAAACCACGCACCGTCAGGGCACCCTTGTCGTGCGCACCGAATTCGGGCCAGTAGCGCGTAACCGGCGCATCAAGCTCCACCATGCCGCGCTCGACGAGAATCAAGGTGAGCACGGCGAGAACTGCCTTGCCGACGGAGTAGACGTTAACGAGCGTGTCGGGCTGCCACAGCTCGGTGCGCCGCGCGTCGACATGACCGCCGTAGAGATCGACGACAACACGGCTGTTCAGGATCACCGCGACGGCGCCGCCGATCTCGTCATGTTCGAGGAAATTCTCAGCGAAGGCGTGCCGAACAGCCGCGAAATGCTCGTCGCAATACCCGCCAAGGCTAAGGCCGCCCTCAACCCGTTTCGCCATGTCGTGTCACCTCACGCACCAGTTTCATGCGGGCCACCAGCAATCCGGCGGACGACCGTCTCCGTGACCAGGAAAATGGCAAGCATGGTTCCGAACGTTATCACCTCGAACCACAAATAGGAGGGGAACATCGTCTCCCATCCGGCCCAGACGCCGAACGCGATGTTCACATTGGCAGCCATCGGGGTCACCAATCGACTGAACTGCTGCAACAGGAACAAGCCGACGATTGCCTTCCACCATACGTGCCGGGGCATACCGAATCGTTTCAGTCCCACGATGCTGAGGATGAACCCACCGACGTGCGGAAGCAGCGAAGTTGGGATCAACGCCGCACCGTTGTACAGGTCGATCAGCCAGGCCGCGTTGCCAATGAGCAGCCAGAGAAAGCCGATAGCGTTGAGGGTCGCGGACCCGAAAACGAAGCCGAAACCCACGAGCACCGTTGCCACGTGGCACGACCAGACGATGTTCTCGGGCTGGTGGTGACGCAGATGCGTTCCAGCGTGCACCAGGTAAAAAGCCAGAGCGAGCAGGCCCCAGAGGAGAGTTCGACGTCGGACGGGGCCATTGGTCTGCACAGGGTGCGTCCTTTGCATGTTTCATGACTCGGCGCCAGTCGACTTGAGACGAAGCGCCTGGGGGAAACCAAGGCTGGCCGAGAGCATCGGACGAACGCGGTCTTCTTCGTTACGACGCAGCGAACGTGGCGACCACCGGACCGTGGTCGCTGGTGCCGAACTCGCGGAGCACCGGGCAGGAGAGAGCACGGCGGGCCCAGGATTCACTTGCCAGCACGTAATCGAGCCGCCAGCCAATGTTGCGCTGGCGCAGGCTGCGCCACGGCGCCCACCAGGTGAACAGGTTGTCGTTGTCCGGGTCCAGGGCACGGCCGACGTCGATCAGCCCGCAGCCGAGGAGCCGTGCGAGCAAGGCCCGTTCGTCCGGTCGCTGTCCGATGGCGTTGGGCTTACGCTCCTTCGGGTGCACGTCACGGTCTGTTCGTGTGACATTGAGGTCGCCGCACACAATGAGGGCGCGGCCGGCCGCGTGCATCGTTCTCGCGTACCGTTCCATTGCCTCGAGGAACGCCAGCTTCGCCGCGTAGTCCTTACCACCGTTGGGCACATAGACGGAGGCGACCACCAGTGCAGCGAGTCCAACCTCGACGATTCGGGACTCGTGATCAAAGGGCGGATGCGTAAACACGGGCTTGTCGGGAAAGCGCTCCTTTCGCAGGTGAATACTGACGCCCGAGTACGCGGCGGCGCCGTGCCAGTAACACCAATAGTCCGCACGTGCACGCAGCGCCTCCGGCACCTGCTCCGGTTTCGCCTTCAATTCCTGCAGGCACAGGATGTCGGGCTGCTCTTGCCCGATCAGCTCGGTCACTTGCGCTTGCCGCGCACGGATACCGTTCACGTTCCACGTCACGATCTTCATCGACCCGGAGTATAGCGGAGACGCGTTCATGTTGCGGCCTCCGCCTGCAGGAGGTTCATGGCCGTGATTCGGGTCCCCGTGGCGCGCATGCGAACCGAACGTACATCAGCGTACTTGATAATAAAAATCCGATTTGCTAATTCGGTATGAACAGGAAGGATATTTCGTGACGTGCGTCATCGTGCTGGAGGTGGGCTGATTCCAGGGGATCCCGCGCGGGCGTACAGCCATCGTGGTGATGCCGGGACGTGCAGCCTCGAGCGCCGGACGTTGCACGAAAGGGAGGTACGATCATGTTGAAAAATCTCGGCTTAGCCGTGGCCATCAGCGCTGGGGTCGTCGCGTGGGGCACGATGGGGACGTCGTCCTCCGTGGCAGAGGAGGCGGCATCCACAGCCGAGGCCACCTGCAAATATCAGGGGGAAGTCTACCCGGGAGGCGAACTCGTGTGCTGGCACGACGGCTACTGGTACCGGTGTGACGGCAAGACCGGTCAGTGGAGAAACCAGCGGCAAAAGTGCAAGATTATGTAGCGGCGCAGCATCCGGCCTCGCCGCACCACCAAGGCGCTCGCGGTGAGATCTCACGTGCGCGCTGACACCGCGCGTACCAGAAGACTGGCCAGGCCGGCGCCACCGAGTCCGACAGCAGCCCCGCCGACGACGTCGGCAGGGAAGTGGGCACCGACCGAGATCCGCGAGACGCAGACCGCTACGGCAAACAACCACAGTCCCCATTTCAACGGACGTGCCACTCGGACCGCGATGGAGGCGGCCAGCAGCGCAACGAACGCCGCATGACCGGAGGGAAATGAGTCGTGGAGGGGAGGGGACCCGATGAGCACGACGGCGTTCCTTCCGAGGGCCAGTGCGGGGCGGGGAAGTCCGAAGAACGGCTTCAGTGTCGCCACCGCCGCCCAGGTGGGCGCGAACCCCACCGCGAATACCAGCACGTTGCGACGCGGCACCCAGCGTGGCGCGATTTGCGCAAGCAAGAGCAGCGACGCCACGTAAAACGGGAAGAACTCATAGTTCCCCAGCCAACTCACGGTGACCATGCAGCAGTCCCACCACGGGGCGTGCGCTCCGTTGATCAGATGGAACAATGCAACGTTCAGCCCGAACCAATCGTAGAGGTCACGCACTGTTCAGCCTACCGGTAGCAGCATGGAGGCTCACAGCCCGACGCCGCCGGACGACGTTTCCAAATCCTTGAGGCAGGCCGCGGTGCGGGGAAGTCGCAATTGGCCCGCGTGTGTGGCTAGCTCCCGGCGAAGACGCGTGAGGTCCTCAACTTCATCCACTCTCGCATACCGATCAGGTAATAGCCCCCGTCATCGGTCGGTCCCAGGACGACATCAGCCTGATCGAGCACCGCTTCTGCCTCGGCAAACCATTCGTCGCGCACGTGCGGCACGTCCGCGCCAAGGAGGAGGACGCGGTCGAAATGTTCACCCGTCAAAAGACAGAAACACGCATGCATGCGCTCGCCAAGGTCCCGCCCCACCTGGGGCATGCAGCGGACCCCGGCCCGCACGAGTGCCGGAAAGTCGCTCTCGGGCGGATCGAACGCCCAGATTACCGCGCCTGTCCGCACAGCGAAGCGTTCGTCGAGGTCCTGCACGAACGCCCGGTAGAGTGCGGACGCCTGGTTCGCGCCGATCGCGCGTGCCAGGCGCGTTTTCACCCGGCCCGGGGTGGGATAGCGCGCCATGACGACGAGCGCCGCGGCGGACCGTGTCACAGGCGCGTCCCTTCGCAGTGCGCGCACGGCCTCCCGGCAGCGGTCATTGGGCACGGGAGCCTCCACGCCAGCACGCGGGACACCACCGACGCCGTGGAGTACAGTGGGACCAACCAGAAAAGATTTGCCAGGAGCCCGGGGGGCAGCAGATGCAAGCCAGCGATGTTGTTGAACGCGAGCAGGCCGACAAGGGAATAGTTGCAAATGCCGCCGAGGTGGCCCACGCGACTCCCGATCAAGCGCGGTACAGCACGCGCCCGCTGTGCCCACGAGTCCATCACATAGAACCCAAACGCGCCGCCGACCGCTGCCGGCACCCACCACGGCGTCAGGCCTTGGACCGTGTACGTGCCCAACGCGCAGAGAATGAAGCCGATGTCCGCCAGATGGTCCAATGCCCGCCCGCCGCTGCTCGCGCTGCCGTAACGGCGGGCGAGGCGGCCGTCGAACACATCGGAGGCCGCGATTGCCACGAACAAGATGCCGGCGACCCAGCCGAGACCTGCGACCCGCGGCGCGCACCACACCGCCGCCACGAACGCCGGGGTCAAGGCAATCCGGGCGGCGCTCAGGAGGTTGGCCGACTGCACGCACAAGCGACGCGGCATACCTGGTATATTAACGAAGTGCACCGGCCTATGTCCAAGTCCACGGTGCACCCCCCCTTGGCGAGACTGCGACTGGTGCCGCGCCTGGTGTCAGGGGGGAAGCAGCGCCCGGATCGGCCCGCCGTTCGCCCGGCCCAACGCCGCAACGTTGACTCGCCCGAGCGTGGGCAGCTATCATCCGCGTGTCTGGCGGCGTGTTGTGGAGGCTGAGGAGTCAGGTGGGTCTGACCGCGTACGGGTTTTCGACAAACACTCGGGCGTCGTGCTCGCCGTACTGAGGTGCTATGACCGGTGGTAACGGCAGTGGATTGCTGCGCGTGATCCCTTTCGGGGGGCTGGGCGAGATCGGCTTGAATTGCCTGCTGCTCGAATACGGCGACGCGGCCATCGCCATCGACTGCGGCCTGATGTTTCCCGAGCTGCACATGCTCGGCATCGACCTCGTCATTCCCGATCTCGGCTACGTGCAGCGCCTCGGGGATCGGTTCCTCGGCTTCGTGATGACGCATGGCCACGAGGATCACATTGGCGCGCTCCCGTACGTGCTGCGCGACCTCCGCGCGCCGATCTACGCTCCACCAATGGCGGGCGGTCTGATTGCGGAGAAGCTGCGCGAGCACGGTCTGAGCGGAAATCCTGTCAGCATTTTCAAGCCTCGCCAGCGCTGGGACATGGGGCCGTTCGCCATCGAGGCGATTCACATGACGCACTCGATCGTCGACGCGGTTGCCCTCGCCATCACCACACCGGTCGGCACCCTCATCCACAGCGGCGACTTCAAGATCGACCAGACACCGATCGACGATGTGCCATCGGACCTGCAGCGCCTGGCCGAGTACGGCGCGCGTGGCGTGCTGTTGCTGTTGTCGGATTCGACCAACGCGGAGCACGAGGGATACACGCCATCGGAGCGCTCCGTGTCCGCCAACTTGGATCGGATCTTCAGCGCGACCCCCGGCCGCATCTTTTTTTCGACGTTCTCCTCGCACATCCACCGCCTTGCACAGGTGCTGGAACTGTCGCAGCGGCATGGCCGTCGGGTCGTCACCGTCGGGCGCAGTTTGAACGCCAGCATCAAGATCGCCACGCAACTCGGCTATCTGCAGTTCCCCCCATCGCTGTTCGCCGACATTGACGAACTGGGGCAGTTGCAGCCGCACGATGTCACGCTACTCACCACCGGCAGTCAGGGCGAGCCGCTGTCGGCATTGATCCGGATCGCCGTCGGTGATCACCGCCAGGTGCGCATGGAGCCGGACGACGCCGTGATCCTCTCCGCGCGCATCATTCCCGGCAACGAGCGCTCCATCAGCAACATGATCAACCACATCCACCGTCGCGGTGCGGACGTGCATCACGCGGGGAGTGCTCGGGTGCATGTGTCGGGACATGCCAGCCAGGAGGAATTGAAACTCCTGCTGCGGCTCGTCCGCCCACGCTACTTCGTGCCGGTGCACGGCGAGTACCGTCACCTCGTCCGGCATCGCGCCTTGGCGCACACGGCAGGCATGCGGCCGGAAGACACCTTCCTCCTTGAAGACGGGCACGTTCTGGAAATCGACCCGAACGGCGCACGCATCGGCGCGCCCGTCCCGGTCGGGCGCGTGTTCGTCGACGGCAAGGGGATCGGAGACGTCGAGGACGTGGTGCTGCGGGACCGCCGCCATCTTTCGGCCGACGGGCTCGTCGTTGCCATCTTGGGCATCGATCAACAGAGCGGCGAACTCATCGCCGGCCCCGACCTGATCTCGCGCGGGTTCATCTTTGAGGAGCAGGGACAAGCGTATCTCGAACGGGCAAAGAGTATCGTATTGGAAACATTGCAGCAGATCACGGCCGAGTCGCGGACCGATTCGTTGGAAGTGAAAGAAGAAGTGCGGAAAGCCCTGAAACGGTTCTTTGCGCGCACGCTTGAGCGCCGGCCCGTCATCGTGCCGTTCGTCATGGAGATGTGACGTGGCACGCAGCCGGGCCGCAACCAAACAAGCAACCGAGCGGGAACCCAACCAGCTCCTCAACGAAGTCGCTGGCGTGCTGACCATGGCGGTGGCGCTGTTTGCATTCGTGAGCTTCCTGTCCTTTCGCCGCGGCGTTGCCCGAGCGGACCTCGGTGGGCTGATAGGGTACGGATTGGCGACCGTGCTGATGCAGCCCTTTGGATTGGCCGTGTACCTGCTGCCGCTCCTGCTCGCGATCCTAGGGACGCAGCTGTTCCGTTCTCGGTTCGAGGAAATCTCCCTGGCCCGCGTCGGCGCGGCCGTCATGCTGTTCCTCAGCCTGGCCGTCCTGCTCGGGTTGGCGCTCGAGCGCGACGACGTGGTCTATGCTGGGGGATGGTTTGGCGGATTCCTCGCCAGTGTGTTGCGCGACGCCGGTGGCACGTTGGGCGCGTACGTCGTCGCGTCCGTGGCGTGCCTGTTCTCGCTCATGTTCACCACCGGTTCGTCACTACGCGGCGGCACGCGCGCCGTCGCCGCGACCGCCCATACGGCGCGCAGCCGTTGGCGCGCCCGCCAGGAGCGCCGCGCCGCCGCTGTACGACCCGCGACGAACCGCAAGCGGGCACTGCTGATCGAGCAGCCGGGACCGGTCATCGTCCTGGGTGAAGACACGGCGCTGAAGCCGGACAAAAGGGGGGCGTCGCGGATACGGCAGGAACTGCTCCCGTTCGCGGACAGCGGCTACCAACTGCCGACCCTGAACCTGCTCGACACGCCGCGGCACAACGTCGTCCGCGTCGACGAGGAGGCCTTGCGCAAGAGTTCCGAAATCCTGGAAGCCAAGCTCGCCAATTTCGGCATCGAGGGCAGAGTGGTGGCGGTGCGGCCGGGGCCGGTGATCACCACCTTCGAAATCGAACCGGCCGCGGGCGTCAAGGTGAACCGTATCGTGACCTTGGCGGACGATCTCGCCATGGCCCTGCGGGCGTTGAGCGTCCGCATTCTCGCCCCCGTTCCAGGCAAGGCGGTCGTCGGCATCGAGGTCGCCAACGTCAAACGCGAGCAGGTTTTTCTGAAGGAAATCCTCGAGAGCGAACCGTTCGGCCAAGTGGAATCGACGTTGACCCTCGCGTTGGGGAAAGACAGTGCCGGGAACCCGGTGGCTGCCGACCTTGCACGTATGCCGCATTTGCTGCTGGCCGGTGCAACCGGCACGGGCAAATCCGTCTCCATCAACGCGATGATCATGAGCATCCTGTATAAGGCGTCTCCCCGTGACGTCCGCTTTGTCATGATCGACCTGAAGATGCTCGAGTTGTCCCTCTACGATGACCTCCCGCATCTGCTGGTACCCGTGGTCACCGATCCGAAGAAAGCCGTTGTCGTCCTGAAACATCTGGTCGAAGAAATGGACAACCGCTATCGCCTGCTGAAGGACAAGGGCGTGCGGCACATCGACAGCTACAACCGTCTGATGGAACGGGGCGAGGAGGACCGTCATGCCGGCGTCATCGAACTCACGGAAGTCGTGGGCGGCGAAGACGGCGATGACACACCGAGCGCGGGGATCCGGCACCAGCGAATGCCGAAGATCGTCGTCATCATCGACGAACTGGCCGACCTGATGATGACCGTCGGACGCGACGTGGAGGAACCCATCACGCGGCTGGCGCAGAAGGCGCGTGCCTCCGGCATTCACCTGATTCTGGCCACCCAACGTCCGTCCGTCGACGTGATCACGGGGCTGATCAAAGCCAACTTCCCGGCGCGGATCTCCTTCCAGACCACCGCACGTGTCGATTCGCGGACCATCCTGGACTCTATCGGCGCCGAGCGACTGCTCGGCGGCGGCGATATGCTCTACCTGCCCCCGGGCACGGCCAGAGTCCAGCGACTGCACGGCGCGTTCGTGTCGGAAGCGGAGATTCGCAAGGTAACCGATTTCGCCAAACGTCAAGCCCGACCGCAGTACGCTCTGGAACTGCTGGAAGACGACGAGGAAGAAGAGGGCGTCAGTCCCGACGACGGCTACGACGATGTCATGTACGACCAGGCGGTGCGCCTGGTCACGGAAAGCCGCCAGGCCTCGATCTCCTGGGTCCAACGCCGCCTGCGGGTCGGCTATAACCGGGCGGCACGAATGATCGAACGGATGGAAAAAGAAGGCGTCGTCAGCACCAGTGAGAATGGCCGGCCGCGCGAAGTGCTGGCGCAACGCATCGAGGACTGATGCAGGCACGGATGGCAATGTCGATGAACGGGAGCCACGCCCTTCGACAGGCTCAAGGTGAGCGGAATTCTCTTTTGAAATTGATAACCAAACCGCTCGTGCTGAGCTCGTCGAAGCACGATTCCGGAGACAGTCAGCGGTCCCATCTGGCATGGGCCTGCGGCCTGGCCCTCATGCTTTTCGCCC
>JAGDMS010000297.1 GCA_017860575.1 Deltaproteobacteria bacterium | reverse complement strand
TCGGCCGTCTTCTCCATCGTCAGCATCGATGTCTCCTCTCGGGTGGGTTGCAGCGGCCGGATCTGGGCCGAGCGTCGGCCAGTGTGCCACGCGCCACCGACACCGGCGATAGGCGGCCAGAAGCTGACGCTCCGCGACGTGGTCTGATCGCCCCCAAAGCAGTCACATCCAGCACGATCCTCAGCCGGGACGGTCTGACCGGTCTTGCGGGGCGATCAGCTTGTAAACCCGGACTCGATCGTTTTGAGCGCTGGAGGTAAGTACGGCGCGAACATCCTGCTAAGGGGAGAGCTCGGGACGACGGGACTTACAAGTGCGTCCAAATCTCTTCTCAACGCCGCACGACGGGCCGTGGCGAAGGATTTCAAGCACGTTCAGAGTGCTTGGGCGGGGGCCGAGGCGCACCGGCATCTTGAGGCCGGATGGTGGCTTACGGTTAACGCTGCCGGATCGCCTGGCTACGATCTGCGTCCGGAAGACTAGATGCGGCCAATTGCTGACGAGAGCCACCTCGAAGAGAATCGCTGAAAACCTGACGTCTTCCTCTCGCTTAGAGGCCATTGTGCATAGCCATCAGACATCGGCCAGTGAGCTGAATGCGGTACTCGAACGGACGCCGTTCCTCAGGCCTTACGGCTTCACCGTCCAGTCCTGTGGCGAAGGCGAGTGCGTTCTGCACGTTGCATTTGCTCCGGAGTTGGAACGGCCTGGCGGCATCGTCAGTGGGATGACGCTGATGGGCGCTGCAGATGTTGCTATGTGGTTGGCGATCATGACGAAGCGAGGAACCGAGGAACACTGGGTCACGTCGGACATGAAGACTGCGTTTCTGCGCAGCGGGCGCCAGGAGGACTTCATGTGCACCGCTCGAATACTCAAGATTGGAAAGCGGTCCGCCTACGGAACGGCTGAATGCAGCGGCGTTGCCTCTGGACTTCTTGCCCACCACGTTCTGACTTATGTCCGGGCGTCAGAGTGATGCCACTGCGCCGTCGCTGACCGGCCAGTAGCCGCAGTAGTGTCCGGTCGTTCGAGCTGCCCCGAAGCAGCGGCATACCCGAGACTGAGCGTCCGCTCTCGGCGTCGCACCATGTCACCGTTACGCCCTTTCACAAACCTGGTGCGATAGCACCCCGTCGCGTGCGGTCCGCCGGCCCTGATCAGTTTGCCGCTTAGCGGGCTGCGAGCCGCGATGTCCTGGCACGCTGACACGGCAGGCAGCACCCAGTTCAGTTAACGCTTCCTCCCACGATCGGTGCCAGTGCCGATTGAATCCGCGCACCTTGGTCGGCATTGATCATCGGTCCGAGGATTCCGAGAAAGCGTTCATCCTGCACGCCGCTGGAGATGTATTGCCAGCGGTAGGCGGCGAGCGTGGTGCGGTGGGTCCCCTCGACCTCGGTATCGCTGAGTTGCCGACCGACCGACCGTGCAAAGTAGGCGGCGTCGGCCTTGGCCTGCATTTGCACTATGCCGTCGACGGCGCCGACGAGTCCGATCAGATCATCGACCGCCCGGTCGCGTTGCTGCTCGTCGATGCGCGCATCCTCCCGTTGCCACTCGAGTTCGTCCAGGATCGCATGCTGCGACTCTTCGCGCCAGTGGAACAGGAAGACGTCCTTCCACAGCGGGTCGATGTTGCCGTCGGGCTCGATGCTGCTGCGATAGTGGGCCTGCGAGAACAGCTCGATGTCGCAAGTCAACGCAAGTACGGCCCAAGTCGATGCGGCGAGCACCGCAGTAGCCACATGATTTGGCTCCGGCAGGAACGTGTAGCCCGCGGGCATATGGGCGCCGATCATCCGTTCGAGTCGACGGAAGAGTTCCTGGTGCTTCAGTTCCTCGTCGGTCAGACGCACCATTGCTTCGAACGCCACCTGATCGCCCAGCGCATGGTCGCGGCTGAGTTCGAGCACCTTGGCGCCGATGAAGCGTTCGACCAGTGCAAACATGTTGGCGTAGGTCCGCCCCTGCACCTGCGAGTAGAGACGCTTCTCGTCCGCGCTAAGGAACGGCAGTTGTTCGGCTTTCGACAGTCCGTCGGGCAGGAATTTCTTGCTGAAGTCGAAGGCTCGCCCGCGGAGCAGGTCCCGGTCGATGTCCCAGCGGACGCGCTTGGAGACTTCGATGCACTTGGCATAGCGGCGCGTGTCGGTCACGAATTCTGTAACGTTGGACATGGCGGTCCTCCTTCAAGGGGTTTGCCGCGCGCTCGAAGCCGGTTGGTGTGAGCCGAGGCGGTACCGCCAGTGTCGGAGGAACCTCTGCAACGAGCATGAGGCGCCTGTCCCACCTAAACAACCGAAAATGGATCTGAATCGCCGGTCCGTGGGACATCTGTCCCGCCGCGTCAGATCTCGTCGCGCTGCCGGCCGCTCATGACAATCGCTTCAGCACGCGTACGCACTCCGAGTTTGCTGAAGATGGTCGAGAACTGGTTGCGCACGGTCTTTTCGCTCTTCCCCAGCCGAGCGGCGATCGCGCGATTATCCAGGCCTTGCGTCAAGAGGAGAAGCACCTCGCGCTCTGCGGGCGTCAGTGCAACCTTCTCGGCAACGTCGTCGACGTGCTGTCCGGCCGACGGTCGCAGGAATGCCCGCACCTCCGACAGAAACACGGGCCAGGCCGGTTCCGAGTCGAGCAGCACATGGTTGTCGCTCTCGAGCGGTACGAAGCGGGCATTCGGAATCAGCGCGGCGAGGCGACGCCCTTCGTCGAACGGCACTGCGATATCGCCACGCGAGTGAAGCACGAGGGTCGGGACCGAAAGGCTGCCAGCCAGGTTTGACACGTCCACCCGTTGAAACGCTTGCAATGTTCGCGCCGCAACCTCTGCGCCCGCCGACACCTGCTCCAGGTCGCCCCACCATCGCAGCTGCTCCGGCGTGCCGCGCGGAATGAACCGGTACGGAAACACTTGCCGGAATGCGGGGTGGCTCCGCCCCCAGCCGACGCGGATGAGATTGACCAGCGTTTCTGCTTCGAGCCGGTCGACTTCGGTCCCGCCGCGACGAAGTGAACCGCGGGCGTACGCACCGGCAAATATTAGATGTGTCACCCGCTCCGGGTGGCGCGCCGCGTAGGCGATGGCCACTGCTCCGCCTTGCGACATGCCGAACAGGGGAAAGCGCCTCAGCCCGAGCGAATCGACCACTGCTTCGAGATCGCCGACCCACGCATCAAGCGAGAGATCCTCCACCTGGCGGTCCGACAAGCCGCAACCGCGCTGGTCGTAGCGGATGTAGCAGTGGTCGCGCGACATCTGCGTCAGCCAAGGCCGCCACACCGGACTCTCCAGGTCGTATTCGACATGGCTCAGCCAGTGCGCGGCGCGGACCAGCGGTGGACCGGTGCCAATGGACGCAATCGCAATGCGGGTGCCGTCACGCGAGGTGCAAAAGCGGATGTTCTGACGCGCCGCCATGGTTGCTCGATTTTGCTTCTGACGGGCCCTTCTGTCGAATCCATTTGCGCGCTGTGAGCCCCCACCGGAAAGGGGGTGGCAACCTTCACGCCGCGCGCAGCGATGCCCGTGACATCGAAGCTGTGGGAACAAGCGTTCTCCGCTACGAGTTGCTGTCCGACAGCTTTTAATAGGCGTCATGCGGCCAGGACCAGACCTTTCGGATAGTTGCCCAAGGGCCTCGTTTGCGGACACTCTTCTTTGTCAGCGGATACCTTGTAGGACAGCATGACCGACTAAGAATTTGGCGCCTTCCTTGCGTAGGCCAATGACGACCTGGCGGAAAAGCAAAGGGAACTGGCAGCCGAATACGGATTGGCACTACAACTTTTGCGGTTGAGCGTGCCAGCATCACGCCGATACGCGACGTCGCCAAGTTCAGCTGGACGCGTCTTTTTAACCTAGCGTAGCTTTGAGAGGCGCGTTGAGTGAAGGAGGCGCGCAATGGACGCAACGAACCCTCGTCGTCGCCTTGTCATTGGGGCGACGGTTCTGGTGATCGCCAAGTGGCCTTCAGTATGCGCAGGGGCACCGCCTCAAGCCACTGAAGCCTCTCTACGGGAAGCCATGCGCAAGTACGTCGTGGCCTGGAATCGGCACGATGTTCAAGCATGGAGCAGCATACTGACCGACGACATCTGGTACACGGAAACCACAGACTTCTACGAAAGATTGAAGGGAAAGAAAGGCGTCGTTCTGTTCTTCAAGGATGTGGTGAAGACCACGGATCTCGAGTGGGAGGTCATTCGGTTGCGCTTGATGCCTGACGGAACCGCAACCGTTGTTCTACGCCACGTCTCTCTGGTACCTCCAAAGGTAGATGGCAAGTACAAGTTGACGTTCGAGAGCGTCCCCTCGGTCGCTCGGTGGCGATTTGAACGTGGTGGATGGAAGATGTTCTTCTTTACCACCCATAAAGGCACGGCTCTGGACGCCATGAAGAAGGACGGAATGGAATGAATTGGGGCTGAGTGGCCGCTCGCCCACACTAATCCAAGGACATGAGACGGCCAAAAGCTGTCGCGCCCCAGTCGCGGGAGAATCGCCCGAAACCGGACCTCTGTAGTAGCAGGGGCCGATTAACAGCCGCCTTGCTTACTTCGACTGTTTGCTGCAGGGATCCAGCTCGGTGGGCAGCCTGATGGCGAGAAATGACCTCTCTGGGAACGCCCCCGTCTCGGGGTTGAAGAGGTGCCTGTATTGATCGTCCGTCTGGGGATTTAGGACGACGCGCTCCTTCTGGCGGCCATCCGACGGCAGCAACTCGATCCGGCCGGGTACTTTGCCCTCATCGAGAAGCCTCCGGATGCGCACTTCGTCGGGCGTATGCAGGGAGAGCACCTCTCCTTTGCGTCTCAATATCAACCAGTATTCGCAGGCCTTGCCAGTGGCCAGGCGGCTCTCGCAGGATTCTGGGAAGTACCACTCGCCATACCTGCGCACCTCACCCCAACGCACGTCATCCCACGGGCCTGCCTGACGCGCGTCACACTCGCGCCAGTTGTCCGTGGCGACGGCGAAGTCTTTGGTATCCGGTACGCCCACCTGCATTCGAGAAAGGCGGCCATCTCCGTCGAGCCAAAGGCCGTTCCAGTCGCCCGCTTCGAATCGGGCGGGCTCGCCCAGTGGCGCGTCCGTGTAGAGGGTGGGGAAGCACCCCGCCAGAAGCGTCAGCGCCACTAGCAGCAGATTTTGCATTGGACGTGACATAGCTTCACTGCTTGACGGCAACTAGTAGCTCAATCTTGTCCAATTCCAGCGGCGCGTATTGGCGACGGTCAAAGCCGGACCAGACACTCGTTCGACGGACCTTCGTTCGGTCTCGCGGCTGTTTCTTGCCCCATAGATTAGAGAGCAGTCGGCCACAGGCCGCCGTCGGCCGTGGCCTTGCGGTCGACCTTAGAGCTGACGTACCGGGTAATCCTGTCGTGACCGCTTTTGGTTGCGGATGCTGCCGCAGAGAAACGGGGAGCCCGCTCAAGCGCGAGTCCCCCGAAATGACATGCAGCTAGACCTCAACCTGCTCCGAAAGGCTCAGCGCCTCGTCAAGTTCGACGCCGAGATACTTCACGGTGTTCTCGATCTTGGTGTGACCGAGCAGGATCTGTGCCGCTCGCAGGTTGTGCGTTTGCCGGTACATGATCGTCACCTTGGTACGGCGCAGCGAGTGCATGCCATAGCGAGAAGGGTCTTCGCCAATGATCTTGACCCAGTCCTTCACGATCCGGCTGTACTGACGCGTGCTGAGGTGGCCGTCCTTATTGACGCGACTCGGGAACAGGTAGTCACCCGAATTGAGGCCCGCCGCCTTGATCCACGCCGCGACCGACTTGCGAGTCGTCGGCGTGATCTCGAAGGTCACCGGACGTTGCGTCTTGCTTTGCCGGACACTGGCCCGTGAGGCAACCTGGTCGCCGTGGCAACATCCTCCACACGGAGACGGGTCACATCACCCCCACGCATCTTGCTGTCGACGGCAACGTCAAGCAGCGCTCGATCGCGAACGTTGTGCTCGAAGTCGAGCCACGCCCGGATCGCACAGATCTCCTTCAACTTGAAGGGTGCTTTTTGCCCGATGATGCGGTTTTTGTTCCACGGTGGGTGGTGGACCACAACGAGCGGGAACTCCATTGCTTGATCAGTCATTGCAGAGCTCCAAACAGTTGAACAGCGGAATCAGGCGGCCGGCCGAGCCGTCTGGCCTACGGTTGGGACGCCCATGGAAGACTCCCACCGCAAGCGCATCGTTTCTCAACAACGGGCGATACTTGAATGCCAGC
>JAGDMS010000296.1 GCA_017860575.1 Deltaproteobacteria bacterium | reverse complement strand
CGGCGATGTTGCCCTGGGCAGCGGTGATGGTACCGCCCGCGTCCCGCACAATCGCTACCGTTTCTTCGAGCCGTTGCGCGTGCCAGTCACCACCCACGATCGACGCCCCCTCGGCGGCGAACCGTATGGCCATGGCGCGCCCGATCCCGGATCCGGCTCCGGTGATGACCGCAACCTTTCCCCGCAGTCGCATCGATGGCGTGGTGTTGGGAGTGATCGTCGTTGCCATATTCTCGGCTCCTCTCTCGAAAGTTGATGTCCTCACCGGTCAAAGTGACTTCACCATGCAAACCATTACCACCCGCCACGGTTCGACCGAACCTCTCGGACTTTGCAGGCGGTAGTGACTGGGCGGGAAGGGGCCCGCCATCGCCGTGTCACCCCAGCAGTCCCATTTCGCGGGCGACCACGTAGCGCTGGATCTCCGTGGTGCCCTCGCCGATCGTTGCCGCGCGGATGTCGCGGTAATAGCGCGACACGGGGCAATCATCCATGAAGCCCATCCCGCCGAAGATCTGGACGGCGTGGTCCGCGGCCTGTTTCGCCGTTTCGGTAATGAACCACTTGGCCATGGCGGCCTCTTTGATAAAGGGCTTTCCCTGGGCGTGCAGCCGCGCCGCCTTGTCGCGAATCAGGCGGCCCAGTTCCACGTTCAAGGCCATATCGGTAAGCATGCCCTGCACGTATTGAAACTTGGCGATCGGCCGTTTGAAGGCCACGCGCTGTTTGGCGTACTCGCTGGCGAGCGCGAGGCACTCCTCCGCGAGGCCGAGCGCGGTCGACGCGATGATGATGCGGCCCACGAAGAAGCCGCTCACAATGCGATCCAAGCCCTCACCGGCACCGCCCAGGCGATTGATTCTCGGCACGCGGCAGTCTTCGAAATAGATCTGCCGGGTATCGCTCGAGCGCAACCCCATCTTTTTCAAGGGCGGGGCGATCTTGTAGCCCGGCGTGCCGGTCGGCACGAAGATGGTGTCGAATCCCAAGCCCTCGCTTTCGGTGCGGCACAGCACCAACACGCCCAGACAGTTCTCCAGGCCGGCGTTGGTGATGAAGATCTTGCTGCCGTTGATCACCCACTCTTCGCCGTCGAGGACCGCGCGCGTCTTGATGCCCGCGTTGTCCGAACCGGCGTCCGGTTCCGTGATCCCCGCACCAGTGGTGGCCTCCCCGCGGATCACCGGCTTCACGACACGTTCGGTCCACAGTACCCGCTGCTCCGGTGTCCCCATCGTGATGACGCTTTGCGCCACGGCCAGCGATACAAACGTCGTCCACGACAACGCCAGATCGACGCGGGCAATCTCCTCCAAAGCGAGGCAATAGGTGAGCAGGTCCATGTTGCTGCCGCCGACTTCCTCCGGGAACAACATGCCGGTCACGCCGACCTCGGCGACGCGCTTGCACAACTGGTAGTCGAACTGCCCGCTGGCATCGCGCGCGGCGGCACCGGGTGCCACCTCCTTGCGGACAAACGCGCGCACCGTGTGCCGCACAGACTCCTGTTGTTCGGTGTATTCGTACATGCCGCTCCTCCCCGTCACATGGCGCCACGGGGCAGCGTCAGCGGCAGGTCCAACGCACTCACCAGCCCCGGCGGTGCGTCACACACGTAGGGGATCGCATTCACCACGCGCATCGCCGTGGCGATCATGCCATCGTAACTGTAGGTCTTGGCCCCGTCGCCGAGATAGAATTCGGACGTCAGGCTCGGGCGGCCGTCGATGATCACCCGGTAGGTCCCTTCGTGGGTGGCGGTGGGCCAGTGCGGCGCGATGTCAGCGCTCATGCGGTTCACGTGCTCGATCACGATCGCCGGCGCACCCTTCACGACGCCGATCGTTTCGAAGCGCACCGCCCCGACAGTGCCCGCTTCGATGATACCGGCAGCCACCTCCAAGCGGCGCTCGGTCACGGCCGTCTCGTAGGTTTCCCGCATCTCGTCGAGGGTGACACCGAGCCCTGCCGCCACCATCTGGACGGCGGGGCCCCACGCGGCGCGCTGCACACCGGGCAGTTTCATCAGGGGCCGGTGCGTCGGTGGCTTGCCGAACCCGAACACCTCGAAGACCGTCGCGGCCACCGGGTAGTCGGCATAGCTGAAGATCTCCTGGCTGCGAACGGAGCGGACCTGCTCGGACATGGTCATGAGCGTGAGGGGGAGCAGATCGCCCGCAAACCCGGGTTCGATGCCGCTGCCGAAGAGCGACGCCTTACCCGCCTTGCAGGCCGCCTCCAGCCGCGCGGCAATCTCCGGCGCCATGCCGGGTCCGTAGATCACGCCCGGAATGGAGGTGGTCACCACGTTCTTACCGGACTCCAGGATGCGACAGAACTCCTTCAGGCAGACTTTGACACGCGTTTCGCCATGAGCGGTGTAGCACACGCAGTCGGCGTCCAGCGCCAGAATCGCCTCGACGTCGCACGTCGCCTTCACGCCAACGGGGTCACTTCCGACGAGCGCCCCAGCGTCCTGGCCCGCCTTGCGTTCATCGTGGACGAGCACCCCGACGAGTTCGAGGTCCTTCCGCTGCAAGATGGCATGCAGCGCCAGGTGCCCAACGCCCCCAGTCGCCCATTGAATCACTCGGTACGCCATGGCCTGATCCCTCTTGCCTTTCCGCGGCTCGCCGCACCGTGACTCGACGCAGTGCTCCGTCGGGCCCGCGCCCCGCTCACCGCATCTGCCTGCGGAGATGCGCCGTGTCGAGGAGTTCCCACGCCTCCACGACCGTCCTACCGCTCATACGGAAGAAGAAGCTGTAGCGGTTTTCGTAGTCCTTCCCGTGGATCGTGCGCGCCCTCAAGGTGCCCAGCACCGCCGCGGCGTTGCCATCGGCAACCACCAAGTCCGGCTCGAAGGTCAGCGTTCCCGGCTGGTAATAGGTGCCTTGCGAGTCCTGCACAAAGGCCAGCACCCCGTCGCGGCCGTGGATCGGCGGTCGCTTGGCAAACGGCGGGATATTCCAGACGACATCGTCCGCCAGCATCGATGCCAGCGCCGTCAAGTCCAGCGCCAGCATCGCGTCGATGAACCGCAGCGCGAATTCCCGCATCACAGCGCTCCGAATCCGAGCAGCGGACCGGGCATCAGTCCGCCGTCCATGGCAATCGTGGCACCGTTGATGTAGTCCGCCGCCTTGCTGCAGAGGAACACACAGACGTCGCCGACCTCCTCGGGTTCGCCGGCCCGATGCAAGGGGACTGCCGCAAAGTAGTTCTCCTGCCCGCTCTCATCCTTCGGAAGAACGATCCTCCGCATGTTCTCGGTGAGAAACGGGCCGAGCGCGATGCAGTTCACACGCACCTTGGGCCCCCACTCCACCGCCAGCGACTTGGTCATTTGATTCAATCCCGACTTCGCCGCTCCGTAGGAGACGAGATGCGGCGACCCGGCCGGGCTCGACGCGCCGCTGGAGATGTTCACGATCGAGCCGCCGGTCTCCTGCGTGGCCATCACCCGATAGGCACGCAGGGCGAACCACAGCGGACCCAAGAGGTTGTTCTCGATCACCAGCTTGTGGAACAGCGGCGCCACGTACCCCGGATCGATCTCACCCAGCCGAATGCCACTGGCCTCGGCGGGCACCTTGCCGACCTCCTCAACCTTCTCGAGCGGAAGCGCGCCGCCGGCATTGTTGATCAGGATATCGAGCCGGCCAAAGCGCTCCACCACCTCCTTGACGAACGTGTCGATCTCCTCCCAATGCCGGTGGTTGCAGCGGCGGTGCATCGATCGCTCCCGTGCTCCCTCGATGCCCGCGGCCGCCGGCGGCGGATCGAGGTTGCGCCGCGAGCAGGTTGCGACGATCGCGCCCGCTTGCAGGAAGCGGCGTGCGATCCCGAGGCCGACACCCCGGTTGCCACCGGTCACAATCACCACCTTGCCCGTCAGCTCCATGCTCGTCTCCTTCGACGCGAATGCCGCGGTCAGTTCCCGTCTCTTCGCCGGCTACAATTATCGATGATTGTAATTCTTGGCTGGTCACGTACCAACGATCGGACGTCCAGTCAACGAGATTCTTCACGGGGTGCCGGACCGGCAGCGTTTCGGCGCGCAGGGTGCACGACAGTGCAGTCGAGGCCGGGGGCTACGCTCCCGTTCGTCCCGAGTAGCCGCCTTCTTCTGGCGGCGTACCGAGGGACGCCCTAGTTGGCAGGGCGATGGGGCGTCTCATTCTCATGTCGTGCTCCCCGCCACGCACGTTGCCTTGACGTCGTCAGTTCAATCGATAATTCTTTGTGCCTACAGCGCCGAGGAGTCGGTGCGCCCCGCACCCCGGGGGTTGCATCTGATCCGTACCGCAGGAGACACCATCGCATGAGTGTACTCAACCACCGATTCGTGGAGACGAACGGCATCCGTATGCACGTGGCCGAGGCCGGAGAGGGACCGCTCGTGCTGCTGTGCCATGGCTTCCCAGAAAGCTGGTATTCGTGGCGGCATCAGATTCGGTGCTTGGCGGATGCCGGCTATCACGTCGTGGCGCCCGACCAGCGGGGCTACGGGCAGACCGATGCGCCTCCCGATTTTCGCTCGTACACGCTGCTGCACCTGGTTGGCGATCTCGTCGGGTTGCTCGACGCCATTGGGGAACGCGCCGCCGTCGTGGTCGGACATGATTGGGGCGCCCCGGTCGCGTGGCACGCTGCACTATTGCGGCCCGACCGATTCCGCGCCGTCGCAGGCATGAGCGTCCCGGGCGCCAGCCACCACGCTCCCGGCCGGCCGACCGACCTCATGCGCGCAGCCGTCAACGGCGCGTTCCTCTACATTCTCTACTTCCAGGAGGAAGGCGTTGCCGAGGCCGAACTCGACCGCGACATTCGCGGCACGCTGCGGCGGTTCCTCTACTCGATCTCCGGCGACATTCCGCGCGACGACTTCCGCTTCTTCAACTGGGACGCAAAGTGTTTGAACGACTGCCTGCGCGAGCCACCGTCACTCCCCGCGTGGCTTACTGAGGTCGATCTCGACGTCTTCACCGCCGAGTTCGAGCGCAAGGGCACGTTCCGGCACGCCATCAACTGGTACCGCTGTATCGACCTGAACTCCGAGCTGTTGGCCCCCTTCGCCGGCCTGCGCGTCGAGCAACCGGCGCTGTTCATCGGCGCCGAGTACGATGCGATCCTGGGCCAGACGAGGGAGGGTGTCGCGGCAACGAAGGACTGGGTCCCGAATCTCCGCGATCCCGTGTGGATCGAGAACTGCGGTCACTGGCTGCAGCAAGAAGAGCCGGAACAGGTCAACGCCGCCCTGCTCCGCTTCCTGCGCGACCTTCGCTGACGAGGGCTTTTACCGAAGCGGACGCGAGATTAGTGCTTCGGCGTCATTACGAAAATCGGGAACTCCCGCGCCGTCCACTGCTGAAACACCTTCCACAGCGGCAACACCCCGTTGCCGTGTACCCACAGGTGGTCTCGCTCCGCACCCGTGGCGACCCAAGCGGTCACTTCCAGCTTCCGCTCCTTGATCTGGACCCAGACGTGCGGGTTCTGCTTCAGGTTGAGCGCCCAGCCGGGATCGCGGTCGTAGCCGGCGAGCGAGCGGTCTAGCTCCAGAGGAGCTCGAAGCGATTCTCGAGAATCAGGCGAATGCAGGCGTACAGGCCGATCAACGGGAAGACAATCCAAATCCCGTTGCTCCCTCCCACGGCCAAGATAACCCAACCCAGGGGCCGCCCTACCCACCGGCGGTGGAAAAGGTACGTGACCAGGTACACGGATGTGCAATAGGCCTTCTGCCAGAACATGATCACGCCAACGATACCGAGGACCGCGGGCGAGACGATGGGCACCGTCATTCCCACCAGGAAGAATATGCTGGGCAGCAGCGTACTGAAACCGTTACTGACATCGCCCCAAAAGCCGTACGAACGGGGGTCAGCATAGGACGGGTCGTAGTACACATACTCGGACCAGATCTGCGCCCAGGGCTGGGTGGTGGCCATCTCGCGTAGCGACTTTCGCTGCAGGAAGATGCCCGACGGCGGACGGACGGCGCGGCCAGCGGGATCGGTATTCCAATAGGTGATGTCGCGGTTGCGAATCACCAGACAGATCTCCCAGATGCAGATATTGAGATTGATGGCCAGAAAAAAGGCGATGATGAATTGCCAGCCGTTGACGACGCCGTGAATGGCATAGTGCGCCACCATCGGTATGCCCACCCACACCACCATCCAGAGCGTGAACCAGCCCCAGACCGGGAGCCGGACGTCGCTCCACCGGGCCGTGCCAGACTCGGGCA
>JAGDMS010000107.1 GCA_017860575.1 Deltaproteobacteria bacterium | reverse complement strand
CGGTGTGCAGATGACCTGCTGCAGCTTCAGCAAGGGGTGATCCGCGGGCGGTGGTTCTTGGCTGAACACATCGAGGGCCGCACCCGCAACTTTCCCCTCGGTGATCGCGGCGGCGAGTGCGTCCTCGTCAACGATGCCCCCCCGCGCGCAATTGATCAGACGCACGCCCTTTTTCATCTTCCCAAAGGCGGCGGTGCCGACGAGTCCGCGGGTCTCTTGATTGAGTGGGGTGTGAATGCTGATGAAATCCGAGCGTGCGTACAACTCGTCGAGACAGACGAGTTCCACGCCAAGGCGCTGAGCTGCCTGTTGCGAGATGAACGGATCGTAGGCGATCACACGCATTTTCAGGCCCAGTGCGCGATCGGCGACCAGGCTGCCGATATTCCCGATGCCGACGATTCCGAGAGTCTTGTTGAACACTTCCGAGCCGGTAAACTTGCCCTTCTCCCACTTGCCGCCCTTCATCGAGGCGGTTGCCTGGGGAATCGACCGCGCCAGCGACAGCATCATGCTGATGGCGTGTTCAGCCGTGGTCACATTGTTTCCCGCCGGCGTGTTCATCACCACAATCCCCTTTGTGGTGGCCGCCGCGACGTCGATGTTGTCGACGCCAATACCCGCTCGCCCAATGACGCGGAGGTTTGTGGCTGCGGCAATGACCTCGGCGGTGACGGTCGACGCGCTGCGCACGATCAGGCCGTGGTACGCGGGAATCTTCTCCGCCAGCTGCTCGGGCGTGAGACCGGTGATGTTGTCGACGGCGATGTCCGCTGCCGCCTGTAGGATCTGCAGGCCTTGTGGGGAGAGTTTGTCACTGACGAGGACGCGGTGCATGGTTTACTCCGGTAGCGCGGCCATCAGCACTTCCTGGGCGGCGCCGACGCCACGGCCCAGCGGAACGCGGTGACCGAAATGAACCAAAGCCATTTCCAAGGCAGCGATGGCGGTGACGACGTCGAAGGCTCCCATGTAGCCGAGGTGGGCGATCCGAACGATCTTGCCCTTCAACTGATCCTGGCCGCCCGCAAAGGTGACGCCCATCCGGTCTCTCAAGTAGGCAACCAATTTCCCGCCGTCGACGTCCGCCGGGGTGTACATGCCCGTGACCGCGGGACTGGGGGCGTCCGGCGCGACCAGCCGCAGGTCCAGCGCGTGTGCCGCCGCCCGTGTTGCCGCCGCCATGCGCGCGTGCCGCTCGAAGACCCGTCTCAGTCCTTCCTCCCGAATCATCGCCAGCGACTCGCGCAACCCGATGATCAGTGAAATCGCCGGGGTCCAAGCGGTTGTGTCCTTCGCCTGGTTGTCCCGCTCCTTGGCCAGATCGAAGTAAAAGCGGGCGACTTTTCCCTCCTTCGTACGCTTCCAGGCCCGTTCGCTCAACGCAATGAACGCCAGGCCCGGCGGCAGCATGAGGGCCTTCTGGGAGCCCGTCACCAAGACGTCGATGCCCCACCGATCCATTGGGATATCGAGGACACCCACCGCCGTGATGCCGTCGACCACGAGCAAGGTGTCCCGCTGGCGGGTCAGATTTGCAAGCGCCTCAACGGGGTGAACGACCGTTGTGGAGGTCTCGCTGGCCTGCACCAAGACGGCGCGGATGGCGGGCCGTTCGTCCAGGAGTTGGCGTACCGCATCGACGGTGACGCTCTTGCCCCACTCGACGCGCAGTTCCGTGACCTTCAGGCCAAACGCCGCCGAGATTTTCATCCAGCGTTCGCCAAACTTACCGCCGTTGACGACGAGCACCTCATCGCCGGGAGAGAACAGGTTGGTGATGGCGCTCTCCATTGCGCCGCTGCCCGAGGCTGCGAGCATCAGTACGTCCTGCTGCGTCTGAAACAGTTCCTGCAGCGCGTTTTTCGTCTCCGCGAAGATACGACTGAACTGGGGTGTACGGTGGTGGATAATCGGCTGTGCCATTGCCAGCAGCACACGCGGAGGAACCGGTGTAGGCCCCGGGGCCAACAGATAGTTTTTCAACACGGGATTTCCCTTTCGACAAAAAAAAGCCTGAACCTCTATGCCTCAGAGGCCCAGGCGTTCGACCTGCTGAAGGTCAGCACTCCATCGTGGTTGCTTCCACGTGCGCCAGTCGTGCAGACCAAATAACTTTTGGTCGGATACCGAAACTTTCCGGCCGTGTCAACCGATCCCTCAAGTCTTCGCACTGTTGACCAGCGTCATGAACTCCTGGCGCGTTTCGTGGTGCGTGCGGAAGGCGCCCAGCATGGCACTGGTGACCACCACAGAGTTCTGCTTCTCCACGCCGCGCATGCGCATGCACAAGTGCTCCGCGCGCAACACTACGCCGACGCCGAGGGGGTCCAACTCGTCCATGAGCATGTTGGCGATCTGGGTGGTCAGGCGTTCTTGCACCTGCAAGCGCCGGGAGTACACCTCGACCAGACGCGCCAGTTTGCTGATACCGACGATGCGGTGCTTGGGAATGTAGGCGACGTGGGCGGTTCCGAAGAACGGCAGAATGTGATGCTCGCAGAGTGAGAAGAAATCGATGTCTTTGAGGACAATCATCTCCGAATATTCTTCCACGAACAGCGCGCCGTTGATCACGCTCTTGGGGTCCTCCGCATAGCCCTTGGTTAGGAACTGCAGAGACCGCGCGACGCGCTCGGGGGTTTTCGCCAAACCCTCGCGCGTCGGATCCTCACCCAAGAGGTGCAGAATTTCGGTGAACGATTTTTCAATGGACGTATCAGCCATAGTGGAAAATCTTATAGGAAACGCCGGCGGCTGCAAAGGGCAGGGACGTTCGGCGGCGAACAGTGGCGAGAGTGGGAGAAGTTAGCGGCCGCTGCGTTTCTCTACGGCCTTGACGCGCTGGTACTTGCGGTAGTCGTACCCGGTTGCCATGGCCATGAGAATCGGCTCCATACCGCCGGACCGTTCACGGCGAAGAATGCGCAACCGTTCGTAGAAATCCTGAAAATCCTTGTTGAGCCGTTGGCGTTCGTCAATGGGGTTGAGGAAGAAATCGCGCAATCGCGTCACCGTGAAACGGAAGGCTGAAAAGCGCAGTTCATTGGGGAAGGCGTCCCACTCCGCTAACGACAGGGTACGCAAGCTCTCGTATCCCGCAATGAGTGACTCGAACTTCTTCAGGGAATATCGACCGTTTTCAAAGCACAGCGTGTTGACCGCCGTCGCGAGATCAAAAATGAACTTGCCGCGGCACGCGGCCTCGAAATCGAGTACCACCACCACCTTGTCGCCTTTAAACCTGATGTTGCTGGGGAACAGATCGCCGTGGATGATGCCTTTGGGGAGCTTGCCCTCGAGATAGTGGTTCAGGTACTCAATTTCCTCGTCCAATGTCCGAATGATTTTCTTGAAGTAGTGCGGAAGCCGGCCGCGGGCGTCGAAATACACTTCCGCCACTCGGTCAAACCCAAAGCGATTGTCGATGCCTTTCTTATAGGCTTTTCCGATCAGGTGCAGTTCCCCGAGGACGCGCCCTACGTTTTCGAGCTGTGCGGAACTCAAATCCTCCGGCTCGACGCTGCGGCCTTCCACATGACGGTAAACCGATAGAGACCTTCCTTCCCAGTCCCGATAGTGTCGCCCGCGCCGGTCCGTCAGCGGCACTGGACAGGGAAAAGCGTGTTTCCGCAAGAACGTGAGCAGATCGAGTTCCCGTTTAACCTCGATCTCGCTCTTGACGACATCGATCTTGACATCAAACTTGCCCTTCACAGTGTCAACGGCGTAAAGGGCGTTGTCGGATGCGTCGTGGATCTCGTGTACGCCCGTGACACGGGGAAACCCGTAGTCTGCGGCGATCTCATTGAGATCCTTCTTTGAGATTTTGATTTCGGCGGGCATCTTGGATGCTTCTGCGACCGTTCCCCCCTTAGCAATAGAACATTTTATAACACAATTCACAATTGATGCTACCCTTCAGTCACGCAAGTAGTCAAGAAAAATCTTGCGTTGCGGGCAGGGCACTCCATTCGAACGCGGGGGCTGCGGAGCCGAGCATGAATGGACCTCGCGGGGGAATTGGTACAACGGAACTGTTCAACTGCCTAGTTTATGGGCAGCTGCGAGTGCATTCCAGAGATTTACTCTGATTATTCAGTCGCTTGCGTTACTTTCGGCCTGCGCGCGCCGCAGCTTGCTGAACATGCTTTGGCCAGCGGCGTAAACGCGGCCTTGGGCTGCCCAAATACGGCTGATTGCCGGATATGTTCTGCATTGTCTGGTCTAATGAATGCCCAGCAGCTTGTGTGTCTGCGGTAGGACGCGAACGGACGAAAGCAGACGACGGGCAATGCAATAAAACTGCGTCAGACGGTCGAGATCGATCGATGCTTGTCCCGATGCTGCGGTGATTGGCTGCATGAAGACAGGGAGGGTGGGGTCAAATGCCGCGACCAATGAAGAGGCCTGCTCGATGTCCTCATGCAACGTGTGCCGGTCAACCAGAATCTTGACGTAAAGATCCTTTATGCGAGCGAGTTGCAGACATTGGGCGTGCTCCTCCCAGAGAGGGCCTTCACCGGTGTTGGAGGGAAGCTTGATATCCATGCTGACGATGGTGACCAACGGAAGGATTTTCCGGAGTTGTTCCGGGAGCAGTCCGTTGGTCTCGAGCAACACGGGCACCGGGAATCTACCGCATTCGAGTGTCGCTACCAGGAAGTCCGACTGTGCGAGTGGCTCACCACCGGTCAGCGCAATTGCGTCGATCGGTGCCTCGTGCTCCAGCATCGAGGTGATGAGGCCGGCAAGCTCCGCAGCGGAGATGGGATTGGACCCCACCTCCGGTGGCCGAGCGCTCCGGAGTGCAGTGTAGGTATTCGTACGCTGCAAGCTGTCGGGCGTATCGCAGTAACGGCACCGCAGATTGCACCCGGCCGTGCGGACGAAGAGATGGCGGCGTCCGACATGGGCGCCTTCGCCCTGAAATGACACGAAGATTTCGGAAAGATAGCCGACCTTCACCCTACAGAACCTACCACAGTCCTATTAAGATGAACTAGAACGGGCTCTCGCCCGTCTGCGCCGGCACGAGGGCGATTTTGATGTCCATGACGTTTGTGCCTGTGGCTCCGCATCGGAAGAGGTCGCCGAGACAGGAGAACGCGGCATAGGAATCGTTGCTCTCAAGGGCCGCCCCCAGGTTCAAGTGGCAGGCCTGGGCCCGCCGCAGCGTGGTCTCGTCGACAAAGGCGCCGGCCGCGTCTGTGGGGCCGTCGATGCCGTCCGTGCCGGCGCTGAGGAGGGTGCCTGAGATCCCAGCAAGCGCGGCGACGAGCGCAAACTCCTGATTACGGCCGCCACGTCCGCTGCCCCTGACGTGAACGGTGGTCTCACCTCCCGCCAGGATGCACAGCGGTTTCCTGTCCTCCAGGCGGGCGGACAGTTCTCGGATACGCGCAGCAAAGCGCTGGGCAGCCACGGTTGTGTCACCGCTCAGAGGACAGTCTTCAATGACCACACACCAGCCTCGCTTGCGTGCCGCTGCTGCGGCGCCGTCGAGCGCCGTGTGATTCGAGCCGATGACAGTGTTCTGGCCGCGGGCTGCGGCGCTGTCACCAGGTTTCACCGTTTCGGGAACACGGCCCGCCATGCCGTCGCGCAGCACCTGGACGACCGCGGGCGGTACGCGCGTCTTGAGCTGGTAGCGCAGCAGCACATCCCAGGCATCGGCAAACGTGGTGTCGTCCGGTGCCGTCGGCCCGGAGCCGATGGTGCTGGGCGCGTCACCGATCACGTCGGAAAGGAGCAGGGCCAAGATGGGGCTTCGCGCTTGGCGGAGCAAACCGCCGCCTTTCACTGCGGAAAGATGTTTGCGGACCGTGTTGACGGCGTGAATGTCCGCCCCGGACTCGAGCAGCAGTTTGGTGGTCGCCGTCTTGTCCTCCAAAGTTACGGGTGCGTGCGGGTAGACCAGCAGACTCGATGCTCCTCCACTGACCAGGCAGATGATGCGGTCGGACTGCTGCGTTCGAAGGGAATCGACGATCCGCCGCGTTGCCTGCTCGCCACGCGTGTCGGGCAACGGATGCCCGGCTGCGGTCACGACCACGGAGTCGAGATTGACCGCGCAACCGTCGGCGACGACAACTTCCCCGCGCACGCGCTCCGCGCCGAAGATGCGCTCACAGGCCAAGGCCATTCTGGCGGCCGCTTTGCCGGCGCCGACAACGAGCACGTTCCCGAGCTGATCATGTCCCGGCCGCATGTCCTGTGCGCCGGGGCCGGCAGCGGGGTAGCGGTGGAAATAATCCAACACCAACCGTGTCGGGTCGACCGCCGCGACTGCCGCTCGGAAGATTGCGGTCGCTTCCGCGCGTAGATGGAGAGGGGACGCAATCACCGACGACCTGGGGGCTGGTACGGAGCGCGGCGGCGTCGAGGTCCGCACCCCACCAGAAAGGGGTCAGGTATTCTCTTCGTCGACGTCGGTCGCGCTCAGCTTACGGTAGGTGCGTTCGTCGTCGAAGCGGCGAGACGCCTTGGCTTCCTTTTCACGTTCCGCCTGACAGCTCACGCACAGTCGTGTGAACGGCAGCGCCTCCAACCGGGCCGGCGCGATCTCGGTCTCGCAGTTGTCGCAAATGCCGTAGGTGCCTCCCTCGACGCGTTCAAGCGCTTCCTGAATGGCCTGCAGCCGCTCCCGCTCCCGATCTGTCAGGATGAAGCTGATCTCGCGGTCACGCTCTTCGCTGGCGAGGTCATAGGTGTCCATGCCCTCGTCCTTGGCTCCCTCCCGGCCCTGCTTCAGATCATTGCTGATCTCCCGCAGGGTCTGCCGGCGCATCTCCGTCAGTTTCTCGCGAACGTTCTTCAAGAATGCTTTTCGCATACGGGCTTCCTATAGAAGGGCCGGGAATCTAGAGCTATTGGCTAGCTGTGTCAATGGGCCTCTACTCCCGGACGGCTGCCGCCTCTGCCCGCAGATCGTACGTGCTCGACCCCGTAATGCGGACCGGCGTAATGGTCCCGGTCGCGAGATCGCCACGGAGGTGAACCACGCCATCAATTTCCGGGGCTTGTGTTGCCAGCCGTCCGTACATTCGGCCTTGCTCATCGTCTCCGCAGACGAGCACCATTTGTCGGCTCCCGACCAGGCGCCGGTTAGCCTCCGCGGCCACGTCGGCCTGTGCCTGCATCAAGGCGGCCCGGCGGTTGCGTTTGAGCACCTCGGGCACCTGTTCCGCAAACGTTGCCGCCGCGGTGCCTTCTTCCTGGGAGTAGCGAAAAACCCCGACGCGTTCGAACCGGGCGTCCTGCACGAACTGCAGGAGTTCCGCAAAATCATCGTCCGTCTCGCCCGGGAAGCCGACGATGAAAGCCGTGCGCAGCGCTACGCCCGGGATACGCTGGCGGATCCGTTGCAGCAGTCGGCGGATCGCCGCACCATCGCGCTCCCGCCGCATGCGTTGCAGGATGCGGTCGCTGATGTGCTGCAGTGGCATGTCGATGTACGAACAGACCTTTTCCTCCTTGGCGATGGTGTCGAGGAGTTCGTCGGTGACGTAGCGGGGAAAGGTGTACAGGAGGCGAATCCAGCGCAGGCCGTCGATTTTTACCAGGGCGCGCAACAGTGCGCTCAGCGAGGCGCCGTCGCTACGGTCGCGGCCGTACGCGGTGAGGTCCTGGGCGATGAGGTTCAGTTCGATCACCCCATCTGCCACCAGGGCTTCCGCCTCGGCGCGAATCGAGTCCAGGGAGCGACTCTCGTGTGCCCCCCGGATCTTGGGGATGATGCAAAAACTGCAGCGATGGTCGCAGCCCTCGGATACTTTGAGGTAGGCGCTGAAGAAGTGTCCCGTGCGGATCCGGGGGATCGCTACGTCCGGCAGCAGGTGCGCCGCACCACCGTACCCACTGGCCTCCGAACGGGTGCCGTCCTGCAGCAACTCCGGCATCCGCACGAAATCCCCGGTACCGAGAAACGCGTCCACCTCAGGAAGGGCCGCCTGCAATTCGGCGCCGTAACGTTGGACCAGGCACCCGGTCACCACCAACCGCTTGTCGGCCCGTCCGTCCTTGTGGTGCGCGAGGTCGAGGATCGCCTCGATGGATTCCTTCTTGGCGTCGCCGATGAAACCGCAGGTGTTGACGATCAGCACGTCAGCCGCTGCCGGGTCGAGCACGATCTCACCACCGGTGCGCGCCACGAGTCCGAGCATCATCTCGCTGTCGACGAGATTCTTCGGACAGCCCAAGCTTTGCAAGAAGACCTTTGCCATTTGCGGAGCGTCCTAATCTAACCGCCATCGCCGACAGCTGCAATATGCTTGCTGGGCCGGCGCTGTCCCGTAACCGTTTCATTCGCCGCACGCGCGGACCAATGGCATCGGCGGGTAGCTGATGGGGGAAGCCATCGGTCGCACGGACCAGGCCCTCGAGGCATGTGTCGTCGACCTGCGGCGTGAATGCGCTAGGTTGTGCACGCGATGGCGTCGACACTCGCCGCACGGGCATCGAGCCAGCGTAGGCCCGGCGTTGCGCGAAACCAGGTGAGTTGGCGTTTGGCAAAGTGGCGGGTAGCGCGCGCCATCTGCTCGATGGCTGCGTCCAGACTCATCTCTCCACGCAAGAATGCCCCGATCTCGCGGTAGCCGATGCTCTGCAGGGGCGAGAGGTCGGGGCCGAATCCGTGCTGCCACAGCCCGCGGACCTCTTCAATCAGACCCGCGTCGACCATTGCACGGCAGCGGGCGTTGATCCGCTCGTACAACAGCGGCCGCTCCACCGTCAGCCCGATCGGAACGATGGGCAATTGCCGATCGGCGAATGCGTGTTCGGCCTGCCACGCGCTCATCGGGCGCCGACTGCGCAGCGCCACTTCCAGTGCCCGCACGATGCGCACGCGATCGTGTGGATGCACACGGCGCGCGGTTGCCGGGTCGACCCGCTGGAGTCGCTCGTGCAAGCAGCCGGGTGATTTCTGCTCGTCGGCTTCCAGTTGGCGCCGTAGAACCGGATCGCGCGCTGGTCCGGAAAACAATCCGCCCATCAATACTTTCAGGTACAAGCCCGTGCCACCGCAGAGCAGGACCCGGTGCTGCCGCCGTTGGATGTCGGCGATTGCCTGCAAGGCAAGATCGCGATAGCGCGCGCAGTCGAACGGTTCGTCCGGATTGGCGACATCCAACAGGTGATGACGCACCAGTGCCTGCTGAGCGGGCGTCGGTTTGGCGCTGCCGATGTCGAGGTGGCGGTAGACCTGCCGGGAATCGGCGTTCACAATCTCCGCGTTTAAACGGAGGGCGACCTGGAGCGCCAACTCGGTCTTGCCGACGCCCGTGGGTCCTACCAGCGCGATGATAGATTCGACACTCACACGCGCTTGAACAACCGTTCCAGGTCACCGCGGGGCAGCGTGATGAACGCCGGCCGGCCGTGCGGACAGTTGCCGGCGAAGTCGACGTTGTCCATGGCGACCAGCAGGGCGCGAATCTGATCAGCGCCGAGCGTTTGGCCGACGCGAACTGCGGTGTGGCACGCGAGGCGCGCGAGCACCGCCTCCGCGGCCTCGGTGATGCGCCTCGAGCGGCCGACCTCGGTCAGTTCCTCCGCCACATCGCGGACCAGGCCGGCCGGATCGGCGTCGCTCAGCAGCGCCGGTACCGCCCGGATCGCAAAACTGCTTCCCCCGAAGGGCTCCAGCTCGAAACCGATATTCTCCAACGCGGACAGGCCCTCCGACAAAAGGGCTGCGGCCTGCGCCCCGACATCGACAATCGCGGGAACGAGTAGGCGCTGGCGTGCCACGCCGCCGTCGGCGTAGGCATGACGCAGACGCTCGAAGGTCACGCGTTCGTGTGCGGCGTGTTGGTCGATGACCACCAACGACTCTCCGCTTTCGCAGATCAGGTAGCCCTCAAACGCTTGCCCGATGACGCGCAGCCCACCAAAAAACCCCGCGGACTGGGCGGACGGCGCACCCACCGCGCGCCGCAGCGGTTCGATCACGCTGACGCGAGAGGGCGGCAGCGGCACGGCCGGCGCGGCGTGAGCATGCGGCAAGGACGCCGGGCTTTGCGTGGCAGCCGACGGCGGAAACGCAGACGCCCCTGACGGGGTCTGTTGCGGCATGTCCATCATCAGGAGCGTCGAATTGAAGCGCGGCGGCGCCCCGGGAAGGCGGGAAGGCAGCGCGATCGTCATCTGAGCCGCCGTCTCCGAGGCCTGTGACACCGGTTGCGTTTCCGCAGCCGGTGCTGCCGCCGTTTGCGAGCGCAGCCGCTCGCTCACTGCACGCGTGATCAGATCGTGCACAGCGCCCCCGCGGCGGAAGCGCACCTCCGATTTTGCCGGATGCACGTTGACGTCGACCTCTTCCGGCGGGACGTCGATAAAGACCACCGCGGCCGGGTAGCGGCCGTGCATCAACAGGGTGCTGTAGCCCGCCACCAGGGCATGGCTGACCAGCTTGTCGCGTACGTAGCGCCCATTGACGTACGTGAAGATCTGGCGCGGCGAGGGAACGCTGAGCTGCGAACCGGTCAGCCAGCCGCGGATGGTGCCGGCGACGGCGCGCCCATGGAACGCCAGCATGGCAATGGCGCGCTCGGCGCCGAATACTTGTACCAAACGCTCGGCCGGGTCGTGCACCGCGGGATAGTCCAGCAACGTCCGTTGGCCGTGACGCAGCAGAAAAGCCACCGACGGCCAGGCCAACGCCGTCCGGGTCACCAACTCGGTGATATGGCCGACTTCGGTGGCCGCCGACTTCAGAAACTTGCGACGCGCGGGCACGCTGGCAAACAAGTCGACAACCTCGATGCGCGTCCCGGCGGGCGCGCCAGCCGTGCGAATCTCTTCCACCCTGCCGCCACGCACCAGGACGTGCGTGCCGCCAAGATCCCCCGGCCGGCGCGTGACGAGCGTCGTGGTCGACACCGCGGCAATGCTCGCCAACGCTTCGCCGCGAAACCCCAGCGTGGTGATACGGAAGAGGTCATCAACGCTGGCGACCTTGCTGGTGGCATGCCGGGCAAACGCACGCACGGCATCGTCCGGGTGCATGCCTTCGCCGTCGTCGACGACAGCGATCAGGCCGATCCCCGCGTCCTCCAGTTCGATACGGATGTGCCGCGCCCCCGCGTCGAGCGAGTTCTCGACCAGCTCCTTGACCACGGAGGCCGGCCGCTCCACCACTTCGCCAGCGGCAATCTTGTCCGCAATTTCAGGCGGCAGAAGTTGCACCCGCCCGCCCGATTCCGCCATACCCTCCATATTCGTCGAAGAACGTGACCGCCGCGCCGGCGCGCCCACGAATTCTAGCCGCAGACTTTCACCTGGTTTCCCGGCACGGTTCCTCAAACCATACGCGAACCGTGCCCTTTCCTCAACGCTCGATCGCGGGAATCGACGCCACTTGCCGACTCACCGCGGTGTGGGGGCGACTCTCGAAGGTTGCCGGAGTGTGCTAGGCTCCGATTGGAGGGTGTCCCGTGCCGTACGAACATCTGTTGGTGGCGGAAGGACCGGTGGCGACGGTTACCATGAACCGCCCGGAGAAGCGCAATGCGTTGTCGCTCGGCCTGATGAACGAGCTGATTGCGGCATTCCGCGATCTAGCCACACAGCCGCAGACGCAAGTCATCATCCTGGCCGGCACCGGTCCCGCCTTTTCCGCCGGCCATGATCTCCGTGAACTGGTGGGGCGAGAGCTGCCCAGCTACCGCCAGATCTTTGATGTGTGCACGCAGCTCATGAGTACCGTGCAGGAGATCCCACAGCCGGTGATTGCGCGTGTCCACGGCATGGCGACGGCCGCGGGCTGTCAGTTGGTGGCCAGCTGCGATTTGGCAATTGCGGCGGACACGGCCCAGTTCGCCACGCCCGGGGTGAAGATCGGCCTGTTTTGCACCACACCGATGGTGGCGCTCACACGCGCCATCGGTCGCAAGCGCGCGCTGGAGATGCTGCTCACCGGCACGCCGATCGACGCGCGCACGGCAGCGGAATGGGGTCTGGTGAACCGCGCCGTTCCCGCGGACCAGCTGGACGGCGTGACGCGCTCGCTGGCGCAGCGAATTAGCGAGGCGAGTGCCCTTACCGTGGCCATCGGCAAGCAGGCGTTCTACACGCAGATCGATCTCGATCAGCCGCGGGCGTACGCGTATGCCAAAGAGGTCATGAGCCTCAACGCCTTGGCGGCGGACGCCCAGGAGGGCATGTCGGCCTTCGTAGGCAAGCGCCCGCCACGCTGGGCCGGGCGCTGAAGCCGCCCTGGGTTCGTGGCGTCTCCGTCGTGAGCGAGACCTGCAGAATGAGCGCGACTTCTTTTCTGCATCAGGGTAATTGTCGGACCGCCAGGCCTGAGGTAAAAATAAGCCATGCACTACAATCAGGCGTCACTCACCCACGTGTGGGACACGTTTACGGGTTATCAGCGGACAGCGGTGCTTAAGGCCGCAATCGAACTGGACATATTCAGCCACATTGCAGCGGGTGCGGTCACCTGTGATGCGGTGGCGGCGCGCTGTCAGGCAGCGCCGCGCGGCGTGCGCGCCCTGCTGAATCATCTGGTGATTGATGGTTTCCTGACGCGGCACGGTGACCGCTATGGCCTCGATGCCACTGCGGCAACCTTCCTTGATCGCAGCTCTCCTGCTTACGTCGGTTCGGCCATTGGATTCGTCGCATCACCGATGGTGCTTGAAGGCTTCACCCGCCTCACCGAGGCGGTTCGCAGTGGTGGTACCGCAGTGGCAAACGAAGGAACGCTGGCGCCGGAACACCCGGTGTGGGTCGAGTTTGCTCGTGCCATGGCGCCGCTGGCCGGCATGACCGCCTCCCTGCTGGCGCAGCTGCTCGACATCGAGCGCGCGCCGGCCTGGAACGTGCTCGACATCGCCGCGGGGCACGGCATGTTTGGCATTACGCTTGCCCGGCTGAACCCGGGCGTGCGGGTGACGGCGCTCGACTGGCAAAATGTCCTCGCGGTTGCCGACGAGCACGCCCGGGCGGCCGGTGTTGCCGACCGTTTCCGCACGCTCCCGGGCAGCGCCTTCGAGGTGCCGTTCGGCTTGAACTACGACCTGGTTCTGCTGCCGAATTTCCTGCACCACTTCGATCCGGCGACATGCGAACAGATTCTTGCCAAGGCCCGGACGGCTTTGGCCCCGGCGGGCCGCGTCATCATCATTGAGTTCATCCCGAACGAAGACCGCTCCGGTCCACCGGATGCGGTGCGGTTCTCGCTCACGATGTTGGCGGGGACGCCGTCAGGGGACGCGTACACGTTCACCGAATATCAGACCATGCTGCGCAATGTGGGGTTCAGCCGAGCGACCCTTCACGACCTTCAGCCCTCTCCGGAACGCGCGGTGATTGCGGAGGGCTGATCGACGACGGTAGGAGAATCGCGGTGCACGGTCCGGCGTTGCCGCGCCGCCGACCCGGCGCTTCCCGGCGGCCGTTATCGAAGCGGGCGAGGGGCTGTCTGCCGTCCCACTTTCCCGGCTTCGAACAGGCGCCGATCTACCGGGCCCAGGGCGCGTTCCATCGCCGGGCTGAGTAACGTGAAGTGACGGACGTCGACGAGATGCGCTCCGACCTCCCACAAATCACGTTCGGCCGTCATCCACTGGCAGGAGTCGAAGCGTGACAGATCGACCGGAACCGAGTACCGGCGCAGCGTCTTCTCGCGCCGCAGATTGAAGTAGGATTCGAAGTACGACAGCGCAAGCTCCCGTAGGGTGCGGAACACGGGCTCCCGAAAGCGCAGGCCGGAGAAGTTCGAGCGCGCGATGGCGCCCCAATGGCCGTGCTGCTGGAAGACCGCGACGACGTGATCGTCATCGCGCACGGCTTCCAGATCCATGATCAACGGCCGCTGTCCTTGTACGCGCAACGCCGCGGCGGCGAACAGTGCTCCGTCCAGGCACTGTACGGTGCGTTCGCGCAGCACACGGCGGGGCGAGCGGCAGCACGCCCCGCCCAGATCATAGTCGAGGTCATCGAGGAACCGCTGGATTCGCCACGTGGGGGTTAGGCGGCGCAAACAGGATACCTCTTGCGCGGTAAGACCGAATTCCGCCATGTGCGGGGTGTAGCAGAAACCGCGTCGCAAGGCAGGCGGAACCGAGCCTGAGCCGCGGCGTGCGTTGGACTTCCGGCTCCCGCGGGTGGCAAAAGCAATACCCGAGGCAGGAGACTCCACATGGATCTGCAGCTCAGAGGCAAGCGCGCGTTGGTGACCGGCAGCAGTAGCGGCATCGGCGAGGCCGTTGCGAAAACCTTTGCGCGCGAGGGAGTGAGCGTCGTCGTGCACGGCCGCAACGAGCGGCGGGCAATGCGCGTCGCGGCAGAGATCGAAGCTGAAGGCGGTACGGCATGCGTAGCGCTGGGCGACCTCTCTCTCGACGAGAGCGCCCGCAGCGTCGCGGAAACAGCCTGTTCCGCATTGGGCGGCATCGACATCCTCGTCAACAACGCCGGAGTGGGCGGACCGCAGCGGTCATGGTTCGGTACACCAACGGTCCAGTGGGCGCACTTGGTCAACAACGACGTGCTCTCCATGGTGCGCCTCGTGCACTCTCTGGTCCCGCAGATGCGCCAGCGGGGGTGGGGCCGCGTCATCCAAATTGCGAGTCCCGCGGCGGTGCAGCCGCTTGGCGAGGGCCCGGATTATTCCGCGGCCAAGGCGGCCACCGTCAATTTGACCGTCAGCCTGTCGAAGGCCCTTGCCAATAGCGGCGTCACGGCGAACACCATTAGCCCTGGAGGGATTCTCACCGCTGGGTTCGAACGGGTGTGGCGTGAGATTGCCGCGCAGCGCGGTTGGGGCGGCGCTTGGCCCGAGATCGAGCGCCGGATCGTCAGCGAGGTGCTGCCGAATCCGACCAATCGCCTGGGGCGGGTGGAGGAAGTTGCGAGCTTGGTTGCCTTCGTCGCCAGCCCCCTGGGTGGCTACATCAACGGCGCGAACCTCCGCGTCGACGGAGGATACGTCGTCGGGACCTGAGCAATCCACGACCATCTCGAGAATTCGTACCTCAAGGCGAGCGGAAATCCGTCGTTGACAAGCCCCTGAGGCGGCTCAGGGCCCGTCGTAT
>JAGDMS010000106.1 GCA_017860575.1 Deltaproteobacteria bacterium | reverse complement strand
TCGGATTCGTCGCGTTCATTCTCTACAATGCCGGTGTTATCGAAGAGGCCGCCGCCGTGACGACGGTTGGGATGGCGGCCCTGCTAGCCGTGCTGTTTTACGGTCTACGGAGCTTCCTGCAGCACGGCATGGACCCCGCGATCGCGGCCGCACTCGTGGTCTTCGCCGTCTTGTGGGCGGCGGCAGCCGGATACCCGCTGTATCGGTCCGTCAACCCCGGGGTGCCCTTGTTCAGTACCGAGCTGGTACGGAACGGGCCACCGATCACGCTGCCGTTCCAGAACAGACCCGGACGCTACTATCTCGCGATCGAAGGGCATTTCCTGCCTCCCGAAGGCCACGTCAACCGCACCGCCGCGTACAAGCTCGTGCTCGGTCACGACGGCGCAAGCGATCGCGTCATCCAAGGCGCGTTCAGCCAGACGTGGGGAACGCAACGCGTGGGATCCGGACGCCGCTCCTCCATTGTCCCCAGCTTGCGTGAGACCACGCTGGTGCGTGAAGCGATCAATAATCCCGCTGGAACCGATCTGACGCTGCAGCTTACCGAACTCTCACCCGGCGTGCGCGATGGCATCACCATCCGGCTTTACAGCGGCGGGGCACCGCAGTGGGTCTGGATCGTGATCAGCGTTGTCGCCCTCGCGGGAGCGATCGTGGTGGATGCCTGGCGGCCGAAGGGAGAGAATGAGGGTATGATGACGACCATGACCGTCGCCACCATCGTTGCTCTCATACTCTTCCACGCTTCGTCAGCGGCGGCCCCCGGTTTCCCGCAGTTCGCGATTGCCGCGTTGATGGGCACCTTGGCAGGTGCCATTGCTGGTACGGTGCTCTGGCGGCTGACGCAACCCCTGCGGCGTTACCTTGTCCCGCGCCATCGGCACTAAACCAGGAACACGTCGGTCCAGAGCTGCGCTTTCTACGCCAACCGTGGCTGGCTGTTGAGCTGGCAGGCTCGGCTTAGTGCACCCGTTCGCCGCTGGTGGCACCGTCGTGGATGGCCAAGCCGGGCCATAAACTATCTATGATCGCCTCGGGGTCCTGTCAGATTTGCCCTACGTATGCGGGATGGGATCCGTAGGATCGATCCGCAGCCAGCACACCGCAGCGACGAGATAGAGCGCGGCCACCGTGAAGAGCGGCAGGTTCCACGAATTCCAACGTTCCAGACTCAGGCCGACGACCACCGGACTGAGTGCGCCCCCGATGTTACCGAAGGTGTTCATCGCACCGGTAACGACCCCGGCATGGCGGCCACCGATCTCCAGACATACGGCCCAGGCCGGCGCGACCGCAAGCGCTGCGAGGCCGGCTGCCGCGGCCAACAGCAACGCGGCCGCGACGGGAGCCGGCGTGCGCACCGCGGCCACCACCGCCACCGCGGCCAGGGGCAAACCAATGACGGCCGGCCCGCGCCGGGCCGCACGCGCTCCCCAGTGTCGCACGAGTGCGTCGCTGATCCAGCCACCCGCCAGCACACCCGCGGCAATGCCCAGGTAGGGGAAGGCCGCCAGCCAGCCCACCTGGTGCAAATCGAAGCCGCGGGCCCGGAGCAGGTACATTGGCAGCCAGGTGAGATAAAAATACCAGCCGTAAATCACGCCGCCGTACATCAGACACAGCGCCCGCATGCTGCGGTTGCGCGCCAGCGCGCGCCATGGAACGCCGGTGTGGACCAACGCCGGGGCTGTACCGATGAGGGCCAGTTCGGCTGGGTTGACCGCTGGATGGTCATGCGGGTCGTCGCGGAACCACCAAACCCAGGCCACGGCCCACGCCACCCCCACCAAGCCGAAGACGGCGAAGCTGCGCCGCCACGACAAGACCTCCAGCAGCACCACCACCAGCGGCTGCGTCAGCGCGCCGCCCAGCGCGCCGGTCATCACCGCCAGGCCAAACGAGCGGCCGCGCTCACGCGCCGGCATCCAGCGTGCGTAGGCGCGCGCGATGCTCGGAAACGTCCCGGCCTCGCCCAAACCAAAAAACAATCGCAAGGTGAACAGTGAGGCGAATCCGGATGCCAAACCCGTTGCCGCGGTCATCGCGGACCACCAGATGACGATGCGCATTAGCATCAGACGCGCACCGAAACGGTCGGCAAGCCAGCCGCTCGGCACTTCGAAGAGCGCGTACGCAAAGGTGAAGGCGCTGAAGACGTAGCCCATCTGCACATCGCTCAACTGCAGGTCCAGCTTGATCGCCGGTGCCGCCGTCGCGATGCACACGCGATCCAGGTAGGCAATCGCGGTCAGGACCAGTGTGAAGCCCAGCACAGCGTAGCGCCCACGGGAGGGCGCTCCCCATGCCGGCTCGGCCCGGCTCCGCGGCTCTGTGGCTGATGCAGTGGACATGGTGCGGGCCCTTCTATCCCCGCCGCACCAGACGGCGCAAACCCTCCCCAACGGGGGTTCGGCCGCCGGGGCGGGAGTTCTATTGGAAGTCTTCAATGAACCGCGAACCCGCGCGAATTGAACTCCACGATGGTACCCACGCTGTCCGACGCAAACTGTGTCACGGCAGGTAACGTCACTGTCCGCACGCGGGCCGCGTCCACGGGCGACTCGACTTTCTCGGGCAGATATATCGGTCAGACGCTGCGGGTGTGGTACTCGGACCCCACATGGTGCGTGGGTCGCTTGCCGCCGCCCGGCTGCTGGGCTACTGCTACGCGGCAGCAATGCGATTGCCGTCAGTCGAGATTTGGGTGGAGGAGCGCAGAGATGGATCTCAGTTACGGTGCGGAATACGAAGCCTTCCGCGCGGAGGTACGACGGTTTCTCAAGGAGCACTGGACCGATTCGGATGCCAAGATTCCGCCGGGTCCCAGCGGCCGCCGCACCCCATTCGGCGCGGTCATACGGACAGACGAGGCGGCCACGCGCTTTCGTGTGAAGGCGACCGAGCAGGGGTATCTCTACCGTTTCGTGCCCAAACGGTACGGCGGCGGCGAGCAGCCTCCGGACGCTTTGAAATCGCTGATCATCTCCGAGGAGTTTCGCAGCGCGGACGCACCCGGGGAAATTGTCGGCCAGGGCCCCAGCATGCTCGTGCCAACCCTCGTGCAGCACGGCACCGAGGCGCAGAAGCAGCAGTTCATCCGCGACACCTTGCTCGGCAGGATCTGGTGGTGCCAAGGCTATAGCGAACCGGGAGCGGGCAGCGATTTGGCATCACTGCGCACGCGCGCGGTCCTCGACGGAGACTACTGGGTCGTCAACGGCCAGAAGATCTGGACGTCCAGCGCCGACGTCTCCGACTGGATGTTCTGCCTCGTGCGAACGGAGCCCGATGCGCCCAAACATCAAGGCATCAGTTATCTGCTCATCGACATGACGACGCCCGGCATCGATGTACGTCCCCTACGCCAGATGACGGGCGACGTCGACTTCAACGAGGTCTTCCTCGACAACGTGCGCGTGCCCGTCGCCAACATCGTCGGCGCCCGTGGTCAAGGATGGAAGGTCAGCCACTCGACCTTGAAGCACGAGCGCCAGTTGATCGGCGCCTCCTGGATGAACCGTCGCATTCTTGAAGGCATGACCCTGCTTGCCCAAGGCATAAATCTGCGTGGCCGGCCGGCAATCAACGACCCTGTCATCCGCCAGCGTCTGGTGGAACTCGAAGCCAAGGTGCTCGCCAGCGAATACCACGGCTACCGGCTGTTGACGCTGGACACCCGCGATCAGGACCCGGGCCTCGCCGGCATGGTCGGCAAGTTGTACGGCACCGTGTTGGGCTACGATCTCAGCAAACTTGCGATGGACGTCTGCGGTGATGGGAGCATGCTGGCTCCGGGCGACGCCAACGCGCCCGCGATGGGCATGTTCGTCACCGCGTACATGTGGTCGCTCGGCAACCTGATCGCCGGCGGCGCGGCCAACATCCAGCGCAACATCATCGCCGAACGCGGGCTGGGCCTGCCGCGCGAAGCCTCGAGCAAACGCTGAACCGTAGCCCCCCGCGGAGCGAATCGGGTGTTTCGGCGGCTGCGGTAAGCACCGCGGGGGTCAGGAAGTCTCCTGACTCCCGTTTGTGCGCGGCGCTTCCGCCTGCGGTACCGCACCCCCGCTGCGGCCCCGGCCACGCCGACGGCGCCGGCGTTTGCGGCGCTTCTTGTTGCCGCGCTCCGGCCGCGCAATCGGCTGCCAGAACGTAGGGGGACGTTCGGGCGCGCCGCGGCAGATGTCGCAGAGGCCGCACGCTTCGCCCGCCTCTTCGCCGAAGTAGCGCCGGAGAAAGATGGCGCGACATTCCTTGGCGCCCACGTATTCCCCCAGCCGGTCGAGCCGGCGTCCGTCCTGCGTCCGCAAAGTCACAAACCGCCCCGCGAGACTGCGCGCCTGCTCTTCGAAGTCCGGCGCCGGCACGGTGATCTGAATCGTATCGGCATCCAGGGTAACCAGCCCCGCCTCTTCCAGAACCGCCAATAGGGCCTTGGTCTGGCGATCACTCAACTGCGCCGCCAGGGTCAGCGCCTCGTGGTTTGGCACGCGCCCCTCCGCAGCCCACGCCGTCAGTGCAGACGCCAAACGATACAGCTGGTCGGGCCGGACCCGGCTCGTCTGCAACAGCGCTTCGTGAATCTCACGATCCTTCGGGTCGTACAGCAAGATGCAGTTGGCCTTACGCCCGTCCCGGCCCGCCCGGCCCGCCTCCTGCACGTACTGCTCGAGCGACGCCGGCGACTGGTAATGGATGATGTAGCGGATGTCCGGTTTGTCGATGCCCAGGCCGAACGCACTGGTCGCGACCATCACCGTCCGCCGGCCGGGACGCATGTACAACTCCTGCTCCGCATTCCGGTCCTTCGCCGCCATGCGCCCGTGGTAGCGATGCGCCGGCATCCGCAAGAGGCGCAGGGCACCGTAGAGGTCATCCACCGCCTTCGTCGTGGCGCAGTAGATGATCCCCGGGCGGCGCAGCCGCTTGATGAAGCGCGTCAGCGCGCGCAGCCGGTCCGCTCCCGAAATCTCCATCACCTCGAAGGCCAGGTTGGCCCGATGCGGGGAGCCGGCCACGACGTCGGGACTGCGCATGCCGAGGTAGCGCACGATATCGTCGCGCACGGCCTGCGTTGCCGTCGCCGTCAGCGCCAGCGTTGGCGGGGCGCCCAGCTCCCGCAATCGCTCTCCCAGACGCAGATAGGCAGGGCGAAAATCGTGGCCCCACTCGGAAATGCAATGGGCTTCGTCGACCGCCGCGAGGGAGATTCCCGACGCCCGTAACGCGTTACCGAGTTCCTCGCCGGCCAGCGTCTCTGGCGTGGTCATCACCAACAACGATCCGCCCGCCGCCACCCGTTGCAGGGCTTCACGCCGCGCCACACCGCGCAAGGTCCCGTCAATGCGCTCCACCGGAATCTTCCGCGCTAGCAGTTTCTCGTGCTGGTCACGCAACAACGCCAACAACGGCGAGACCAGCACCACCGGTCGCGACAACACCATTGACGGCACCTGATAGCAGGCCGATTTCCCAAATCCGGTTGGCAGCACCACCAACGCGTCATGACCCGCCAAGGAGGCGGCCACGGTCCGTTCCTGCTCCGGATACAGTTGGCGGATTCCCAACCGCAGGGCCGCCGCCCGACAGCGGTGTAGCAAATCAGCGGAGACACCAAGATCGAGGTCCGGCACACGCTCCGGCTCGGGCTGCGGCAGCATTGCGGGTGGCAGCGCCTCCGCAGCATCGACCGTCTCGAACGGCTCGGGCGGCTCGGGCGACACGATGTGCTTTTTAGAAGACCTACGGACTCTGTCGCTCATACCTCACTCGCCGATGGTGCCACACTGCTCGCGCGCCCCGAGACGCGGGCGTTGGCAACCGGTTGCCATGCTCCATGAGCGCACCGGGCACCGAACGCAACTTCAACCTCGCCTCTTCATAGAGGATGTGGCCCGCCGGTTCAATGCTTGCCACCCCGATCGCAGCGAGGATGCCCTCCGCAGCTCTCGCCGGCGACCCCATGCCGTCGCCGGAGCGCTCTCATTAGCAGAAGGGCTGCCAATAGTGTAGCGCACTCTCGCGCAAAAAATGGCGGGGCGCCTCACCAGGCATCCCCGCCACCTCTCCCAAAGACCTTCAACGGTTGCTAGCGCCGGAACAACGTCGCACCCGCCGGGACCCCGGCGTTAGAACGTGTAAACGAGTTCTGTCGCCAGCGTGTCCTGTCCTCGCGCAAAAGTCTTCTCGCGTGGAAAGGCCTTCTTGGTGTCCGATTCGTCGTGACGATATTCGTTCCGCCACACCAGACCGTCGACGATCTTGTAGGTGAGCGTCGGGGTGAATTCGTAGTAGGTCGACGCCAGACCGTTCCCACCGTTGGGGAAGCCGAGGACACGGGCACCATCCATGTCGGCAAACACCTCGGCGCGCAGCGTCGCGGAGAATGCATCGGTGAACGCGTAGGTGATGTAGCCGGCGACACCGTGCCATTCCGCCGTCTGTAAATCCCCGTCGCGCGGAACGACGTCGCTCTCGCGCCCGTAATCGTGGTCAAGAATCAGTGTGAGCTTGTCCGTCGGCTTCACCGTCAGCACCGTGGTGAGCAGCAGTCGCTTCGAAAGCCCGGGGTGGACCATGAGCGTGTTGCCGAGATTGTCCGTCACCGAATGCGCCGTCTGCTCAGGTCCGTACATGGCACAGATGTACAGGCTCACCTTCGGATGTGGCACGATACTGATGCCGCCGTGAAAGCTCTTGCCGTCGTTGTTGTCAGCAACGGTGTCCCAACCGTTCACCAGCCCGAGATCCACACTGACCTGGTCGTTAAAAGCGTAGCTGCCCATGATGCCCGTGTGCGTGAACGGGATCGCGTAGCCGAAAAGAATCGAGTTGGTGACGTTGTAGTTGATGTTGTTGTACGTCTTGATCACTTCGGCGCCGGCCAGTGTCACGAAGCGCCCGGCCTTCAGTTTGATGCCGCTGCCAACCGGCACGGTATAGGTGAGGTAGAACTGGCTGAAATCAAAGAAGTCGGTGCCGTTACCGGTGATGTCTTGACCCTGGTCGTCTGTCTTGCCGAAATACGTCGTGTTGTTGACGATTTTGCCGGTTTCTCCGAAGTCCAGGTCGGTCACGAAGCCAAGCCCGGTTTCCGACTGACGTTCAATGTGGAGTTTGGCAAGGTTCAGCAAGAAGCTGTTGCGCTTATCCTCGAATGTCCGCAGTGCGGGTTGGGCACCATCCGGCCGGTTGATATCGTAGAGATAGTCCACCGCGACCAAGCCGTGAAACGTCAGACCAAGTTTTTCTGCCAGCGACTTTTCGGACGCCTTGACCTCCTTTTCAATCGCATCGACGCGTTCCTGAATGCTCCCCTGCTCTGTGGTCGACTTCTTCTGCTGCGCCTCCAGCTTTTGTTCCAGGGTCCGCACACGCTCCTCCAATGCGGAATCGGCACCGAGCGCCACCCGGGAAATCCCGCCCCCAAGCATGAGCACCACCGCCACCCATCCGAATAGTCGTGATCGTCTCATTGTCTCCCTCCTGCCTCCGTCGATTCGTGTCCGCACGCTCGCTGGCGTGCGCGATTGCGGAAGAGCAACGGAGATGCCAGATGGCCGTCGACATTTTCGCCGGCGCCGCGGCGCAGATTCACACGGTGGATCTGCCTAGCAGTTAGGCGCCTGCCGGAAACACTAGCAGCAACACGCCCTGCGCCATTCAACGCCCGCGGCTGCCTGGGTCCGTTCGACCGAGCGTGAACAGCCCGGTGACGGTCGCCGTTGCCTGCCCAAGGCGTATGCACTGCTGCGCAATTGCGCAGCGCGGGCTCGCGCCCCACTCGATCTGCCAAGCACCGGTGAACCGCGCTCGATATGGCATGGGCGCTGCAAGGCGATGGCGAGGCTTTGCCGAATGAAGAAGATCGAGGCGGTCATCAAGCCGTTCAAACTGGAAGAGGTTCAGGAGAATCTATCACGTGTTGGAGTCACGGGGCTTACGGTCAGCGACGTCAAGGGGTTCGGCCGTCAAAAGGGGCACAGTGAAGTGTATCGCGGCGACGAATATATCGTTGCGTTCCTGCCCAAGCTGAAGTTGGAGGTCATTGTCGACGAGGCCGATGTCGCGGAGGTCACCGAGGTCATCCGGAAGACCGCTCGCACCGGGCGCATTGGCGACGGAAAGATTTTCGTCCATTCCGTGGACGAGGTCGTCCGGGTGCGCACCGACGAACGCGGTGACGACGCGATCTAAGACCTGACCGGGAATTGAAGAGGCACACGGAATTCTATGTCATCGTGTGGGCACCGGCATCCCGCCGAGAGCGCTGCTTCCGCGGCAGCGCAGGCAGCGGCACGGAGCGTGACCAGCTGAGAGAGTCCCCCCTCCTCGGCTCCGGGACGCGCTCCCGCGGAGCACCTTCGGCCCAGCCGGAGGTGCTCCGCGATCGTTCCTTGCCCTCCGCAGCATGCATCGGTGCCCGACGGCAACGCCTTCCCTAACACGGAGATTTCTGCATCGACACGGCGTCGTGGTCGGCCAGGCGACGCGCCGGCCATTCGTATTTTCCCGCTGGATCGATATGTTGCTTCGACCTGGCATTTCCGACACGATAGGCCTGCCCCGCCATCCTTACGCTGGTCTCGCCACGCACCAGGCTGGCACATCGGGCAGCCCAGAGGAGGACCTCGCATGCGTCTTACGGTGAAGCTCCACGGCAGTCTGCGGAAGTACCTGCCCGCTGGACGGACCAACCCCGTGGTTCTGGACGTGGGTAGCAGCGCGACGGTGGCCGACGTCATCAACTGCCTCGGTATCCCGGCAAATCACTCCCGCATTGCCGTTGTCGACGAGAAGCAACTGGAACCCACCGCGGTGCTGAGTGACGGTCAGGAGCTGAATTTGTTCCCCCCGCTGGTCGGCGGCGTCTAATAGCCCGGCCCCCAGTCCCCGGCGGGCGACGCCATCCCGCAGTCCCCGACCTGTCACCGGGTCTCAGCCTGTAAAACGCAAGCAGGCCATCCCCCCTCCTATCCCCCGATCGGAAGCGACCGGGGGATTTCCAAATCAATTCTCGAAAAAATCAAGCGATCTTTTCTTATCTTTCGGAGAATAGCCGCCGAAAGCTCATGGCAGTCGTAAGCGCCGCATCAGACCGTAGCCACTTGGCGTAAATCCTGCTTACGGCAAGTGGTGACGGGGGACGCGGGGGCGTCCTCAGCGGCGAGCAAGCGTAGGAGCAGCACGGCAGACGCGGCACAGCGCAGAGAACGAAAGAGCGTCAGGCACGAGAGGACACGGGCGTCCTCACCCTCGCCTGAGCGGAACGGAGACTACGGTCATGCCGGTCAGAGTCGATTCCGGAAGAAGGGTTGAAACCATCGGCGAGCACCTCGATCGCTGCGGCTTTAGTCGGCGTGAGTTCCTGGAGTTTTGCACCAAGCTCATGGTTGCCGCACCGTTCGGCCTCGCCCTGACCAACAAGGTTGAGGCCGCCGAGGTGGCACGGGAAGTCGCCAAGGCGCGGCGGCCGTCGGTCATCTGGTTGCACTTCCAGGAATGCACGGGCTGTACCGAGACCCTCTTGCGCACATCCAAGCCGGATCTCGCCGAGCTACTGCTGCATCTCGTGTCCGTCGACTACCACGAGACACTGATGGCAGCAGCCGGCAAGGACGCTGAGGAGGCGCTGCACGCCGCCATGGCGGAGAACGCCGGCAAGTATGTCCTCGTGGTGGAGGGCGCCCTCCCGCGACGGGACAACGGCATTTACATGAAGATCGCCAACAAGACCGGCTTGCAGATGCTGGACGAGGTCAGCAAACAGGCCGCCGCCATCATCGCAATCGGCTCGTGCGCCTCGTGGGGCGGCATTCCATCGGCGGATCCGAATCCCACGGATGCCGTGGGCGTCGCCGCCGTCCTCAAGACCTCTAAACCACTCATCAACATCCCGGGGTGCCCACCGAACCCCTACAACCTGCTCGGAACGGTGCTGCAGTACGCCACCGCTGGCACGTTGCCCGCGCTTGACGAACTCAACCGGCCGAAGTTCGCATACGACCGCTACATCCACGATCACTGTCCACGCCGGCCGCACTTCGACGCAGGGCGCTTCGCACCGCAGTTCGGTGTCGACGGCCATCGCGAGGGATGGTGCCTCTACAAACTGGGCTGCAAGGGTCCGGTCACGCGCGCGGGCTGCTCGACCCGCCATTTCAACGAGGTTCCGGACGTCTGGCCAATTGGCATCGGTGCGCCGTGCTTTGGTTGCACCGAGCAGCAAATCGCGTTCCGGGTGCCGATGTTCCAGACCGTTCCGATCCACGACGCCAAGCCACCGGACACCTACGCCCCGATTTCAGCGCCGCAAGGCGTCGTCAGTCCGGCGGCCACGGCGGTGGCCGGTTTGGTTGTCGGTGCCATGGTTGGCGCCGGCTGGGTCGCCTCGCGCAAGCTTGGCCCGCCGAGTGAACCCGACTCCGAGCGGGAACCGAAAAAGGAGTGAGCCATGGGCATTTCGAGGCGCTCGGCCCTGAAAGCGATGGCCGTCGCCACCGCCACGACGGTGGCGACGACGCTCAAGCCGCAGCCGACACAGGCCGCTGCCGTGGTGGCGCGGCCCGATGCCGTGGGGATGCTCTACGACGCCACACGCTGCATCGGCTGCAAGGCATGCATGTCGGCCTGTAACAAGGCGAACAATCTTCCCCCCGACACCACCTTGTCCGGCGGACTGTGGCAAATGCCGCTCGATCTCAACGAACGGACCAAGAACATCATCAAGCTCTACAAGGATCCCGCAACGGGGACGCGCTCCTTCGTCAAGCGCCAGTGCATGCACTGCCTCGACCCGGCATGTGTGTCGGCCTGCATGCTGGGCGCGCTGAAGAAGGGCCAATTCGGCGTCGTCTCATACGACCCCGATCTCTGTATCGGCTGCCGCTACTGTCAAATGTCGTGCCCCTTCAATATCCCGAAGTTCGAGTGGTCCAAGGTCTTTCCCAAGATCGTCAAGTGCGAGTTTTGCAAGGAGCGCCTCGCCCAGGGCCAGCAGCCGGGTTGCTGCGAGGCCTGCCCAACGGGGGCCGTCATTTTCGGGAAGTACACGGACCTGCTGGCTGACGCCCACGCGCGCCTGGCACAGCACCCGGAACGCTATGTCCCGACGATCTACGGTGAATCGGAGGTCGGTGGGACCCAGGTCCTCTACCTCTCTCACGTCGACTTCGCCAAACTGGGTTTGCCGACCTACTCCTCCGAGCCGGTTCCGACCGCGGTACGACAAGTGTTCCAGGAGATCTATCAGGGGATCATCCCGCCCTTGGCGCTCTACGCGCTGCTCGCGGCAGTGTTAATGCGCAGCCGCCGCGAGCTGACTGGTGAAGCGCACGACAGGGAGGAACAATGACCGAGCACACACGACCGCAAGCCATTGGGGGCCCGCTGCTTCCACGCTCGGTGTGGCCGTTGATCGCCTTCGTCTTCGTCGCCGGTGGCCTCATCGTCTGGCGCTTCGTCGCCGGACTTGGTGCCACCACGGCCCTCAATGACGGCTATCCCTGGGGGCTGTGGATTGCCTTCGACGTGGTCACCGGCACTGCCTTCGCTTGCGGTGGCTACGCGCTGGCACTGCTGGTCTACATCATGAACCGCGGGCAGTACCACCCGCTGGTGCGCCCGGCGCTGGTTACCGGCGCGTTCGGCTACTCGATTGCTGGCTTTTCCGTCCTCATCGACGTAGGCCGCCCCTGGTTGGCCTACAAGTTGCCGTTCTTCTGGTACTGGAACCTGCGGTCGGTCCTGCTCGAGGTCGCCCTGTGTATTATGAGCTACACGATCGTGCTGTGGATCGAGCTGTCGCCAGCGTTTTTGGAGGGAGCCCGTGCCAGTTCCATCCCCTGGATTCGCCGACTGGGCCGGGCGTGGCTGCCGACCGTACGCAACAGCCTGGTGTGGGTGGTCGCGCTCGGCATCATGCTGCCGACCATGCACCAATCCGGCCTGGGGTCGCTGCTGCTGCTCAGCGGGCCGCGCCTGCACCCCCTCTGGAACACCATCATGCTGCCGGTGTTGTTCTTAATCTCATGCATCGGGATGGGCTTCGGCATCGTCGTCCTCGAGAGCACACTGTCGTCACGGTTGCTCGGCCGCCCGCCCGACATGGAGATGCTCGCCGGATTGGGCTCGGTAATGCGCCCCGTAATGCTCCTGTACCTGACCATCCGCCTCGTCGACCTGGTCATGCGCCAACAGATCGCGGAGCTGTTCACATTTGACGTTTTCAGCGTCATGTCGCTGATCGAGTTCGGCCTCTTTTTCGCGGCGCTGGCACTGTTACGCGAGGAGCGCCAGCGACGGAACCTGGGAACCTTGTTTCGCGCGTCCATGTTCCTGCTGCTCGGTGGCGCGCTTTATCGTTTCGACGTCTTCCTGCTCGCCTTCCAACCAGGGATCAACTGGTCATATTTCCCGAACATCCCCGAAATCCTGATCACGGTCGGACTCGTGGCCGCCGAGGTCACCGGGTACATCCTGCTCATCAAGAACTTCCCTATCCTTGCCGGCGTGCCGCGCGCAGCGGAAGCGTAAGAGAAAGGACCCTCCATGGCTCGCATTACCATCGATCCTATTACCCGCATCGAAGGGCACTTGCGCATCGACGCCGTCGTCGACGGCGGCCAGGTGCAGAAAGCCTGGGCCTCCGGCACCATGTGGCGCGGCATCGAGACCATCCTGCGCGGGCGCGATCCGCGCGAGGCTTGGCTGTTCACCCAACGCTTTTGCGGGGTCTGCACCACCGTACACGCTTTGGCCTCGGTGCGCGCCGTCGAGGATGCCCTCGGCCTGGAAGTCCCACTCAACGCGCAATACATCCGCAACCTGATCATGCTCGCGCATGGGCTGCACGACCACATCGTCCATTTTTACCACCTGTCAGCACTCGACTGGGTCGACGTCACCACCATCCCAAAGGCGGATCCGGCGAAGGCCGCGACGACTGCCCAGAGCCTGTCGGACTGGCCGGGGAACTCCCGCCAGGAAATGGCCCGGGTGCAGAAGAAAGTCGTGGGCCTGGTGGAGAGCGGCCAACTCGGCATCTTCGCCAACGGCTACTGGGGCCACCCCGCCATGAAGCTCGCCCCCGAGGTGAACCTGCTGGCACTCGCCCATTACCTGCAAGCGCTCGAGTTCCAGCGCAAGGCCAACCAGGTGGTTGGCATCCTCGGCGGCAAGACGCCCCACATCCAGAACCTTGCCGTCGGCGGGGTCATGAATGCCATCAACCTCGACAGTCTGGCGACCCTCAACATGGATCGGCTGTACATGCTGAAGGATCTCCTCGACGAGGTGGTCCCGTTTGTGCAGCAGGTTTACTTCCCCGATGCCTGCGCGATTGCCGGCTTCTATCCGGAATGGTTCGATATCGGCGCTGGCGTCAAGAACTACCTCGCCGTACCAGACCTTCCTACCGACACACGGTCTACCATCTTCGACATCCCCGGCGGCACGATCTTCGACGGCAACCTCGGCAGCGTGAAGAGCATCAGCGGTGCACGCGACGCCTATTTCCGGCAGAGCGTCGTCGAGGACCACACCCACGCGTGGTACAAGGGCAGCGGCGCCCTGCACCCGTGGAAGGGGGAAACCAATCCCGACTATACCGACTTCAAAGATGATGGAAAGTATACCTGGGTGAAAGCGCCGCGCTTCGAAGGCAAGCCGATGCAAGTGGGCCCGCTCTCCAACGTGCTCGTGGCCTACGCACAGCAGCACGAACTGACCCGCAAGTGGACGGACCTGGCGTTGGAACGTGTCTCCGCGGTCGCCGGCCATCGCATCACCGTTGATAAGCTCCAGTCGACCATGGGACGCTACCTGGCGCGTGCGATCCGCGCCGCGGTCTTGTCCGATCTCGCCGTGCGGCATTGGCAACTCCTGGTCAAGAATGTCACCAGTGGCGACGCGCACACCTTCAACCCTCCGAGTTTCCCGAAAGACGCGGTCGAAGGTGTCGGGTTTCACGAGGCACCGCGCGGTGCCCTGTCGCACTGGGTCGTGGTGAAGGACGGTATCCTCTCTAACTACCAGGCCGTCGTGCCGACCACCTGGAACGCGAGCCCGCGTGACGAACGCGACGTGCCCGGCCCGTACGAGGCGGCGTTGCTCAAGAACCCGGTTGCCAACCCGGACAAGCCGCTTGAACTGCTGCGGACAGTACACTCGTTCGATCCGTGCATGGCGTGCGCCATCCACACACTCGACATGGAGGGACGGACGACCGCGACGGTGAAAGTGTTGTGAGCACCGCCACAGCCACCCGCGCACGCATCGCGGTCATCGGTCTGGGCAACGTGCTGTTCGGAGACGACGGCTTCGGGCCGTTCGTGCTCGCCCTACTGCACAGCCGCTGGGAGTTTTCCACCGACGTCACGCTGGTGGATGTCGGCACCCCTGGACTCGATCTCGTCACCTATCTGCAGGGGCGGGAGGCGGTGATCCTGGTCGACGCGGTGGGCGCGACCGGACGACCAGGCGAGTTGCGGCGCTATCGCAACGAGGAGCTCACCCGGATGCCCGCCAAACCTCGTGTCAGCCCGCATGATCCAGCGGTACAGGAAACACTCTTGATCGCCCAGTTCGCCGGTGACGGTCCGCGCCACGTGCTGCTGATCGGCACGATCCCGCTCTCCCTGGAGCAGGGGGCGGGATTAAGCGCGCCCATACACGACGCCGCATCCACGGCAGCCGCTATGGTAGTCGACGAGCTTGCCACCCTCGGTGCCGCCCCGGCGCTGCGGCCGGAGCCGGTGGACGTAGACCCGTGGTGGATGCGCGCCCCCGCCACGCCGTCCTCGCACGCCGCCAGATAGTCTGCCTCCTCGCTTCAGGCGCCGCGACCTGCGATGATCTTGCAGCCGTCGTAAATCAACAACCCCGCAAACGCCACCAGCAAGAGACCGAGCACGCGCATGACCGTGCGATACGCGCGATCGCTTAGCTGATGTCTTGACCTACCCACGAGCGTGGCCAGGCAGACCTTCGACCCGACGAGACAGCCCCAGAAGCTGCCCACGAACAGCACTCCCAGGAACTGGTTCTCCGCCGCTGCTTTCGCGATGGTGGGCGCGCCGA
>JAGDMS010000295.1 GCA_017860575.1 Deltaproteobacteria bacterium | reverse complement strand
CCGTCCACCGCAACGTCTTCACCGTAAAAGGCAGGACTGGCTGTCGATAAGACCACCGGGCGTGCGGGGTTTGTTATATCCACTGCCGCCAGCCCAAACTGCATCGACGCGACGTACGCCAAACCGGATTGGGCATCGATCGCCACGTCCTTGGCCTGGCCAACGTCGGGCACATAACCCACCAGATCGAGATTCGCCGGCGCGGACGCCACCCCACGCGAGGCGCACAGCGTCGCCAATAGAAGGCAATCTCGAAGATGGCGAATTATGCGTCTCATCGCCTTCCTCACCATCTCGGTGGTCACTGTAGTCCCACTGCTCAGGTTCTCAACCACAATTTTGACCAAATCACGTTCGAATGCCTTCGTGCCGGTAGGCACAGCGTCACCAACTGAAGCCGCACTGGCAAAAAGGGATTGCCGGGCTCAGCTGTGGGCGTCGATTCACAGGAGTGGCTACGGATATTGACGTAGCCTTCGCGTGCTACCGTTTGCCCGGGGGTACCTTCGCAGGCGTTTCTTTGGCGCCTCCCGACGCAGCCGACCGAGGGGCCATGTCGGCGGCAACCTGCATCACGTATCGTGTACCAGAATGGTCAGCTTCTCCGTCGTCGCCACGCCCACGCGAAGATGAGCCCCGGGACAAGGAGCTACCACGCCGTATCGCTCTGCGCTGTACGCGCCACGGTACATCCACCCCTCTCGATATCCAAGGCCGATACGCGGAAATGCTCAGCCAACAGAATCGCGCGCCGCGGACGGTCAGTTACACGCACGCGTACCACATCGGGCACTCAAGCAAGCAGAAGCAGCAGTCCGCGGCGAAGCTCGAAAGCATACGCTTTCGGACCACTACCAAGGCATCGAGATATGGCTCCCGTGGGGGGAGTGTTGCTCGTCGAAGCGGCGGTCACGACTGCCGCGTCCGCGTCGCACGGCCTCAATAGAGGCAAGGGGGATAGCCTTGGTCCTCGATCACCCAGTCGGGGCAAGCGGAGCCCGTGGCGGTGGAACAGGTCGGATTCTCCTGGCACTCGACCTCGTATTCGTCGTCGTCCCAGTAGTCGTAGTGGTAATGGTATTCGCAAACCGCCGTGCAGCAGAGTTTGTACTGCTCGCCTCCCCCGTAATCAGCGACCCGACAGTTCTGATATGTTTCGGTGAAATCGTCGTCGTCGTCGCATCCAACCAACGCCAACGATGCCACGAGGGCCGCTGTCAGGATGCAGCAGCTCGGGCATGAAATCCTTCTCAGCGCTGCGTTCATCCAATACCCTCTCGCACTACACTAAAAAGCAAGGGGTGTGCCCGAACTGATGGCCCCCGACCCCATTGAGGGCAAAGCCCATCGGTCCCGAAAAAGAGAATAATGGCACCGCGCGCTTCCTAGACTGATGAATCAGCGTCTCCTGTTGTCCCTCCGTTCGGTTTCCACTCCGGCACTGCAAAATGATCCGACGTCGCCGGACCGATCAGGTGACTCCCTGGCTACTGAACTCAACGGTCTCAGAAGATTCGGAGCGCTGATGCTCCTGGGCGCTGCGAAACGGACTCGAGACCAACACGTCATCAGGGTTTTTCACGACCGGTGCGCGGCGGGAGCAACCTTTCCAGCCGATCCACGAGGCCGGCCAGACGATCGGACTCGCCCCGCACCGCGGCGGTTCGATTGGGCGTCAAAATGCCATCACAGATGATCGCGATGATCTGGTCGGCAATGGTTTCGACGTCCAGCCCGCCCCGTCCCCACAGGTAATTCCAGCTGTGACGCTCGATACAGCCAAACACCATGTCGCGCACCAGCCCAAGCGGCAGATCGTTCCGGAATTCACCCGATGCCACTCCTTCTTCCAAGACGCTGATCAGGAACTTGGTGTAGATGCGGTTCTGCTCGTAGAAAGCCGACTGAAAGTGATCGTATTCCGCACGCACCTCACTGAACATGAGCCGGCAGAGGAGGGGTCGTTCCCGGATGACCTGCAAATGGCGCCAGATGACGTAGCGCAAGCGCTGTCGCGTGCCCTTGATGCCCGGGAGGTGCTGAGCATAGTCCTCGACCATTCCCCGGTTCCAGTTCACGAGCACTTTCATTAGCAGGTCGCGCTTGCTCTCGAAGTATTTGTAGATCGTCCCCTCGACCACGCCGAGGCGCTCAGCAATCACCGACACGGGCGTGTTGTCGTAGCCGCGTTCGGAGAACACCTCGAACGCGGTCGCCAGAATCTCGGCGATACGTTCGGCCGGGGCACGGCGGACCGCTCGGACTCTCACCGCGGTCTGCGCCATGGTGCTGCTGGACCCTTGGTGGCGTGGAAGCGCAATGCCACGGGGGGTGGCTCCGGTGGTATGATGCCCTGGCATAACCAGACGAACTTGCGAGATTCTGCAAGGTTGTCAAGGGCGATCGCAACGCGTACGCAGGAGGGCGAGCCTGAGACGCTGGGGCAGAAAGGGAGAACGCGATGAGTTCTCACCGCACAGCGGCGGCCGGCACGGCGAACGTAGCCCAGCTCTTTAGCGGTTGTTGGCGAACGAGCAGGAGATTCTGGATCAGGCGGACCGCTTCGCCCGCCAGGATTTGTACCCCCCTGGCCCAGCGCATGGACGACGAAGAGTGGTGGCCCGAGCATATCTTCCCGATCATCGGCCAGAAGGGCTACTTCGGCGTGACGGTGCCGAACAGCTACGGAGGCGCCGGCTTGGACGCCAAGGGCAACTCTGCAGCTTTCCTGGTTGGAAAGACTTTCCCCGGCTTTCGGGTGGCCCAGAAGCTGATCAAGATGGGCCATCGCGGCCGCCCCACCAGCGAACTGCTCTGCTGTTCGAAGATTGCCGCGTGCCCGCGTCCAGGCGATCACCGGTTCCATGGAGAATGTTGGCAGCTACCTGACGTGGAGTTCCACGCGGCGGTTCTGTGCCCGACCGTCGGCGGTGTCGTTGGAGGCCACGGGCTTCGACTCGCCCATGCCTTCCGCCGTGATCCGCGACTTGGCCACTCCATGATCCACCAGGTAGCTGCGGACCGTTTCGGCACGCCGCCGTGACAGGCCGAGGTTGTACCGGTCGGTGCCGACACTGTCGGTGTGCCCCTCGACGACGATGTCGACGCTGCCCTCCTGCTTCAACACCTGCACCGCCTCGTCGAGAATCGGCTTCGCGTCCGCCTTCAGCGTCGCCTTGTCGAAATCGAAGTGCACGCTGCGCAGCACGATCTTCTTCTTGGCCGGCGGGGGCGGCGGCGGCGCCTGGGCTACGGGAGCCGGTGGCGGTGGCACGGCTTCTCCCGCGGTAAAGTGGTACGCCAGTTCCAAGCCGAAGGTGCGCGGCGGGCCGTAGGTGTCGACCGCCCACCCCAGCGAGGAACTGAAGTCGATGCCGAAGTCGCGATATTTCTTGTCGGCCAGGTTGCGGCCAAACACCGCCAGGTCAAGCGAGCCTTTGCTGAGCGGAATGCCGGCGAACTGCAGCCGGCCGTTGATCAGCGCGTAGTTGGCCGCCTTGACGGCCTGGGCGCCAGGAGGTGCGGCATTGGGGGTGAACAACGTCTTGTCCTGCCAATAGGCGTCCATATGCGCCGAGAAGACGCCGCTGGCGGTGGCCGGTGCCGTGTAGGTCACCCCCAGCATCGCCTGGTGCTCGGGGGTGAAGGGGAACGACATCTGGCTCGCCACGTCGCGCAGCTTCGGACTGCCGTCGGGATTGAAGATCGGCTTGCCGTCTGTCCCAAATTGCTGGTCGAGGAACTCGGTGTACTTCGGCGACGTGAAGCTATACCCGGCCGTCACTTCGACGCCGCGAAGCGGCACTGCGGTCGCCTCCACCTCGGTCCCCCAGATTTCCGCGGCGCCGGCATTCTCGATCAGGCTGAGCGAGCCCAGCTCCGGGCTGGCGCGGAAGACGCTGGCCTGCAGGTCCTTGTAGTCGCTGTAGAACCCGTCGGCGTTGAGCCGCAGCCGGTTGTCGAACCACTGCGACTTGAAACCCAGTTCGTACTGCAGCAGCTTCTCCGGTCCGAACACGTTAGTCAGGAACACCCGCTTGTCGGTCGTCGAACCGTTGAACCCCCCGCCCTTGAAGCCGCGCGCCACACGGAAATAGGCCATCAGATTGTCCGTCGCCTGCACGGAGATATTGCCCATCGGCGACAGCCCGTCGCTGCCGTTGAACGCCGTGCCGACCCCGGCATGCCAGTTCAGGTTCGGATTGGTGGGACTCCGGGGCGCCTGCGCCCCGCGGTCCGTGTGCACCTGCTCGGCCGTGTAGCGCACGCCGCCCGTGATGCTGATCCGGTCGCCCAAAATCGGCGGGGTGTAGGTGATCTGGCCGAACGGCGCGTACGACTTGGTTTTGACGGTGGCTTGGTACATCGAAGGATTGCCAAAGAACGTCTGCGACTGATCGAGATCGCTGTATTCCCCGTAGTAGTAGCCGCCGATGATGTAGTTGACGCGCGGAGCCGCCCCGACCCATTGCAGTTCCTCGCTCCAGTGCTGGACATTCAGGGTGGAGGCGAAATCCGCCAGATGCAGGGGGCTACCATCGATGTCCGTGTCGCTCTGGTGCGTGAACGAGCGATAGGCCGAAATCGATTTCACGGTGACCTTGCCCAGCGGCCCCACTTCGCCCACGTCCCAGGTGCCGGTCAGGATGTGCATGCGATGGTTGCCATCATCCTTCAGCCGGTGGTTGCACTCGGGCTGGCCGTTGACGCACACCGCGTTGTTGCCGGTCGAATCCACGCGGTTGCGCTGCTGGTATGGCCTCAGATCGAGGGAAGCGACTCGTCCCGACACCGGCGACCCCGGATAGATGTACGTCACCTGGCCCACCCGCGGGTTGTCGCGATAGCGATGGTACTCGCCGCTGTAATCCACGGTGACGTTCTTGGTCGGCTGCCAGCGCAAGCCGGTCATCGAGAAGATGCGGTTCAGGTTGTCGAAATTGCTGCTGCCACTCGCGCGCACCGAGGTCGGCGAGCTGTTGTCGAAATAGCCGTCGCGGTGCTTGTACGCGACGTTCTGCCGGATGCTCAACGTCCCGATGGCGTCCGACTGCATGAAGCCGTTCTTGCCGATCACCGGGACATTGAGCGTGAGCCGCTGATTGAACGTGTCAAAATTTCCAACCTGGGTCGAGGCGTAAACGGACCGGTCCTCCGTGGGCTTCTTCGAGACGAAGTTCACCGCGCCGCCGATAGTATTGCGGCCGAACAGGGTGCCCTGCGGCCCGCGCAACACCTCGACGCGTTCGAGGTCCTCGACATCGATGTTGGACCCCTGTTGCTGCGCGATGTACACGCCGTCGACGTAGAGGCCGACCGCCTGTTGGAACACGGGGTTCGGGTTACCCTGGCCGGTGCCGCGCATCGACACCACCGTCCCCGACTGCGTCGTGGTCTGCGGTGACACACGCAGGTTCGGCACGCTCTCGCCGAGCGTGACCACATTGACGACCCCTTTTTCCTTCAGCACCTCGCTGCTGAACGCGGTCACGGAGACCGGGATCTCTTGCAGACTCTCTTCCCGTTTTTGCGCGGTAACGGTGATTTCCTCGATCTCCACCCCACCCGCGGCCGTTTTCCCCTTGGCGACCTGCGCCGCACTCACGCTCGGCAACAGCAGGCCGGCAGCCACGATCACTCGTAACCACGCGGTCGATTCGACCCGTACCATGCACCCGCCTTGCAGCCGTCGCGCAGTTCTTGCGCCGCGCGCTTGACTATTCCTTTCGCTCATTGATCCGGTCCCCCTTTCACCCGAGTCCTTTCGAGATGGTGCCAATAACCTCTTTGGAAGCGAGACGAGCGATTTCATCGCCTGAGAGTCCCAGTTCCCCCTGCAGGATTTCATAGTTATGTTCGCCCAGTGTTGGCGCTCTGGATCGGTGGGCTCCCTCTGGCCCGATCGGCTGGAGCCATTGCCAGAGCGAATAGCGCCGCACGCCCGGGCTGTGGAGCAGAATGCGGAAGAGGTTGCAGTCGGCCCACCTCCGCTGGAATGCCGGCCTCGGCAGCGATCCGTGAAATCTCGGCCCTTGACAAGCGGCACGCGGCGGGGAGATGCGGTTCGTTCTTCATTGCGATGACCGTTTCATCGGCGGCGTCTTGATTCGTCTGTCCGGTGCGGTGAGTCATGCTCACCCTATCCGTACTCCCCCAACGCGCTCTCCCGTGTCAGGAATGAGGTATGCTCACTAATAATCTGTCTTCGGCTCGTTTGTCAAATAAAGAAGTCGCGCCCGGGTTGGCGGAGTGCAAGCGTGGAAAGCGCCCACGGCGCCGGTGGCCTGGGAGGAGACGGCGATGACTCACGGCAACGTCCCGGTTGAAACGCACAACGTGGCGCAGGTCTTCAGCGGCCTATCGGCCAACCAGCAGGCGATCCTGGATCAAGCGGATGGAGAGCGTCCGCCTGTTCTTGCCAGCATCCTGCAGGGTCCGCAATCCGCGCAGCTGCAGCCGGAAGCGTCCTCGCGGTAGAGAAGTGCTGTTGACTGCCGTCGCAGCGCGACCCGCACGCCGATTATTTCCCGTCCGATTATCGCGTTGAAGCTCCAACAGTCTATGGCGTCAGCAGTCCAATGATCTCGCCCGTGTCCCCAACTTCTTCTAGGTCACGGATTGTTGTAGCCAACTGTTTCAGGATCCCTTCCGGAATGGTTGTTACGCTGTGGGCCGCGCACAAATCGAGCTTTTCACGTAGCCACTCCCAATCCACCGGGTTCCTGGGATGTCCGATGCAGTAGTCTACTCGTTTGGTGTATTGCTTACCACCTACCGTAATCGTGACTATCACCGGCCACTTTGGAAGAGACTTATCAAAGATAAACTTCACCTTATGAGTCATTTTACGTACATCTTCTCGAAAGATGTCCGTGTATGAGTCGAGGAACAGGTGACCGTCGATGGCTCCACTCGCGATAGACCAAGGCGCGCTGAATTGACAGGCAACAAATGTCTGCGGATTGTAGTTGGGTTGGGCAAAGAAAGGTTGTGGTGCCGCTCCGCAAACGCGCACGTCGATTTCCTGTATCGTCAACGGGTCCAGACCATTGTCTTTGATGATAGATGTCACCGCGTAGATCGCCGCGTGGAATAGTTTACAGCACATGTAGGGTTTTATCATGGTCCCCTCAGCAAATTCCCACTTGGCGCCCAGATCGCTGGTGATCCGTGCATTATCACCCGAGCCGGGATAGTAGAGCAGGTAAAAATTGGGGTCTCCGGTGAATATCTGCTTGACGCCGGTGATACCTTTCTCTG
>JAGDMS010000294.1 GCA_017860575.1 Deltaproteobacteria bacterium | reverse complement strand
CTTCGGTTAATCCGGCAGACCGGGATCCCACGACACGCCGTTGATGTGGCTGCCACCGTCGGCGAAGATCGTGTTGCCGGTGACATAACAGGAATCTTCCGACGCGAGGAACAGGGCCACGCCGCCGATGTCGTGCTCCGGGTCGCCCATGCGCCCGATCGGATTCTGTTTGAGCAAGGCGGCGGCGTTTTCCGGGGCGGCGTCGCGAAACGCGACGTACGCCGGGGTGGCCGCGGCTGGGCAGATGACGTTGGCCAGGATATTGTGCCGCGCCCACTCGCGCGCCGCCGTGCGGGTCAGGGCCCGGGCCGCTTCCTTCGCGGCGTTGTAGTCCGCGGTGTACAGATGGGCGTTGACGCCGTTCAGCGAGCACATGGTGATGATGCGGCCACCGCCATTCTTGCGCATGTATGGGAAGACGGCCTGCATGGCCCACAGCACCCCGTGCAGTCCGAACTTGGCGGCGTTGGCCAAGTGGGCATCCGACATGTGCTCGACGCGGGAGTAACCGAGACCGGCCCAGGCGTTGTTGACGAGAATATCCACCCGCCCGAGGGTGCTCACGGTCTGCTCCACCATCGCCCGGATGCTGTCCTTGTCGCCCGCGTCGGTCTTGACGAAGACGGACTGCACACCAAAGTCCTTTGCAGTCTCTGTGGCGGTGGCGTTACCGATCTCGGCGTTGATCTCCGCGATGATCGTCTTGGCTCCCTCCGACGCGAAGCGCCGCGCGATCCCTTTTCCAATGCCCTGTCCCGCTCCGGTAATGATGGCAACTTTATCGAGTAGTCGATTCATCCGTCCGTGCTTCCTTTCTGAGGAAATGACTGCCCGCGCGCCGACAGCGACACGGCCAGGCCCGACCGCTACCAGGGTCCCACCTTTACGACCTCTAATGCGGTGCTTTGTCAAGCTCGCGGTGGCCGCGGCTTAGCGCTCGGGGGCAAACAGCGGCGCCATCACCTCGCGCGCCACACCCGGGTAACGGAGCGGCCGGAACACGGCGCGCAGCGGCATGTCGCAGCGGAGCTGCGCCGGAGGGCAGTCGACGATGTAGCTCACCACCCGAACTGCCGGGTCCTCCGCCAATGCCACCAGGCCCGTCACGAACGGCAGCTGCTCCCGGAATTGTGGGATCCACGCGAAGTGCACGACCGACCACGAGAACAAGCTGCCGCGCCCGCTGACCCGTGTCCACGTGAGCTGGTTGCCGCCGCAGTGACGGCACGGCGGTTCGGGATACCACACGTAACGCGCGCAGGCGTCGCAGCGCGTGATGACGAGTGCGCCACGCGCGGCACTGGCCCAGAACTCGCGCGTCGGTTCCCAGGTGACGTCGGGCAACGGAAAGTCCGGATGCATCACTGCCTCCCGAGAATCAACGTGCTGGCTTGTGGCCCCGAATAGCCGCCAAAGACCCCCACCGATGCGCCGTCCACCTGCGCCGCCGCTTCGCCGCGGAGTTGGCGGACCACCTCGACGACGTGCGCGACGCCCAGCACGTAGGCGTGGGACAACAGGCCCCCGTGCGTGTTGTAGGGCAGTTTTCCGGAGTCGAAGTGGAGGGTGTCCCCTTCGACGAAGCGGCCGCCTTCGCCCTTCGGACAGAACCCCATGTCTTCGATCTGCATCAGCGAGACGATGGTGAACGGATCGTAGCAGGCGAGGACATCGACCGCGTCACGGGAGATGTCCGCCATCGCGAAGGCGCTGGGTGCGGCGAAGACCTGCGGTGTCGAGGTGAAGGCCTGCTGCTGCGACCAGTACACGCCGGCACCCGAAGTGCCGACACCGACGCCGAGGACGGCGATGATCGGCCGACGCAGATCGCGTGCCCGTTCCACCGAGGTCATGACGTAGGCGGCGCCGCCGTCGGAAATCAGACAGCAATCCTCTTTGCGGAAGGGGTCGGCGATCAGCGGGCTGCGCAGGTAGTCCCCAAGGGACAACGGCTTGGCCCGCATCACCGCGTTGGGGGTGAGCGTCGCATGGCGCCGGCACGCGACCGCGATGGCGCCGAGCTGTTCGACGGTGGTGCCGAACTCGTGCATGTGGCGCCGCGCGACGGTGGCAAAGTACACCGGTTGCGGAAACCAGCCGAACGGCACCTCGAGGTTCTGTTTGTACAGATCATCGGCGTGCACCTGTCCGGGTCCGCCAACCATCTGCTGTCGCTGCGTGGCCCAGGCGACCGCGAACGTATTGAGGACGTACGTGGCCTCGCCGCTGCGGATCGCGAGCGCGGCGTCGTACGGCGCCGAACCGGCCCACACCATGCCGCCGCCGTTCTGCGATACCCACAGCGGATGGGCCGTACCGAAATGCGCGTGAAATGCCGCGGCGTCGAACTGGTCGGCAACGTACGGTGTGTACATCAGGCCGTCGATGTCCGCGGGCCGCAGCCCGGCATCCGCCAGCGCCCGTTCCGTGGCCTGCGCCGCAATCTCTTGCGTCGTGCGTCCGGACGCTTGCGTATAATCCGCGTCGCCGACGCCAACGATGGCAATGGCGCCGCTGATATCCTCCAGCTCGTTTGCGAAGCCCCAATCCGCTGTCGTCATCAGGCAGAGAGTAGTGCAGCGTGGCCACCGCCGTCCAGCGGAACCGCGCGCGGGGCCGCGGGGGAAACAGTGGCGCGGCGGACGCCTCGGTCAGCCGCCCTTGACGGCCTGCTTGACCGCCGCCAGCGCGTTCGCCTTGAACTGCGCCGCCGCCTCGGTGTGGGCGGCGAGGGCTTGCAGCTCGGTGCCCGCGCGGATCGCGGCCCGGGCGCCCCACACGTCGAACGCCCGATGCACGGAACGTTTGTTGATCTGCAAGAGCTCGCTCGGCACGCCGGCGATCCGCACTGCGATCGCCAGCACCTCGCGCTCCAGCTCGTCGGCCGGGTATGCCCGGTTGGCGAAGCCGATCCGGGCGGCCTCGGTGCCATCGATGGCGTCGCCGGTGAGCATCAGCTCCATCGCGTGGCGCAGGCCAAGGAGCACCGTATGGTATTGCCAATCCGGGGGGCTTGCCACCCTGACCACCGGGTAGCTGATCTTCGCGTCCGCCGCCACGTACACCAGATCGCAGGCCGAGGCGAGCTCCGTGGCCCCAGCGATCGCGTAGCCGTGGATCTGGGCGATCACCGGCTTCGCGAGGTCCCACACACTGAACCAGGTGTCGTTGGCTTGCCGAGCCCACTGGCCGTCGCCGGGCGCAGAGTAGAATGGCGGGTTCTCCATCAACGGCGAGCTGAGATCGTAACCGGAGGAGAAGCACGGGCCGGCCCCCCGGATGATGGTCACGCGCGCGTCAGGTTCGTTGTCGTGTGCCCGCAGGGCATGGAGCAACTCGGTGCGCATCGGGGTGGAGATGGCGTTGCGCTTCTCGGGCCGGTTGAGGGTGATCCGCCGCACTCCCTCGGCCGGCGTATCGATCAGCAGCAGGTTATATGGGCTCATCCTCTTGCCTCCTCTCGGGTGCCGGCCAGGTCCGCCATCAACTCGCGCGCCTCGGCTTGGTCGGCGTCAATGATCACGCCGGTGACGCCGGGCGGCGCGTAGCCGGCCTGCCATCGGCGGCGGATCCGCTCTGGCGATCCCAGCAGTGCCGACTGCTCCAGGAACTCCTCCGGGACGGCGGCCATGGCCTCCGCCTTCCGCCCGGCGCGCCACAGCTCGCCGATCCGATTGGCGGCCTCGGGGAAGCCGCAGCGCGCCATGTTGTCCCGGTGGAAATTGTGCGACTCGCTGCCCATCCCGCCAACATACATCGCGGTGAGCGGGCGCATGGCATCGAGTGCGCCCTTGACGTCGTCGGTGATCTGCACAGTGGCTGCGGTGAACACCTCGAAATCCGGCCGACCCCGCAGAGTCTCGGGCACACCGCTTGGGCCCAGCCCCATGGGCAACCAGCCGTTACACAGCTCGGCCGCCAAGGCCGTGTTTCGAGGGGCATTGGTGGCCAGCCAAATTGGAATCGGCGCCACCGGGTGCATGATCGACTTGAGCGCCTTGCCCTGGCCGAGGGCACCGGGACCGGTGTACGGCAGCTGAAGCTCGGGACCGGTATGCGCGACCGGCTCGGTCCGGTCGAGTACCTTGCGGATAATCGTGATGTAATCGCGCAGCCGCAGATTGGGCCGCCCCCACGGCTGGCCGTACCAGCCCTCGACGATCTGCGGGCCGGATACGCCGATCCCCAGGATCACCCGGTTGCCGCCGGCCAACGCGTCAATCGTCATGGCGTGCATGGCGAGCGTGGCCGGTGGGCGGGCGGCCAGCTGAACCACCGCGGTGCCGAGCTTGATCCGATCGGTGACGGCGGCCAGATAGGCAAGCGGCGACAGTGCGTCCGACCCATAGGCCTCGGCCGTCCAGACCGAGTGGTACCCCAGGCGCTCGGCGTGCCGGATGGCGTCGACAGGCATCGAGAATTGCGCCGCCCGGTACAGATTGAGGCGCAGGCCGAGCTTCACGCTAGCCTCCCCGGCCGCACGGCTGCGTTGCCCAGCGTGCCGGCCAGCACACTGGGGTTGTTAGCCGCGATGGCCAGTGCCGCGTCCTTCTCTCTCGCCGTGAACAAGACGGGCTGCCCGCTACCATAGCCAAATGCTGTGATCAAGCGACACATTCATTGCGGGAAGCGCACGCACGCCGACGTGGTCAGTGACCTGCGTCCCCATTCGCGCCCCATCGTCCTTTGCGTGATGCCGCCGGGGTAGTGAACGCTCGTTCGGCTTGATCGTGCGCTCGGAGAGGGACATAAGCAAGCAGGAGTGGGCGCGATGGGACACCTGAGTCAGGTGAAGACAGAGTATCGTGCGCTCGTGCGGCGTCTCGAGGGCGGCCAGGTGGCTCTACCCGAGCCGCGGGACCCGCACGCTTGGCAGGGATGGCGCGAGATTCTCGAGATCGTCTACACGCCGGAGGAGGCCGCGTTGGCGGCGAAATTGCCGGTCATGCCGACGGACCTGGGGCACCTCGCCACTCGTCTCGGTATCGCTGCGAACGAGCTCAAGCCGCGCCTCGACGCCATGTGCGACAAGGGGCTCGTCCTTGACCTGGTCCATCCCGACACGGGGAAGACCAAGTACCTCCTGTCGCCGCCCGTCGTTGGCTTCATCGAGTTCTCGATGATGCGCGTCAATGATGGCATCCCGAAGAAGCGCATGGCGGAAGCGCTCGAGGCCTACACCCATTCCGACGGCACCTTTGCCCGCGAGGTGTTCGGTGGCGACACGGTGATCGGCCGGGCTCTGGTGCACGAGAGCGCGCTCGGCGACGAACCGATGCCCGACGTGCTCGACTGGGAACGCGCGACCGCGATCCTCTCGGAAGCGCAGACGTGGGCTGTTGCCCACTGCTACTGCCGGCATAAGGCTGCGCATCTGGGCAAGGCGTGCGATGCGCCGCAGGAAGTGTGCCTGTCCCTGGGCGGCGCTGCCAACTTCGTCATCCAGCGCAAGTTCGGCCGGGGCATCGAGAAGTCCGAGGCGATGGACCTGATGATCGCCGCCCGCGAGCACGGTCTCGTCCAGATTGCCGACAACGTGCGTAACCGGCCCAGCTACATCTGTAACTGTTGCGGTTGCTGCTGCGGCCAGCTCGAGGCCATCAACCGGTTCGACCTGCCCGCAGTCAACCCGAGCGGATTCGTCGCCCATAGCGACCTCGAGAAGTGCAGCGGCTGCTCACGCTGCTCGCGCGCCTGTCCGATCACGGCCATCACCATGGTGGCGCAGCGCGTCGAGGCAACGCGCAAGAATGACCTGCATCCCGTGGTCAACGCCGACCGCTGCATCGGTTGCGGGGTCTGTGGCGACGCGTGCAAGAAGCACGCGATGACCATGGCGCGCCGGCCCAAGCGTCGCTACGTTCCCGCGAACGCCATCGAGCGCAGCTTGCGCATGGCGATCGAACGTGGGCACTTGGCGCAACTCCTCTTCGATGCGGGGGGGAGCCGCGGTAGCCGCTTTCTGAACCAGGTCTTCCGAACCCTCACCCGCCTTCCCGGCGTGCAGCGTGCGCTCGCCAGCGAGCAGGTCAAGTCGCGTTTTCTTCGGGCAGCCCTGGCCCGCGTGTCGTCCACCGCGGAGTCCTAGCCGAGGTAAAGACCGGCCCTATTTGAGGCCGGCGACGAACTTCGCCACGTCGGCGGCGTCGTTGATCTTGACGGGCTTCATCTTGCCTTTGCCCTCGTTGATGGCCTTGAGGCTGTCGGCTTCGGACTTGCCCTTGATGGGCTCGGGGGCCATCTTCGTGCCTTCTCCGGCCGCCCCATGGCACATCTTGCACTTGGCGGCGTAGGTGGCGGCCCCGTCAGCATACGCGGCTCCGGCGAAGGCAGCGACCAGTGCGATGGTAGCAAGGTACTTCATTGCGATCTCCTCTCCTCTATGATGGCGGTATCACTCCGACGCGCTGCGGAGAGGGGCGATGCGCGTCACCCAGCCCGCTCCCGCATCGCGAAGCTCCATACTCCGCTTCCCGCCCCAAGGTCAACTGGTATGCCTGCGTAGCGGCGCTTTCGCGCCTAGGCCGCTCCCAGTCCGAGGTCCGCCCGCTAGCCACGTGCACGCACCCACCACGCCGGCATTTCGAGCTCACGTATCGCAGTGATGACGATTGGCGGAGGAGGAAGGGAGTCGAACCCGCCGGCGACCTTACGGCCGCCCACGCGGTTTTGAAGGCGTCCGGCCGCCATCCCATCCAGTCCCGTCTGGTTACGTAACTGCCTCTTATATTTGTTGTTTGGTGAATCGTTGTCCCATCGCGTCCCGGGCAAATCCGGCCAATTTTATTCCGTGGGTTTGCAAAATGTTTGCAAACATTGGTCGCCGCCAACATCAGCGGTGCCGCCAGCAACTCGGCGATCCGTTCCCGACGGTAGACCCCGCCGGGAGGGCATCGGAATGGGACGTATCCCGTTTCAGATCGTTTACGGTCTGGACAACCAGTCTCATTTATGAGACACTGTCGTGCGTGATCGTCGTCCTGAAGGCGTGCCAACGCGAGTTGCAGCGGCTGCCAATCGAAGTGCGCGGCGACCTTGCCGATGCGCTGGCGCGGTTGGATGCTGGCCTCAGGCTAGCGATGCCACTCTCACGTCCCATGCCGGTAATTGGGACCGGAGTACACGAACTTCGCCTGAAGGATTAAATCCGGGCAGTATCGAATCATCTACGCGTTCATCGAGCGCGGGAGAATCTACGTCCTGCATTCATTCAAAAAGACAACCGAAACGACACCGCAGCGCAATATCGAGCTGGCGCGGCGGCGGTTCAAGGAGGTGCGGCCATGAAGCGAACGACGTCAGCACACCGCCTGGCAGCGCAGCTAGGGATTTCGAAGAGCCGGGGCCTGGAGGCGCTGCTGAAGGCCCAGCTGATTGCCGCGGTAAGGCGGGAGGTGGACCGCCAGCATCTGACCCACGCGGAGGTGGCCCGACGCTCCGGCTTGTCCCGCAGTGCGGTGACGGGGATCCTGTCCGGTAGCCTACAGAAGATCACGATCGACCGGGTCCTGCGGCTCCTTGATGCCGTCGGTTTGGAGGCCGAGATCAAGGTGCGGCGCGCCGCATAGACCGCGGGGCAGGCGTTCAAAAAAGGGGACCGTGCCCCTTTCTTATCCCGCGGCGATTGCACGCTTGGGATCGGGAGTGGTGCCGCGTGAGTGCGTCAATCGTGATCC
>JAGDMS010000293.1 GCA_017860575.1 Deltaproteobacteria bacterium | reverse complement strand
TTCACGATGACGTCCAGGGTGATCGCGAGCGCGATGCCCGCCGTGTTTGCCGCAAGGTCAAGGCGATCGTACACGTTCTTCATTAAGCCAAAACCGTCCAACACCTCGAACAGTTGAACGACCATGAACGCGAGCGCCGCCGCGGATGCGTGTGGGAGGTTCGACCGGGCCGTCACACGCTTCGCCAAGAAGTACACCGCGAACGACGCAGCAACGTTGCCGCAATAGCTCTGAACCAGCTCATCGGCAGGCCCTGAGTACTGGCCTTTGAGCACAAGACCGCCAACGCCGAGCAATACAAAGAGGACGTCTTGAGCGCGTCTCGACATCTGCAAAGCCTAACGCCGTTTCTCCTGGCCTGTCGGCGCAGGGACTGTCCGTCTAACGTCTTCATGCTCAGCCGCGGCGCCGGCGGCTGCAGCATGGTGCTAGGAAGTGGGTAAATCGATCTCCACCGGCAAAAGTCCGGAGCGTGAACACGCCGACTGGGCTTTGCATCGAGACCAACGCTCCACCTCAGTTCGTACGTCGGGTGCGTCGCACAGCGGACCCCGCTGCGACAACCCTACGTTTCATACCTCGGCGATCCAGTGCACGGCGAAGAGATCTCGAGCATGCGATCATCGCGGAGCGAAGCCAGTGGCGAGCAACAAGTTCGCGCTCCGGGCGTCCGAGGCGGCCAGCAGCCGCACAAGGACCGCCGCTCGATCACCCCCTGGGCCGCTCGAAGCGACCGAGGCCCGATCGCCGAGGGTCGTGGCGGAGGAGGCCGTCCGGTCGGAGCTCTGCCCAGGACGTAATCCTAGACCTCCAATCGAGCGTCGCGCACCGCGTACCTTCCTAACGTCTTCATGCCCAGCCGCGGCGCCACACTCCAAGCTTCCGAATCTTCGCTGCTGGCCCGCGCGGCGCTCGGCGGGTGCAGCACGATGTTAGCCGCCGCCCCTCTCGGGTCAAGAGTCAGAGCTCATCGTCCCCAGGAAACCTGTTCTCACCGCCAGGCAAGTTCTTCCAGCCGATCTCGCGCACGTCATGTTTCTTGGCACGGCTGTCGACGACTCGAGTAGTCACGACTTTGCCGTTCTCGATCTTGACGTGTAGTTCCTGCTCGTAAATCGAGCCAAAGCCCATGTGAACGTGCAGAAGCTTCTCGCCTCTGGGAACGCGAAGGACCCCCGAAAACCAGTCCGCCAAGACCGGGGAACCCGGGCGAAGCTGGAATCGACCACGAAGAGCGATCAGGTAGAATCGGCCGTCCTTGATCTCCCAGGTGCCCTGATAGCCGCGCCAGCACGCCGTGCTGAACAGAACAACATCGGCTGCGTCCCTTACGACTTCGTCGGGACCTGGCTCGAAAACGCGGGGATGGCCCTCGGGTAGTGACGGACAGAACGCCATCGAGGTCTCCTCCCCGTCGAGGATCAACTTCTCGTGGATTTGCGCTGTCATGTCCCCCCGGTCTGTTGCGCCTAACGACCTGGCGTTCAGCTGCGGGCGCCGCACGAACGCCGACGTCTCGAGCTCTTCACCGACCCTCACGCGCGGAGCCCCTCAGTTGCAACGAGAGGTTAGACGGCCCAAGAATGCGCCCCTTGGCCACTCTGGTTCAATAGCGCACGTCGAGTACTCCGCACTTCACCCCGCCTCCGAGATCTCCGAATGCCAGGAAGAGCCCAGTGGCTGCAAATCCGGCATCCCACAGGCCCATCGCGGTTCCCTCTACGTCCACGATCCAAGTGGCCTGGAAGTCTGTCAGAATGAGGTGCGATGACAGGATGTTGTGCCCATCCTCTACTTCACGGTAGCCGATGACGAACCGCCGGTCTGCGGAGACCGAGCCTCCTCCCTCGAAGGTAAAAGGTCCACCCGGGGGGCCACTCGGGCAGGGGGTCCAATAGCGAGTCCGGATCGCACCGTCTCGATCTACGAGCGCGGTGAATGTGCACGGCGATTCCGAGACGGCGAGCAGGAACTGCTGTCCGCCGGGCACAACATCGAGTCCAATAACGTGCCCGAGGGTCGAATCAGCGGGCACGTCGATCGGAGTCTCGACGACGGCGGGAACCGTTTCGAAGAGGAACGGGGCAAGGTGTCCCGTGTGCGGATCTCTGCGCGGCAAAAGCTGAGAGCGTTCCCTGAAAGGTGATGGGTTCTCGCTCTTCCACTCGGTTGGAGGCGGAAGTGCCGTACGCTTGCTCGTCACGATATCCCACCAGTAGATGTTGCCATCGGCCCCCCACACTGCATGCGTCATGTCAGAACTCGCCGGTGCGACCTCGACGGTGAACCGGGGCACGCCCGGACCCGGAATACGGGCCGCGATCAAGTGTCTCTTGAAGGTTGGCCAACCGTCGGAACGAAGAATGAGGAGCCACCCACCGTCGGGTGACCAGCGTACCGCGAGGTTATCGCTGAAAGCTCCTGGCGCGACCTGGAGTGGTGGTGACGCCGGCGCTGAAGCGTCGAAAACAGCAATGGACTCGGTCGCTGCATCGGCATACACCATGCGGGCGTCGCTCGGAGACCACTGCTCGCCGTAGGGCAAGTACCCGGGAAGCGAAATCAGTGGCACGAAGGTCGCAGTAGTCGGCGTGCTCGGCCCTGGTTCGGTTGGAATATCATGGCAGCTCGAGCTGAGCCCACCCAGAGCGACGCCCACTAGTTCGAGAATGGGCAGAAATCGAACTTTCATAACCTGTCCTGGGCGGAAGTCCGTCTAACGACTGTCGTGCTCAGCCGCGGCGCCGCGAGCGCCCCGGACCGCATTCTCGACTACCCTCCTGTGGCGCCGCGGGCTGCAGCACGCTGTTAGACCGCGCGCCTCATCCAAGCCTATTTCGACTGCCGACGGTGCGCACACCCTTGTCTTGCGCCTGAAGCGGTCAGGGGTCCATCAAGTTCCGATCAAGACTAGGAACCCGCAGTCTTGAACGATGCGATCTCCTCAAAGGCCCCGACCCGGACCGAATCGGTGCCAGTCACGTGGAACGCTTCGACATACCAGCGGACCGCGGTGTTGGCCGGAAGCGCTCCGATTGACACCGAACTCTGGTCCGTACTCAGGGCATTCTCGAGGAAGTAGGAATTGACCCCAAACTGCACCCGGTACCGCGTGACCTGTACACCTATCGGCGGGGGCGACCATTGCAATAGAATCGGTTCCGTTGTCGGGGGACTGCTGCCAGCCGTGGGGGCGATCCGCGTCAAAGCCGTGACGACTCGGACATCACCTGCGTCCACAGTATCAGATGGCACAACCGCTATCAGTCCTTGTGGGTCGCCGACGAAACCGTCACTGGCGATGATCGCCGCGTGTACCACGTACATGCCTGGGTGCAGGTTGGAAATGAGAAAGCGGCCTGAGTCATCGGTGACCGCCGACTTCCCAGGCACAAGGACTTCGATTCCCGGTTGACCCGGGCAAGCTTTTGCCGCTGTAGCGATCGTATCGGGGTCCGCGATTCCGGCGAGCGACAGCACCACGTGTATACCAGCGATGGGACCGTTTGGAGTGTTGACTCGGCCAGAAAGAGCTCCGGTCGGCGCGCCAGCAGACAGCGGATGCAACGCCACTGCTACAACCAACGCGGTATCGGGCGGTATCGGGGCGGGGAGTGCCGGCCCTGACACGAACTTGCCGCTGCCGCGTCCAACCAATGTAACCGGCTCGTAGCCGAGCTTGGTTATGCTTATCGGCAGAATGCCGATGGTTGTGAAGCTATCGTCGAAGCCTTGCTCGGCGACGATGCTGAACTGGCCGTTGGCGTCGGTAACGCCCCACGAGTACACAGTGATGCCCTCGAATGCGTAGCGATCGATTGTAGCCGCCAAGACGTTGGAGACGTAGGCGCCCACCAGCGGTACACCCGTCACTGCATCGGTGACGGTTCCCGAGATGTAAGTATCGTGAAACCATATGCAGCCGCCCACAAGGGACTCGTGTCGGATCGTGGTCGAGCCGGCCTCAACGCGAACAAGCGGCGACATTCGCGCGAACGTGCTGACGAGCATGCACCGGAATCCATAGAGGAAGACGGCATAGTCACCGGCCGTCATACCATCGATGCGGTAGTGGCCGGCCGCATCGGTGCGACCAAGTGGGGATGCTGTCGCGAGCGTGGTTGGATCCACCAGGACGACCGTGACCCCTTCCAGTCCGTTCCCGAGGAGGTCCGATACGACGCCCTCCACCGCTCCAGTGGTTGGTGGACTTGTTACGTGGTCGACGCCACAACTTGAGAGTATTGCGGCGGCCGCGATCGCCACTGCGTGGCGGACGCGCAACATCATCTCGACCTCCCCGAAATGCCCAACTGGTCGCCCCCAAGTATTCCACCTCTGGGCCCGGTAGAGGCGCAGCGCCCCAAAGGCCAACCAGAGGGCACGCGCTCCCAACCTGTGCTTCTGCACGAAGGCCTCCCGACTCCGTCTAACGACCTCGTGCTCGCCGCGGCGCCGCGGCCGCGAACTACCTGATCTTCTCTCGCGGCGCCGACGGCTGCAGCACGCTGTTAGACGCCGGGCGCAGGCTGGCCATTACGACCTGCAGTCCTTCCTCAAGCTCGAACCATCCGGGAGGGACGTCCGCAACGTCGGAATTGTAGACAACAACGTCCTTGAGCTTGTGGTTACACCCATACGAAATGGAAGAGACCATGCCATCTGCAGTTTGTAGCCCATAGCTATTCTGATACTGACAAAACGGTGTAAGCAGAGTCTCCAAGTCTATGACTTCCACTTGAGACAGCTGCCGTTCGCCGATGAGCTCCCGGCCCAGTGCGATTGACCAGGCGGTGGCCTTCCCGGTCTCGTTGATTGAGAGCTCCGTTCCATAACCCGTGATTCCACCACCAAAGTAGTACGTGACTGGCCTGGTAAGAGTCGGGGGCTGAGTGGTTGGCTCCCGCGCGCACGACAGCATGGCGATTGCTGCGAGGCATAGCGTCAGATTGACATGCATGACTCACCTCTTTACTTCGGCGTCTAACGGGGTGGCGCTCAGCGGCCGCCGCCCCGGCGCTGCCGAGAGCTGGGCCGATGACCCCGCTTGGCGGCGGGCCGCTGCAGCGCCTTGTTAGACGGCTTCTTGGTCCGTGGCACGGCCTCGGCCAGGTCTAGCATCGCTCGGAGCGCTCGGTTCACGGAGTCATCGGTTGGGAAGGCCGACGCTACATCGTCAGCCAGAACAACAATGTTACTTCCCGATCGGTACGCCTTGGCGTACTTCCCGCGAACACCACCATGCATGCTTGCGAAGTCATACTCCGCCCTGAGATCGTCACTTCTCTTCTTCATAAAATCGCCTCTCGCGGCGTGTGGCTCTGCGTGCGCTGATGATTCGGACAGCGCCTCCGCGGTGTGTGTGCGCAACAACGACCCTATTACCGAGTTGCGAAATTCCAATGGTGATCAATCGTTCTTCGCTTGCCGAGTGATCGGGGTCCGGGAACGTCCAGGCGAGCGGATCCCCGAAAACGGTCGCGGCCTCTCGGAATGAGATGCCATGCTTCCGGAAATTGGCTCCAGCCTTTCTTGCATCCCATTCGAACCGCATGCTGATAAGATAGCACTTGCGAGAGCATCACAGCGAGAGGGTCCCTCCCTCGTCGATAATCGCGGCGCAGTCCGTCTAACGCTTTGCGGTTCACCCGCGGCGGCCGAACGTTGTTGCTTCGAGTCGGCGCTTGCCCCGCCGGCCGCCGGCGGGTGCAAGCGCAGGTTAGGTGGCGGCAGGTGAGCGCGCTCATTCGGCTCGCTGGTGAACGAGCTGAAGCGGCTCACCGCCTTGGTCGGCGAAGGTCAACACAAGACCATCGTCGACTAACGCAAATGAAGTTGTGCGGCCGACGGCATCCCCGTAGCCAAGCCAAGGTGGGGGCGTGCCGCATGCCGCCTCGGTACAGGTCCAGTCTATCTCGACCTGTGTCGCTGAAACATAGAAATAGGTGCCGCCGCACGTGTTGCAGGCGTTCTCCCCGGAAACGGTCCCGTTGGCTTCAAATCGAATCGTGTAAGGCTGGTCGAGATTGGGGTCATAGCACGTGTCGTTCGAAGGTGACCCGATGCAGTTGAGCTTCCACGTTACTCCGGTGGGGATCGTTGACGGTCTCGGGCCTGTCGAATCGTCGTTTCCACATGCGCTGAAACTTGCGAGGAAGCCCAGCGCGAGGACAAGGTGTCTCGCCGCCATGGAGCACCTCCCTTTTCCGGCCACCTAACGGCCTCGAGATGAGCCGCCCGGCCAGCCCGAGACTAGTATCGCACGGAATGCCAAACACCGGGCTGGCCGGGTCGGCTCCATCGAGTTGTTAGG
>JAGDMS010000292.1 GCA_017860575.1 Deltaproteobacteria bacterium | reverse complement strand
CATCGCCGCGCGCAGCGCTTCCAGGGCGGCGTGGCGCACGGCGGTGTCGTCGCTCCGGCACGCAGCCGCCAAAAGATCATCCAGGTCGTCACGCGCCGCGATGGGCATGCCGGACCGTTGCAGGTGCAGCATGGAGGCAAAGCGCACCGACGCGACGGGGTCGTTGACCAACTGCGCCAGCACGCGCGCGCCGCGACTGCCCGGTGGTGGCGGTGGGACGAGACGCACGTACGCTTCGACCAGGTGCGTTCGTGCGATCGGATCGAGCACGCCGACGTCGGCAAGCAGGGCTTCAAGGTGGCGGGCCGCTCTCGGAACGGGACGTTGCGTCGCGGCACCGCGTTCGAGCAAACGGTGCAGGGCGTTCAGCAGCACCGGGCGGTTCGGAGCGGCGGCCTCGCGCGCAGCGCGGGCCAAGGCTTCGACCGCGTACACCGGGGGTGCCTCCAGCGCCAGGTCGCAGGCGGCACGGCAGCGCCGCAGGTCTGGACCGATCAGGGCCGCCCGCAGCGCGCGCAGCGTGCCGGGGTCGATCAGCTCCGCCAGCGCCCCCGTGCCATTGGACCGCGGCGGTCCGGCGGTGGCGACTTCGAGCAAGAGGGTCGGATAGATACGCCACAGGGCAATGGCGACAGCGAGCCACAGCGCCGTGATCGGGAGCGCCACAAACCCGACCCACGCCGGCGTACTGACCGCCAACGCGGCGACGACGAGGAGATTCCCGAGCGCGCCGCCGGCACGCTGGGCCGGGCCTTCGATCAGCGAGGTGGCCAGGGCGCGAATCCGTTCGGGGAACAACGTCACCAGGATGCGCTGCGCCGGCTCTTGGATCGCGTGGTCCTGCAGCGTTGTGCCACTGACTGCGCCGATGCCCGAACGCAGGTCGAAGCGCGTACTGACACCGAGGAAGCTCACCAGGTAAATCAGCGGCGACAAGGTCGCCGCGAGCGGCACACCGATACGCCGGAACAGCCGCGAGGTACCCACCAGTTGCATGCCGAGGACGCCGGCATTGATGAAGCCGCGCAGCTTGGCGTAGAGGTCCAGCAGCCGGAGCTCGGCATTCGAGCCCCGTGTGGCGACATCGACGATGTAGGAGAACTGGAAGTACAGCATCGGCGCCAGCGTCCCACTCAGCAGCACGCTCAACACGAGCAGCCGGAAGAGCCGGCTCTCCCGCCACAGCGGCGCAAGGGTTTGCAGCCCCCCTGGCGCCGGCACGGCGACACGCGGATTACCCAGCTGCGCCAGCCGGACCGGCACCGCGGCGCGCATCCCCACCGCCACGACACCCGCCAGGCCCAGCGCTATCGCGGCCTCGGGCAGCAGCGCCGGAATGCCGAACAGGCTCCCGATCGGGCCCGACGCGAAGGAGCCCAGGATCCGCCCGAGTGTCCCGCCGGCGATCATCGGCGCGTAGAGCCGCTTGGCTTGCCGCCCGTGGAGCAAGCCGCCCAGCACGATCCAGAATGCGATGAGCGCGATGGCATCGACCTGCTTCGCGGCGATGACCAACAAGACGATGCCCAGGTGGACTTTGGCCAAGACGAGGAGCCACAGCAGGATCACCATGCCGGCAAGCCCTACAAACGTTTCCAAGAGCAGCCTCGGGCGTGTCGTCCGCGCCGCCAGACGGCTCACGAGATAGGTGGTCCCGACCAACAGCACGCCGTTGGCGAGGAATACCACCGGCAGCAGGTCCACGCCCACCCGCTTGAGAAAGAGGGTTTCGGACACATTGGTCAAGGACACCGACGCCCAGCCGATCAGGAAGAGCGTGGCGGCCCCGCCGGCAAACACCGGCCCCTCGCCGGCCTCGACGCCGAGACTGTGCGCCAGGCGCGACAGGGCTGCCCTCACATCTCGATTGGTAGCACCACGGTGTGCGGAAGTCAGCCGCGCGGCGACTCCAGCGGCAGCATCGTCATCCCGCCCCAACAGGATGCCCTAACGGTGGTTCACCGCTCCAGCTTGAACTCCCACTGGCAACAGCAGTCGTCATAGGTGCGCGGCGGCACCTTCAGCGGAGTCACGGTGATCTTGGGATTGAAGTAATGGGCGATGATCCCCATGAGCTTCGGTTCCATGTGGCGACAAATCAGCTCTTCGCGCCCCGTCCCTTCCTTCTCCAGCGCCGACAGGGTTGGGCACTTGAAGTACGTGGCGACGGCGTGATCTTTGTTCTTCAGGTCGATTTTGTAGTCGTAGATCCCCATCCACGGACTTGCCTGAATGGCTTTCATCACCGTGGCGACGTCGTCCCCCTGAATGTTGAGGAGGCTCGTCATGCTTTTCAGCTCGTAGACCTGCGCCTTCTCCCAGACCTTGACGTCGCACTCGAAGGCCTCCGCATTGCCCCACTTGCCCATCACCGTCAGATACCAGTGCCCATCGATGCGGAGCATGTATTCGGTGTAGGCTTTGAGCAGCTTCAGCAAGGTCTCGCGCGAAAGCGTCTCAAGGCTGAACTCGGGATCGAATTCGCCGCTGTAATCAGCGTTCATCATCGTGCTCTTCCTAGCTCCGCCCCAGAGGGGTTGCTCGGCCTTACGGCCACCTCACCAACGAGAATTCCGGACCACCTTCGACACGCGCACCGCATCTCTCAGAAGCAGCCGGAGACGTCGAGCAATCCCCAGCGCTCGACGAGGGCGCTGAGTTCCCGGACAGCCGTGTCGGCCAACGGCGCCGTCCGCTCGAGGGGGTACGGCATACCGTATTGCGCGTACTTGGATACGCCGAAGCGGTGGTACGGTATCAACTCCACCTGCGTGAATCCCAGCCGCGCCACGTAACGGGCGGCCGCCGAAATGTTCTCGACCGAATCATTGCATCCGGGAATGAGCGGGATCCGGATGACCACTTCTTGCGGCTGTTTGATGGAGAGTACCCGCCCGAGGTTGTCCAGGATCAACTCGTTCGTATGTCCCACCAGGGCCTTGTGCCGGTCCGGGTCCAGGTGTTTGAGATCGAAGTGCACCAGGTCGACGGCGTGCAACACCCGCTCCAGGTGCGGCCAGGCCGCATGGCCGCTGGTTTCGATGGCGGTGTGGAGATACTCCTCCTGCGCCGCTTCCAGCAGCTCCGCGGTGAACCGCGGTTGCGCCAAGGGCTCGCCCCCGCCGATGGTCACACCGCCGCCGGAGCGCCGGTAGAATGGCCGATCCTTCTCGATCTCCCGCAGCACCTCGTCGACGGTCATGTCGCGGCCGACGAGCTTGAACGCCTCCTGCACACACGCCTCGGCGCACCGACCGCACAGATCACACACCCGCCGGTCGACGACGGACTTGCCGCCCGCATCGAGGCCGATGGCCGCCAGTGGGCAGGCCGCGACGCACGGGGCCCCGCAGGTCTCAACGCCGACGCAGCGCGCCGCGATGAAGCCCAGTTCCGGCGTGCCTTTCTGGGACTCCGGATTGGAGCACCACAAACACCGCAGCGGACACCCCTTGAGGAAGACCAGTGTCCGGATGCCAGCGCCGTCGTGGATCGAGTAGCGCTGGATGTTGAAGATCCGGCCTGTGGTTTTTCTGTTCACCGGATTCCCTGCCGATCGCGGATCGTTAATCGCCTATCGCGTCGGATGCGGAATGGCCCATCTGTGGCGATCAGCGATCGGCGATGACAAGCTCAGGGTGAGCGGAAAAGGATAATGAAATCGGGGAGGGGATCCGCTCATGCTGAGCCTGTCGAAGCATGGGGTGGGGTTTTTCAGCAGGCTGCTAGACGACATGCTCGGTTCGCGCGATGATGTCGTCTTGGACCGACTTGTCCAGATCGACGAAAAAGGCGCTGTAGCCGACCACCCGCACCACCAGGTCCTTGTACTGCTCGGGGTGCTCCTGCGCCGCGCGCAGCGTGGCGACGTCGACCACGTTGAACTGAATCTCCCAGCCCCCGAGGTCGAAGTAGGTCCGCACCAGGTTCGCCCACTTCATCAGGCCGGCCTTGTTACCGAGGGCCGCCGGGTGGAACTTCATGTTGAAGATCGTGCCCTGCGCCAGGTTGATATGCTCCAGAGCGGCCACCGATTTCACCGTCGCCGTCGGCCCGTTCACGTCGGTCCCCTGGGCCGGCGAGCAGCCCTCGGACAACGGCGTACCGGCCTTGCGGCCATCCGGCGTTGCTCCGCACATCATGCCGTAGATCACGTGCGTCGAGACCGGCGAGATCGTCGCCTGATACCCGCCGCCCGTCTGTGTCTTGTATTGCCGCAGCTCCTTCACCAGGATGTTGAGGCAATCCTTGGTCAGGTAGTCCACATAGGGATCGTCATTGCCGTACTTCGGGGCGCCAGCGCAAAGGCGCTGAATCGCCGCTCCCGTGGGCGTCGTCGTGTCGTCCGCGAAATTCGTCTCCAGTGCATGCTGCAGCTGCGCCGCGGTGAGCACGCGGTCGTCGAACACCAGCTTCTTGATGGCCGCCAGTGAGTTCCCGAGCGTGCCGATGCCAACGATGCAGACGTTTACCACCCCGTTGCCGTAGCGCGCGCCGCCCCCGTAATAGTTTTGCCCCCGCTCGATGCAGTCCCGCGTCACCGAGGACAGGTAGGGGCACGGCCGATGCGTGTTGTGGGCGTCGACCAGTGGCAGCACCTGCATGAACATGAAGCGCGTGTAGCGCCGGACCTGTTCGCGGAACGCTTGCCACATGTCGCCGGCGGTCTTCCACTCGAGCATTCCGCCGACGGCGGACGGCAGCGGCTTCCCGGTCGTGGGGTCGGTTCCCGCCATCAGCGTTTCCAGCAGCCGCCCGCTGTTCATCCCCTGGTACGCGAACCCTTCGGTCCCGCGCCCCCCGAAGGCCACCTCCGAACACCCGATGACGCTGTAATCGTAAGCGTCCTCTTTGCTGATCCCGGGCACGTTGAGGAACTGGCTGGGAATGATCACCTCGTCGTTGAACAGCGCCGGCAGCCCGCCCCCGTGGCTACGGACGGCCTCGCCGCACTTCAGCAGAAACTTGTCCGGCGTGCGCTTGTGGATGCGTGCCGATACCGTCGGCTCGTGCAATTGCACGTTGGTCGTGGCCTCCAGCACCAGGTACGACAGGTCATTCGTCGCATCGTAGCCGTCCGCGGTCTGCCCACCGATGGGCACCTGCACCCAGAACGGGTAGCCCAGATGGTTCATCGTCATCTGGGCGGGCGACACGCGGTTCGAATCCGCCAGCTTGAACCACAGACACTCCAGCAACTCCACCGCCTGCGCGCGGGTGAGGCGATCTTCCCGCACATCCGCCTCGTAGTATGGGAAACAGTACTGATCCAACCGCCCCGTGCCGATCGATACGCCGTTCGATTCGATCTGCACCGAATCCATGATGAATGCGACTACTTGCAGCGCTTCGCGGAACGTCCGCGCTGGATGGGCCGGCACCCACTCGCAGATCGCCGCAATCTCCTCCAACTCCGCCCGCCGTGCCAGATCCGCTGTGGCCCGGGCCTGCTCCCGCGCCAGCTGCGCAAACCGCTGCGCCCACTGAATCACGGCCCTGTCGGTAATGATCACCGCCTGCAGGAAGTGCAGCTTGGCGGCATCCTCGGGTTTCGTCAGATCGAGGCGCTGGATGTGGTCTTCCGCCTGCTGGATGTAGGCGTTGAGCCCCCGCGTGATGACCCCTTCGATGTCGGGCGCGAGGTGACCGATGCCTCCTTGCTTGCCCATGGCGACACTGATGTACGTGTGCTGCTCGCCCCGCTTGACCTCGTCCGGCGTCACCGCGTCCGCAATGGCGGCGAAGTTCCTGCCCGGCCAGTAGTCCGCGCAGCTCTTCAACAGAGCGGTATCGTCCGCACTCAGCTGCCACGGATCGCCCGTGCGTGTCGAGATCGTGTCGTATTCCCGCTCGATCCACGTCGCGTCGTACTCGGGAAACAAGAAGATACCGCGGGGGCGGGAGGCGATGTTGCCGACGATCAGCTCGCCGTCCTCGATCCACAGGGGCATGTCGCGTAGGACCTTCTCGAAGGCGAGTGCCTGCCGCAACACCGGCGGCAGCGCTTCCGTTTGCCGGTAGGACTCGGTCACCAGCACGCTGCGCTCCCCACAGATGCTCGGCCGTTGCTCCATGAAGGCTTCGCGCAACTGCCGCGTGCGCGCCGTGCTCGGGTGGCAACGGGTGCGCCGCAGGGCGGCCGGCTCTCCCTCCTCCCGCAAGACCTCGGTCCGTACCTCAGCTGACGTGTTCGTCTGCGAAATCATTGGCGCCTCCGTGCCTTATCGCTTAGCGCATATCGCCTATCGAGTCGGACGCCCAACGGTCTGGCCGCGGTTGCGAACGATAGGCGATGCGCGATCCGCGTCACTGCCTATTGTGCAAAAACTCCAGCATCAGGCCGCCCGCTTCGGCGGTGTCGTAGTAGGCGAACTCCATGACACCCATGTCGCGGCAAAAGACGGGTTCGAGGCCCTTGCTGCGGAAGGCGGCCTTTGCCGCCTCGATGTCATCGATCCGGTAGCCCAGATGGTGGATCCCTTCGCCCTTCGTCTCGAGGAACTCGGTGTACACATTGTGCCCTTCGACCGGCTGGATCAGCTCGATCTGGACCCCGCCCGACCGCACGAATGCCACCTTGATCTTCGTCTTCACCGGGGTGCCGCGCAGCAATGCGCCGTCCATGTCGACGTCGATCACCGGCGAGAACGGCCCCGTACCGAATACCGCCTCGTAGTGCTTGCAGGTCTTTTCGATGTCCCGCACCACGAAACCAAGTTGGTGCACCGGTGGTAGCTTGAACTGGGCTTGTTGTTGCTCCGACATGTAAGATTCCCCTTCTCCACGCTGGGAGCGCCGGGACGGCAGTGGCAGACTAGCTGGAGCCTGGGCGAACTGCCTCCCGGGCCAGTGAGTTACGACGACTTCCGGCTACCATACGGGCCTGAATCTATCAACTGTTTTATTAGGAGGATGAATGCGATTGATCATCCGGTCCGGCGGGTTCCGTACTTCACGTGCCCCGGCAACGCTTCCCCTCTGGCCGCCTTCTCGATTCTCGTTCGCAGGCCCGGGCTCAAGTGACCGGCCTTGGCAAGGTCGCGGAACAATGTGGCCATGTTCTTCACATCGAAGAAGTCCCGCTGCCAGGACCACATGAAATTGCCGGCGTAACGGAACCAGGATCCCCCTACGCCGGCGATCTCGTAGTTCGATCCGTCCGGTCGTTTGAATGGCGCGATCTGCTTCCAGAAGCCGACGATCTCCCCCTTTTCCTCATCGATGAGGATCTGCTCATAGGTGTACGCCCAGCCCTCGAGCCCTTCCATCTCGGTACCCAGCGCCCAATCGTGAATCTGCTGGCGACCGCGCGCGATGAAGTCCTCATGCGGACCCATGTTCCAGTAATACACCGCGTCTTCTGTGTAGAACGGCGTCAGGTACTTGGGCCAATCGTTTTCAGCCTCGGCATTCTGGTTGGCTTTGAGCCATCGCTGCATCATCTCCTCGAGTTCCGCACGCGGGAATCTGGCCATCGAACGTTCCTCCTCAGAGCGGGCGTCGCCCGCCGTCCAAAGTCCAAAGTTAAGAGTTCAAAGTGGTCGGACAAAATCTTTGCGTGCCGCGACGAATTCAGACTTTCGCAGCTCAGGAGCGATTCGCCGTCAACGCCCCACGCCGAGTTGTGCCGGCAAGAGCGCCGCAAGTTCATCAACACTCCACGGCCCGTCTTTGCTGTAATCTCTCCACGCGAGACATTCCTCCTTCGGTTCCGGGAATAACCCCACGTATCCGCCCGCGATCACGAACACCTGGCCGGTGATGTTCGCAGCCGCATCGGAGGCCAAGTAGACCACCAGCGGCGCCACGCACTCGGCGGGGGGCGGATGCAATCCACCATCGCGCCGGGCTTCATTCAGCCATCCCTTGGCGAACAGCGCACGAATCTTTTCCTCGTACTCCTCTCCCGACGACAGCCTCGTTTTGGCGCCCGGACAGAACACGTTACAGGTCACGCCGAATTCCGCCATGTCGTGGGCCATCGCCCTGGTGAGACTGACAATGCCGCCCTTGGAGGCGGCGTACCCCGTCCCCCCATAAATACCAAGAAAGGCGTGGGAACCCGTGTTGATGATGCGACCGCGCCGGCGCTTCGCCATCAGTGGCGCCGCGTGCCGGCAGCAGTTGAACGTGCCATGGAGATGCACGTCGACGACACGGCGCCACGTCTCCGGCGGCACATCGACGATCGAACCCACCTCCGGTATGCCAGCGCAGTTCACCAGGATGTCGATACTGCCAAAGTTGTCGCTGCAGGTGGCAATCAGCTTTCCCGCATAGTCGAAATCGGCAACCGAACCGCAACTGGCGAGCGCCACTCCTCCACGGGCAACGATCTGCTCCACCGTGTCGTTCAGCGGCCCGAGGTCGGTCCCGAGTCCCGCGGAACTTGCCCCCGAGCCATTGACAACCACGTTTGCGCCTTCCGCGGCCAGGGCCAGCGCGACCGCCCGACCGACGCCGTGGCTCGAGCCGGTGACGATCGCGTTTTTCCCCTTCACGTGCTCGCCCATCGGCATCACCTAATTCGAGTCCACGGGGCGTAGTGATTCAGACAGGATCGCGACCTCACCCCGTTGTTCGTCGTAGATCCGCCGCCATCCACAGCGGTGCCCGATCATACGGTTGCTCAGGATGCCGCCCGCTACGCGGCGGCATGGTCCCCACAGATGTCGGCGGCCAGCCTGTTCTTGATGATATCTTCGGCCTCGCGAACAATGCGATCGACGAGGTCCTTGACCGTCGGCACGTCGCGAATCATCCCGACGATCTGTCCCGTCGCCAGCACGCCGTTATCCACATTGCCTCCATCGAGCACCTCGCGCTTGGAGACCAGTCCGGACACGTAGGGCGCGAGGTCTTCGATTTTCGCCTTCCCGCCGCCTTCGATCGCCAGCACCTTCTCCGCCGTCTGGTTGCGGAGGACCCGCTCCGAATTGCGCAGGGTGCGCAACACCAGACACGTGCTGCGTTCGTCGTGCTCGACCAGGGCTTGTTTCACCGCCTCATGCACCGGCGCCTCTCGTGTGGCGACGAAGCGCGTCCCCATGTTGATACCGTCGGCACCCAGTGCCAGGGCCGCCGCCAGTCCGCGCCCGTCGCCGAAGCCGCCCGACGCAATCACGGGCACACGCAGCACCTCCGCGGCAAGGGGAATCAGGATCAGTGACGTGACGTCATCCTCTCCCGGGTGGCCGGCGCACTCGAAGCCGTCGATGCTCACCGCATCGCAGCCGATCTTCTCCGCTTTGAGCGCGTGTCGCACCGACGTGCACTTGTGGACCACCTTGATGCCTGCCGCTTTGAGCCGTTCCAGGTACGGCTCCGGATTGCGCCCCGCCGTTTCGATGAACCGGATGCCCTCGTCGATGCACACGTCAATATAGGCACCGTAGTCCGGGGCGCGCAGCGATGGCAGGAAAGTCAGATTGATGCCGAAGGGTTTGTCGGTGAGGTCGCGGCACTTGCGGATCTCGGCACGAAACGTAGCGGGGTCGGGATGGCTGAGGGCGGTCATGAATCCCATCGCCCCCGCATTGGCAACCGCGGCCGTCAACTCGGCTTTGGCGATCCACATGAGGCCGCCTTGCACAATCGGATGGTCAACTCCGAAGAACCTCGTGATTCTCGTCTTCAACATCTCCACGCCTTCCCTGAGCCTGTGGTATCGATGCTAGTGAATAAACAAGCGTGTCACGCTTATTCTTCCTGTCGTCAGATAATAAGCAGCCTGATTATCAACTCTGGTCATTCAAGGCAACCAGAGCGGGGGAAGGAGACGAGACCGGCCGCCGGCGCGAATGCTACACGATAGCACCGGCATCCTTCAGGGTGACAATGCGGTCTGCGGATACACCCCAGTCACGCAGCGCCTCCTCCGTATGTTCTCCGGGACGCGCAGGCGGACGCTGGATTTCGGCTGGCGTGCGGCTGAAGCGGGGGGCCGG
>JAGDMS010000291.1 GCA_017860575.1 Deltaproteobacteria bacterium | reverse complement strand
GTCATCGGCCCACTGCGGTACGAAGTCGTCGAACCGTTGCACAAGATCCGGTTTATCCTCGAGCCGAACACCTGTCAGCCCATTGCCTTCGACTGGCTGTTCGAGGCCACCGTGGCGCCACAGGTCGAGCCGCGTGCCCAGATCTATCGTACCTATCGGCTCGCAAGCGACCTCGTGCGCTGGCACCAGACCGGGGTCTGTTCCGGATGGGTGGAGGTCGACGGCCGGCGGACCGAGATGACCCCCGACACATGGGTCTCGACTCGCGATCACTCCTGGGGCCCCCGCTGGGACGTCGGCATCCCCCTCGCCGATCTCGCGCCCAGCGACCCATTCGAGCACGCCTCGTTCCGGTTCATCTGGTGCCCGGTCTACATGGAACGCCCCGACGGCAGCCGCTACGCGCTCTTCCTCCGCTATGAGATCTTTCACGCCCCCGGCCTCGAGCACAAGGGCGTGGACGCCGCGGTGGAATACCCGGATGGGCACGTCGACCGGATCGTCGACATCATCCCAGAGTTGACGTTCGACCCGCGCAACCGCCGCCTGCGCGGCGGAACGTTGCACTGCACCATGGCCGACGGCAGCGCCCGCCCGCTGCAGGTCAAGGCCGTCTCCGACACCGGATTCCATCTCGGTACCGGCTTGTACTTCGGCTTCGACGGCCACCATCACGGGGAATGGCGCGGCGAGATCCACGTCGACGGCGAGCGCATCGCTGACTGCTCGACACCGGAGACCGCGCGCCGCGTACACCAGATCCGCGACACCGTGATCCATGTTGTCGATCCGGTCGGTGGCGGCCAGGGCTGGGGCAACTGCCAGCCGATGATGACCGGCGCCGTCCCCGAGCTCGGACTCACCGAGGAGGACTCGTTCATTTAGGGCTGATCGAGAATTCCTCCGTCGACAGTCTACAGTAGAGAGTCGAGAGTGGTGGAGATGAAAGCAGCTGTTTATTACGAGAATGGCGGCCCGGAGGTCATTCGCTACGAGGCCGTGCCCTACCCGGCGGCCAAGGGCGCGGTGATCGGCATGACGCGCGGCGCCGCGGTGGCCACGGACTTTCTCAAGAAGAACGTCGAGATCAATGTAATCATGCCGATTTCCTGGCGTCGCATGACCACGCTGATGGGCCCCGAGGTCGAGAACGCGATGAAGCGCGACTCCCCGCCCGAGCGGGTGGCCCCGGTGGTCGCCTGGCTCGCGCATCCGGATGTCTCGTGCAACGGAGAGATCTTCGCCGTCGGCGGCGGGCACTTTGCGCGTGTGTTCATCGGTGAAACGCGCGGCTATGGCCGCCCCGCTAAGGATCTCTCGATTGAGGAGGTGCAGGATCAGTTCGCGCAGGCGATGCACATCGAACCGTTCACGATTCCGAAGGATGCGCTCGACGAAGCCGGCCTGCACGAGGTGTCGGTCGATCGGAGCGCCGTCTATCAGTTCATCGCGTGAACTGCGCTGCACGAGGCGGAGGTCTTTCATGTCAGTCAAAGCAGAACAGCGGGACCGGATCTTGATCGTCACACTGGATCGCGAAGCTAAGCGGAACGCCATCGACGGCGCCGTCACACTCGGCATCGATGCAGCCCTGAACCGGTTTGAAGACGATCCGCAACTGGCGCTGGCCATCATTACGGGAGGTCCGTCGATGTTCTCGGCCGGCACCGACCTGAAGGTGACGGCCGGCCCGCCCACCGAACGTGGCGGCGAGTACGGCATTATTCGCCGGCGGCATTCCAAACCCGTCATCGCGGCGGTGGAAGGATTTGCGCTCGGCGGCGGCATGGAAGTGGTTCTGGCGTGCGATATGGTCGTGGCCTCGCGCACTGCCCGCTTCGGCCTCCCGGAGGTGCAGCGTAGCCTGGTCCCGACCTGCGGTGGCATGTTCCGGGCGCAACGGGTGTTGCCGCTCAACATCGCCAAGGAGATTTTGCTGACCGGCGATCCGTTGAGCGCCGAGCGTGCCTACTCGCTCGGTCTGGTGAACGTGCTGACCGAGCCCGGCGCTACGCTGGAAGCTGCCCTCAAGCTTGCCGAACGCATCGTGGCGAACGGGCCGGTGGCTCTGCGTGAGATCCTCGCGGCGATCGCGGATCTCGTCGCACCCGAGGATGTGCGTGCCTGGGAGCTGACGGAACGGGCCACGGCGGTGATCTGGAGCTCGGCGGACGCCGTTGAGGGCCGCGATGCGTTTTTGGAAAAGCGGCCGCCGGTCTGGCGAGGCCGGTAAGTGAGCGCGGGCCCAACGACACCGCCCACGGCCTGTCAGCTGGCGCTCGCCGGTCTGAAGGTGATCGAGTGCGCGCAGGGTGTCGCCGGACCCTATGCGGCGATGCTGCTCGCCGAACAAGGCGCGGAGGTCCTCAAGATCGAACCGCCTTCCGGCGATCCGGCACGGCGGGTACCCGGCTTTCACGTCTGGAACCGCAGCAAGCGGATTCACGTCTTGGACGTCCGAACCGTTCCCGGCCGCGACGAGCTGCGCCGGCTGTGTGCCATCGCCGACGTCCTGATCTCCGACTGGTTGCCTGCCGACGCACCGATCACCTACGACGAGCTTGCCGCAGACAATCCGCGCCTGGTGCATTGTTGGATGCCACCCAGCGGAAGTCGGGGCGAGATGGCAGATGTCGCTGCCAACGACGATCTGGTGGCGGCTCGCGGCGGTTTGTTTGCGACCCAGTGGGCCGGCCGTGACGGCCCCGTGTTCTTGACCGTGCCCATCGCAAGTTACGGGGCGGCGATGCTGGCGGCCGGGGCGGTCTGCGCCGCCCTGCTCGCCCGGGAACGCACGGGCGTCGGGCAGCAAGTGGAGGTCTCGTGGTTGGCCGGGGCGCTGGCGATGCAGACCGGCACGCTGCTGATGCACCCCGCTGTACAGCGGGTGATGGGCGTGTGGCGGGACCCGCAGGGCTCCATCCCGGTGTACCGCTTGTATGAAGCGCGCGACGGCTGGCTGTTCATTGCCTGCGCCACCCCCACCTTCTGGCACAAGCTCTGCCTTGCCATTGGACGACCGGAATGGGTTTCCGACCCCCGCTTCGAAGCGGCGCCGTGGGGAATTCCGCCGGAGCACGGGCTCGAGCTGAAAGCGATGCTGCAGGCCATCATCCACCAACGCTCGCGTGACGAGTGGTTCCGGATTTTCGCCGACGCCGACGTGCCCTCGGCACCCGTGCTCACCCGCGCGGACTTCATAGCCGATGCGCAGATTCGCCACATCGGCATGGCGCAGGAGGTGCTCGATCCGGCGCTGGGACGCACGCTCCAGATGGGCGTGCCGGTGAACCTGCGCGCCACTCCCGGCGCTATTCGAGGCCCCGCACCGGTTGTGGGCGAGCGTGAGAGCCCGGGCGTGTGGCAGCACGGGAGTGGCACACGGGGTCTGCCGCCTGCGGCCGTCGCGAAATCGCGCGAGCCAGGCGGCGCTGGCGCACTGGGCGGACGGTTGGTGCTCGAATTTGGTGGGTATATTGCCGGACCGTTGGCGACCGCGGCGCTCGCTTGGGCCGGCGCCGATGTGATCAAGCTCGAGACGCCGCAGGGCGACCCATTCCGCGCCTTCGGCTTCGGCTTTTACGGCTGGAATCAAAGCAAGCGCGGTCTGGCTCTGGATCTGACCAAACCCGGCGCACGGAAGATCGCGTCCGAACTCATGTGCAGGGCCGACGTACTGGTGGAAAACATGCGGCCCGGTGCGACGCGGAGGTTGGGCATAGACTACGAAACGGCCAGCAAACTCAACCCGCAGCTGGTCTACGCGAGCATTACGGCCTTTGGTTCGAGCGGCCCGCGCGGACAGGAGATGGGGTTCGATCCACTCTTGCAGGCGCGCTCCGGGATCATGGCGGCCCAGGGCGGGCACGGTGGTGTTCCGGTGTTTCTGACGTGCGGCGTCGCCGATTACAGCGCGGCCTTGCTCGCGGCGTTTGGCGTAACCGCCGCGTTGCTGGCGCGTGAGCGCACCGGCCGGGGCCAGCTGGTAGAAACCTCACTGGCGCAGGCAGCCATGGCTGTTCAATCGGGCGAATTCATCTTCTATGACGGCCGACCCGATATGGAGAACGGGGGCCCGGACTTGCTCGGCCGTCATCCTCTGCGCCGCGCCTACCGTTGCCAGGACGGGTGGATCTTCGTGTCCGCAGAGCCGGGATGGGACGCGCAGTGCCGCTCGCACAGCGTGACCGAGCTGACGCAGGCGCTGGCGCCCGGTTATGATCAGCTGGCGAAGGAACCGGCCGATGGCGCACGTGCCGAACGGCTCGCGCGCCTGTTCGCAGAACGCCGGCGTGACGATGTGCTCGCCCAACTGCGCGGGCTGGGTATTCCGGCGGCGCCGGTGCTGGGCATCGATGAAATCTTCCAGGACCCCCACATCGCCGCCAACGAACTGCTCACTCGCAGCAGCGCACCGCCCTGGGGAGAGTTTGAACAGACCGGGACGTTGGTGAAATACGGCGACACGCCCGCACCGGTCCGGACAGGCCCGCAACTCGGCGAGCATAGCGAGGAGATCCTACGATCCATCTTGGCGTACACGCCGGAACAAATTCAGCAGCTCAAAGCCGACGGTGCGGTGATCACGGCCGGCACGCGCCCATAAGAAACGGTCGCCGCCACGGCCGTTTGCTGTCTCCGTCGTTATCAGATTTCCCCCAGGAATGGCCGGGTCAGCTCATCGAACAGGTCCCGCGGCAGGCACGAGTAGGACAGGTGTTTGCTGGTCGAGACACCGAGGGTCTGGCGGATGTCCACGAGCATCTCGGCCAGCTTGAGACCAGCAACAAGATTGTTCACGATCGGGACCTCCGTGCCACCGATCTTGTTGTAGCCCGCGAGGGCCAAAGCACCGAAACCGCCGCAGGCCGTGGCGATCACTTCGGCACCATCGTCGATGCATGCTTTCGCTACCGCCTCGAACTTCGGGATCACATGCTCGCGTGTGAATTCAGCGGAGCCATACCATTGCGGCATATGCTCGGCGTACTCGATCGAGCGCACCGGCCGGTGCGCAATTGCCCTGCCCTCCAATCCGTACTGGCGGATGTTGCGCTCGACCAGCGGGATGCAGCGCTTGTCGACTACGATCGCCGCGAACTTCGAACCCAGCATGCAGGCGAGGTGCATCGCGGCCTCGGTGACCGCGACGACGGGAAAACTGGTCGCCTCCCGGGCCTCCTTGAGGCCGGGATCATTACCACAGGCGATGACCGCCCCATCGAAACCCTTCCGTTCGGCCCGAATAATCCCCTTCACGAGCTCCACGTCGTTCAACAGTTCGAGAAACGAGTACATTGTGTTGTACGGGGATGTCGGGACGAAACTCTGCTCGACGACGGTATCGCTGCGCGCTACTCGGCGAAACAGCGCCTCTTGCCCACTCCACAAGAGCCGGCAGTCGGTAAGGAACGGAACCGCCTCAGGCCAAATGTGTTGGACAACAATGCGCACCATCACGTCCCTCCTTGAGCCTGGCCCGCGCACCTTCGAATTGACCTATCGTATATCGCGTTCGCGCATGATCAGCCACCGGCCCGGCGGCGGCCAGGGCTGGGGCAACTGCCAGCCGATGATCACCGGCGCCGTACCTGAGCTCGGCCTGTCCGCCGAGGACTCGTTCATCTGAAGTCTGCTGACCAACGAGGAACGCAGCCCTCCACCGGCTCAGCACCGGGCGGTACTGGCAACCCACCAGAACAGCCACCGGCCTCCCCCTGCTCCTCTGTGCAGCCATCTCCGGCTACAGAGGAGGGTCAGGGTGGAGGCCGGGACGGAGCGGAGGCGGTGTCCGCGCTGGATGAACCCGGCGTGCCGCCATCGTCCCAGCCGAAGCGCTCGAAGAGATCGGCCAGCCGCGTCCGGATCGTTTCGTTCGTTAGACCGAACTCCTCCAGACTGTAGCGATGTACGCTTTCGTGCGCGCGTGCCTGGGCCTCTTCGGCAGCCAGCACCGCGCTGAACTCGGGGGACACAGGGAAGCCGAGCCGCGCGTACACCTCTTCGACCGTGCGTTTGGGATGCGCCACCAGCGCTGCATAGTCCACAACGGCCTGCGGCGTTTCCGAATGCCGAGCCAAGGCGGCAAACGGGTAGGTGTAGTCGTCAAACGAATTCTCCACCATCACTTGCAAGCAGCGGTTGATCTTGACCTCGTCCCAGTGCCGGAGCTGCCAACCGCGCTGCAAGAGCTTGAGCAAGCTGGGAATGGTTTCATATGGATTGCGCACCGGCACAACGAAGCGCGCATCGGGAAACGTGTCGATGAGACTTTCGATGCGGCCGCAGAACGTCGGGTTCTTGCTGAGGTGGATCTTGTCGGCCCCGTTCA
>JAGDMS010000290.1 GCA_017860575.1 Deltaproteobacteria bacterium | reverse complement strand
ATTGACACAGCCGCGGAGCAATTTCAGCGGGAAGTATTACCAACTCAAGGACGCCCTGTGCGAACCGAAGTCGATCCAGAAGCCGCACCCGCCGATCCTCATCGGCGGCGTGGGACCCAAGCTCCTGCAGCCAATCGCCGCACGGTACGCCGACATCTGGCACTTTTTCACGCGCAGCGGTGATCCGGAGGAAGCGCGCAACCTGTGCACCGGTTTTGACGCCGTCTGCCGCAAGGTCGGGCGTGATCCGGCGGCGGTGGAAAAGGCGACTTCCCTACGCCCCGACCAGTTCAAGGGCTCGCTCAACGATGTGCGGCCGCACGTACAGAAGTTGCGGGACCTCGGCGTCCGCCACTTCATTCTGCAACTGTCGGCACCCTACGACCGCGAGGCGGTACGCCGCTTCGCCAAGCAGGTCATGCCGGCCCTGCGTGAGGCGTAACCGGCCGATCGAGGACTTCCTGCGCGACCAACTCCCGGTTCGCGCTGGCATCGCCGTACATGATCTCGGCACCCTTGGCGCGCTTGAAGTACAGGTGCATGTCGTGCTCCCAGGTGAAGCCGATGCCGCCGTGGATCTGAATGCCCTCGGCGGCGATGAGGCGGTAGGCGTCGGAGCAGTAAGCCTTGGCCATGCACGCGGCCAGATGCGCGTCGGGCGCATCGTTGGCCAGCGCCACGGCGGCGTAATGCGTTGCAGACTTGGCGCTCTCGGTTTGCAGCAGCATGTTGGCGCACTTATGTTGAATTGCCTGGAAGCTGCCGATCGGGCGGCCGAACTGCTCGCGGACCTTGGCGTAGTCGACACTCATATCCAAGACCTTCTGCGCACCGCCGCACATCTCAGCTGAAAGCAGCACCCGCGCCCGGTCGATCACTTGTTCGAGCAGGAGCCACCCCTTGTTGGCCTTGCCGAGAACCGCATCACGGCCGACCATCACGTTGTCAAAGCGGACCTCGCAGAGCTTTCGAGTCTGGTCCATGGTTCTCAGCAGCGTTGTCTTCACGCCCTGCTGCTGGCTCTCGACGAGGAATAGCGTGACGCCCTCCGGTCCCTTGCCGCGCGTGCGCGCGACGACCACCAGGAGCCCGGCGTTGTGGGCGTCCGCCACGTAGGTTTTGGTGCCGGAGAGTTGATACGTCTTCCCGTCCTTCTTGGCCGGCAATTCGATGCCCAGCGCATCCCAGCGGCCGTTCGGCTCGACCTGCGCGATGGTGGCCTTCAACCGGCCGGCACAGATCTCACGCAGGTAGCGCTGCTTCTGTTTTTCCGAACCACCGATGTCGATGGCGAGGCCCGCCAGCACGGTGGGGAGAAACGGCCCCGGCATGACGGCGCGTCCCATTTCCTCGAACAGGATGCCCAACTCGACCATGCCCAGTCCCGACCCGCCGTATTCCTCAGGAAAGCTGAGCCCCATCCATCCCAGCTCGGCCATCTTCTTCCACTGGTCCTCTGCGTAACCGGCGTCGTCCGCCATCATCTTGCGGACATGGGTCGGCGGGCACTCAGTGTCGAGAAACTGGCGGGCACTCTGCCGCAACATCTCCTGTTCGTCGCTGAATACGAGATCCATTTGTCTCCTCGTCTACGGGCTTGGCGATCGCAAAATCATCCCCCGATGGCCGCTCGCCGGCATCGGCGCAGTTTGGCGAGCAACGGTGCCAACGTCAAGGGAGGGAATCCGGCCACGCTTTGTTGAGTGCCAGGCAAGCATTCTCGCTAGCACTAGGCGGACCGCTGCACCCCATCTCATCAACGGGAATATCGCGCTGGCCGCCCGGTTGTTTGCGTTTGCCTACGCGTCCGCATGCGACGGAGCGCATTTTGCTCCGCGTAGCGGGACGCCAACCTCGCGGCGCCGGATTTGAAGAGGGACTCAGGAGTGAGGGACCTGCCCCTTCGGCATCACCGCGCGGGCGCACCGCGCTTCCGCCGAGGGCGTGTGCCCTTGCCGCGGCGGTCCTGTCGGGTCGTCTTCCCTGTGTTGACATGCAGCCGCGCCGCAGTGGCAGCGACGGCGCCGATACGCTCGATGACGGCGAAGTCGATCTCGCGCCGGCGCAGCGAGACGTTCGTCGCCTGCACCAGGACGCGGTCGCCCAGTCGAAACCGGTTGCCGGTGCGCAGGCCCTTGAGCGCCCGCTCCCGCTCGATGAAGGTGTAGCGCTGGTCGGTCATGGCGTCGGCACGGACCAGCCCTTCGATGGGGTAGGCATCCAACTCGACAAAGAAGCCGAAGGGCAACACCGAAACGATCGTGCCCGCTGCCGGCTCCAGGAGATGGTCGCGCATGAACTCGGCTTTCTTGAGGTCGAGCATGGCGCGCTCCGCCTCCATGGCTTCGCGCTCGTGCTGTGAACTCTGGATGCTGGCCGCCTCGACCGCCGCGGGATCGGCACGTGCGGCCTCCAACGTGCCGTCGAGCACGCGGCTGAGTTGGCGGTGCACGAGCAGATCCGGATAGCGGCGGATGGGTGAAGTGAAATGGCAATACGTCGGGAACGCCAGGCCGAAGTGGCCCGCGTTCGCCGTACTGTACTGCGCTTGTTTGAGGGAGCGCAGGATCAGGCGCGACAGCACGCGTGCGAGCGGGTGGCCGCTGAGGTCGTCGAGCAGCCGTTGCACATCCTGGGGCCGGACCGCGCCATCGTAGCGCACGCCAAAGCCGAACACCCGAAGAAAGTCGTTGAGCTCGTCGATGTCCGCCGGATCGGGCGGCTCGTGAATTCGGTAGGGAAACGGCACCCGCTGCTGTGTCAAGAACTCCGCCACCGCACAGTTGGCCTCCAGCATGAACTCCTCGATGATCCGGTGGGCATCGTTGCGCTCGAACAAGCGCACGCCGACGCTGCGGCCCTCATCGGAAAGATCGATGAGGGCCTCGGGAAGATCGAGATCAAGCGAACCCGCAGCCAGGCGCTGGCGGAGAAGGGTACGCATGAGCGCAAGCATGCGGTGCAGCTGCGGCAGCAGGTCGTGCAATTCGGCCCGCCACGAGTCGACCTCCGGCGTGCACGCGTCGGAAAGCAGCGCGACAACCTTCGTGTAGGTAAGTCGCGCCCGGCTGTTGATCACGGCGCGATAGAAACGTGCGCGCTGGCGGCTGCCCGCGCGGTCGTAGAGCATCTCTGCCACCAGGACCAGCCGATCGCGGTGCGGATTGAGCGAGCAGAGTTCGCTCGAGAGTCGCGGTGGCAGCATCGGCACAGCCCGATCGGGGAAATACACGCTGGTGCCGCGGCACGCCGCCTCCGCATCGAGGGCGGACCCGGGGGTGACGTAATTGGAGACGTCCGCAATTGCAACGAAGAGCCGGTACCCTTCGTGCCCGTGGGGCTCCAGGCACACGGCGTCGTCAAAATCGCGGGCGCTTTCGCCGTCGATCGTCACAAACAAATGCTGGCGGAGGTCATCCCGTGCGGCGCAGTCGGCCGGAGATGGGTCGGTGGGAAGCCGTGCGCTCTCGGCAAGGGCGTCAGGCGGGAAGTCGAGCCGTAGGCCATGCTCAAGGGCGATCGTCAAGAATTGGACCTCCGGATCGTCACCGGCCCCCAGAATCCGCTCCAGTTCGCCGCCGGGTGCGTGCATCGCCGCCGGTGGACGGGTCATCCGCACCAGCGCCACCTGGCCGGCGTCATTTCGTGCCGGAAGGACGTCACCCACCAACTCCACCTCCGGCAGTAACGCGCTTTCCGGAATCAATCGCCAGCCGCGCCGGTCCCACGCGAGCGTGCCAATCACTTTCTCGTGCACCGCCTCGGTCACGGTGCGCACACGGCCGACAACACGCCGCGTGCGCGGGTCACGCCGAAGGATGTCGACCAGCACCCGGTCGCCGTGAAGGGCGGGCCCCTCCGCACCTGGCGGAATGAAAATGTCACGCGGGAAGCGGTCCGCAGCCCGCCCGAGTACTTCGACGAAGCCGGCGCCGGCGCGCGTACGTGCGTAGTGGCCTTCGACGGGTGCACTCGGCGCAAGCCGCCTGCCGCCGGCGCGCGGCGCCGATGCGCGCGGCACTCCGGGCGCACGGTGCGTGTCGGGGACCCACTGGTAGCGTGTCTTGCCGATCCGCCGCAGCCGCTGCGTCGCGACCTCTGCTTCGAGGGCGACCTTCAGCGCCCTCGGGTGGTAACGTTCGGCCTTGAGCAGCCGTGCCATTTCGACGATCGACAGCGGCCGCGGCGCACGCTGTTCGAGTACGGCAAGCAAGTCTTCCACTGATACGCGGTCCGTCATCCAGCGTGTTCCCCTAGGCGTGGCGACGCTACTCTGACGGGAGGTAAAGCTCAATCGGCAGGGGCCGCCTTCCGATTGGACCGGCCCTGGGCGACAGCACCCGCGTTACGGCGCCGGTTCGCCCTGCCGCGATTGGGATGGTAAGAATGGCTGCCGTGCAGAGCGACATCGCCTACGAGTTTTCGTCTGGAGTAGACGGCAATCGCACCGTCACGATGACGGTGCGTGGGCGTATCGATATCGGCAACGCGCAGCAATTGCTCGGCCAGATGCTCGCGCAGGTCGCCCGCGACACCCGGCGGGTCGCATTGGATCTCTCGGGTGTGAGCTATTTCGACAGCGGCGGTGGCGCCGTGCTGATCGCATTGCGGGAACGGCTTGCCGAAGCCGGTGCGCAGATGGAACTGGTCAGGGCCACGCCCGCCATCGAGGGGTTCCTGAGCCTGGTCGATCAAGACGCCGTGCTGCAGCCGCACACCCGCAGCGAGCTGCATGAGAGTCTTACCGGTAAGATCGGGGAAGAGACGTTGTTCGCGTTGGGCGGTCTGCGGGCCATCGCCGTGTTCACCGGAGAGTTAATGCTCGGCCTGAGCGACGCGGTGCGCCATCCCTCGCGGCTGCGGTGGCGAGAATTGTGGCGCTACATGGAGCGCACGGGGCTCGATGGACTGCCCATCGTATCCCTGATCAGCTTCCTCATGGGCCTGATCACTGCGTTTCAGGCGGCCGTGCAATTGACGCAATTTGGCGCGGACATTTTCGTCGCCAATCTGGTCGGTCTGTCGATGGTGCGCGAACTGGGACCGCTCATGACCGCCATCATCGCAGCGGGCCGGTCCGGTGCGGCGTTCGCTGCCGAGATCGGCACCATGAAGGTCTCCGAGGAGGTGGACGCCCTCACCACCATGGGATTCGATCGTACCCGATTTCTGGTCACCCCCAAGGTCATCGCCCTGGTAGTAATGCTTCCGTGCCTGACCGTCTGTGCGGATCTGATCGGTATCATTGGTGGCATGACGGTTGCCGTCGCCGGCCTGGGGCTGCCAGTGCAGGTGTACCTCCGGCAAACCCGCATCGCGTTGACCGTCTGGGACGTCTATTCCGGGCTGATCAAGAGCGTGGCGTTTGCCTTCCTTGTCGCGGGTGTCGGCTGTCTCCGCGGCTTTCAGGCGCAAGGCGGTGCGGAGAGCGTCGGCCGCATCACGACCTCGGCCATTGTGGCCGGCATTTTCCTGATCATCGTGGCCGACGCGGTTTTTACCGTGCTCTTTCACTACTGGTAAAATGAACTCCGCGGTGGATAGCGTAGGAGGGCGCACCGGCCGCAACGGGCCCGTGATCGAGGTGGAGCACCTGGTGGCGCGGTACGGCGAGCGCACCATACTGGAGGACGTCAGCCTGAGCGTGCAGCGCGGTGAGCGATTCGTCATTGTCGGGGGATCCGGCTGTGGCAAGACCACGCTGCTGCGGCACTTGATCGGGCTGCAGCGACCGGCAGCGGGGCGGGTGGTCGTGGATGGCGAGGAAATCTCCGCCGCCGACGAGGACCAGTTGCGCCGCCTGCAGCGCCGGATCGGAGTGCTCTTCCAAGCGGGGGCGCTTTTCACTTCGCTCACGTTGGGGGAAAACATTGCGCTGCTCTTGGAAGAGTACACGACACTTCCACCGGCAACGGTTGCACTCCTAGTGCGCATCAAGCTCAGCATGGTCAAACTGGCCGGCTTCGAGGACTTCCGCATCGCCGCGCTTTCCGGGGGCATGAAAAAACGCGCCGCGCTGGCGCGGGCCATGGCTCTCGATCCCGGCATCTTGTTTTTCGACGAGCCGTCGGCGGGGTTGGACCCGGTGACCTCGGCTGACCTGGACGCGTTGATCGTGCAGATCAATCGAAGCCTCGGGACCACCATTGTGGTCGTCTCGCACGAACTGTCGAGTATCTTTACCATTGCGGATCGGGTGATCATGTTGGACGGACCGACGAAGCAAATCATTGCCGAGGGCAGACCGCAGGACTTGCGCGATCGCAGCCAGGACCCACGCGTCCATGCGTTCTTCAACCGGGAACCGTCAGCCGCGTTCCGCAGGAGGAGTGAG
>JAGDMS010000289.1 GCA_017860575.1 Deltaproteobacteria bacterium | reverse complement strand
GTTGAGCAGCATCTCCGAAATCGTGATCGCCAGGATCCACCAGGCCGCCGTGATCGCCAGCTTTTGCAGCATGACCACCGGCACCAGGAGAATGACCAGGACGCCGAAGGCGTCGGCGGTGATGCCGGAGAGGGTGGGGACGAAGAGTTCGGCGAAGGCGGCGACGATGGCGCGCCGCTTGTGCCAACCCGAGTTCTGGAACTCCTCGTAGTAACGGTCGTGCATTTGGATGGCGTGGCTGACCGCGCGTGCGGTGATCAGGAAGGGCATCACCAGCATCAGCGGGTCGAGGGCCAAGCCGATGAGTTGGATGAATCCGAGGCCCCAAAAAGCGGCGATCAGCCCCGTAATCGTCGGCCGCAGGGCGCCGCGCCAGTCGTGGAAGTACATCCAGCGCAGCACCCACTCGATGCAGTAGGTGATGACCAGGATGAAGAACACGTCGCCGGCGTAGTCGTAGACCCAGCCGTAGAGCCGCGGTTCGCCCGCAACGTACACCTCGGTGTTGGCGTCGCGGAACGGCTCGACGATCGTTTGGTTCACCTCGGTGAAGATGCGCTTGTAATCGAGCCGTCCCTCGATGAAGTTCGCCCGCAGCAGGGCCGCCTTGTCGTCGAGGGAGACCAGCAGGCCGTAGATGTTCTCCGCGTTGTGGACGATGCGCCGGATATTGGCGGCCTCCTCGGCGGTTTTCACCGGCTCGAGCATCACCGGCTGGGCGCGCATGGTGCCGCCCGCCGCTACCTTGAGAAAGCGGACCGAGCGGTGCGCGATCGAATCGACCTGGTTGTGGTTGACACCGTACACCTTGTCCAGGTTCTCGGTCATCCGCCAGATCTTGTTGAGCGTGTCCACGGTGAAGATTGATCCTTCCTTCACCTGGATCATGACGTTGATGTTGTTGGCCCCGCCAAAGGTTCCCGAGTACTTGTTGTGGATCTGGATGTAGGGATGATCCTGCGGCAGCAAATCTCCGAAGCTGGTGACAAGGCGGAGCTGGAAGCCGCGGTAGGCGAAAAACGCGGTCACGAGGATGACGAGGATCGAGACCGGGTGGCGATAATCGATCAGCTTGTCGCCCAGCCAGTACAGCAGCCGTTTATCCTGGGGGACGTCGTAGTCGAGAGCCATCGTTTGCTCGCCGCGCCGGGGCTCACCCCAGGGAGGGAATCCAGGTTTCCCCGCCGTCCTTCGTATGGAGAATCAAACCAAACCCGCCCACGATCCAGCCATCCTGCGGATTCAGCCAGCTCGTGCCGCGCAGCCAGGTGAGGATCTCCATCCCCAGCTTGGCGCGCCGCCATGCTCCGCCGGCGGTGTCCAGCCGCACCACCTCTCCCGCGGCACCGATGGCCCAACCGGTGCCGTCCGGAAAGAGGACCGGATTGAACAACGGATCGACGATCGGATACTCGAGGTGCATCTTGTCGAATGTCCAGCGGACACCATCGTCGGTGCGGGCGACCTTTCCGTCCAACCCGGCGACCAGGCCGTGGTGCGCATCGATCATGCGAATGCCGAAGAACGTCGGGATGTCGAGGATATCGATGACCTGGTCGCCAAGCAGGCTTTGCTCCTGCTCTGTCCACGACTGACCACCGTCGGTGGTGTGATAGATTTTGCCGAACTCGCCCACGACCCAGCCCGTCACAGCGTCCAGAAACTGGACATCGTAGAGGACGGGGTCCTGGGAGACGAGCGCCTCTTCCGGGCTGAGGTCTTTCTGTGACGCCGGAATGATCTTCCGCAGGCTCCAGGTGGCGCCCCCGTTCCGTGTCTCCACGAGAATGGACTTGTCGCCCACGGCCCAGCCGTGTTGGCGGTCGATGAAGTGGATCGAGAAGAGATAGACGTCGGTGCCGCTCTTCTGCGGCTGCCAGGTGGCGCCGCCGTCGCGGGTATGGAGAATAAGGCCCTCCTGGCCCGAGATCCAACCGGTGTTGGCATCGACAAAGCAGATGCGATAGAGGGCGCGCGTGGTTCCGCTTGGGACCTGGGACCAGGTGAATCCACCATCGGCAGTCCGCAGGATCTTGCCACCGTATCCGACGACGATGGCATGCTCGGGGTCGAGGGCGCGCACGTCGAAGAACTTGTCCGTGATGGCGATGGTGCGGTTGCGAACCGGGGGGTCGTGTACCTCACGATGACAGCCGCACCAGCACGCGACAGCAACCAGCAGCAACCAGCAGCGGGTCCGGTCGGCTACCGCCATCGTAGCTCCTGAATTGGGGCTTGCACCGTTGCCCGACGTCGAAACTCCAACGGGGAAGGCTGGTGGCGAAACACGTCGCGCCGCACGACGGCTTTTAGATGTAGGAACTCAGGACACGCGCCTGACATCTGATCCTCCGTGACCCCCCGATGGCTGTACAGATGCCGCACCCTGACTGTCAAGGACTTTGGCGCGCTTCTCGGGCCGGTCAGGGTGCACCGATTCCGGCGACACATCGATCGGAACGCTGGACCTGCGTGTGACCACGGGACCGGTCCGGCGGAACCTACTGCCCGCGGCTGCGGAACATTAACGCCGCCAGGAAGATCTGCAGGACGAGCACCACGGCGATCAGGATCCCGGAGTTGAACCGAAAACTGCCGAGGCTTGCCCCCAAGTCCTCGAACTGCTTGCTCAGTTGCGCAATGTCGCCTTTGAGGCCGCTGCTTTCAACGTACAGGCCACGGACCTCCTCGCGCATGCCTTTGATCTGTTCCAGTGCGTTTTGGACGAGATCGTGGTGCTCGCGCATCGCTTCCTGTGCCTGCGCGATCGCTCCGTGCACGTCACTGAGCTGGTCGCGCAGTTGGGCGATGTCGGCAGATAACGAGCGCTGCGCCTCGGCGATTCCCGCCAGTTGGGCCCCGTCAGCGCCTTTAGATGGCGGCTTTGTCTCGCGCTTTGGCGGGGGTTGGGCGCTTGTCTGTGCGGCGACCGTTCCAGGTACGCCAGCCCATCCCGCGAGCCCAATTGTGATGGCCACCGCAGTCCGTAGCCACCGTCCACTCCACCGGTGTCGCTGCACCCCAAGTCCCCCTCGCAACGCGTCAGCTTCCTTCCTTACGTCCGCTGGTCTTCTATGCGAAGTCCGAAAGCTTGTCCAGATAGCGTGGACCCTGTCTGTGGACCGTGCCCGTGCCTGTGCATCGTGCAATCCGAAGGCGCGGGCTGTCACGTGGTCTGGCGCCTCAATGGTACATCTCCATGATGTCGATCATGCCCAGGTCGCGCATGGCCTCGAAGATACGGCTCTTGACTTCTTTCACGCTGGACAGGTTCACTACCTCGTCCGCGAGGCGGCGCGCTGTTTCGAACGTCAAGGACCGGATGAGGCGTTTGATCACCGGAATGAAGAACGGCCCCATGCTGAGGTCGCTGAACCCCAGACCGACCAGCAAGAGGGTGCAGACCGGATCGGCGGCCATTTCCCCGCAAATCGACGCGGGTTTACCGGCTGCTTTGGCGGCTCGGACGGCCTTGGCCACCATCTGGATCACGGCGGGGTGGAGAGGCTCGTACAGTGGAGCGACCTTGCGGTTGTTGCGATCCACGGCAAGGACGTACTGGATCAAGTCATTGGTCCCGATGCTGATGAAATCCACCTCCTTGACGAAGTGGTCGACGAGGAAGACGGCGGAGGGGACCTCGATCATCATGCCGACCGCAATTTCATCGGGCACGGGCTCGTCGGCGTCCCGCAGTTCGGCGCGTGCCTCCGCCAGCAGTTCCTTGGCCCGGTGGAGTTCCTCCAGGCTGGAGATCATCGGAAACATGACTCGGAGCGAGCCTGCGGCGGCCGCCCGCAGGATGGCTCGCAGCTGCGTCTTGAAGATATCGGGAAGCTCCAGGGAGATTCGGATCGAGCGCCATCCCAGGAACGGGTTGTCCTCGCGGGGGATATGCAGGTAGTGGGGATACTTGTCGGCCCCGAGATCGAGCGTGCGGATGGTGACCGGCCGCCCGCCCATACCCTGGACCACGCGGCGGTACAGGTCGACCTGCTCCTCCTCGGTCAGAAAATCGCGGTGCGACAGAAACGGGACCTCGGTTCGGTAGAGACCGATGCCCTCCGCCCCGTGCATCAGCGCCAGGTGTATGTCGGCCAGCAGACCGATGTTGGCGCACAGCCGCACGCGATGTCCGTCCAGCGTCTCCGCGGACAGGTCGCGCAAGGTTTCCAGCTCACGATTGAACGCACGGTATTCCCGTTCGAGACGGTCGAACTCGCGCAGGACCTCGATTCTCGGGTTCACGTAGACCACGCCGGCGTTGCCGTCGACGATCAGTTGATCCCCCTCGCGGATCACTTCCTCCGCATGCTCCGCCCCGACGACGGTCGGGATTTCGAGCGACTTTGCCAGGATGGATGCGTGCGAGGTTACGCCGCCTTTCGCCAAGACCACACCCTTGAGGTCTTGCTCTTGCACCATGGCGAGGTCGGATAAAGACACGCCGCCGGCGACCAGCACGATCCCGCTGCCGAACGGCCGTTGCCGCTCGCCGACGCCGAGGAGATGGCGCAGGACGCGCTGGCCGATGTCCTTTATGTCCGCGGCCCGGTCTTGCAGGTAGGTATCTGTGAGGCCCGCAAACTGTTCCACAAACTCGTTGACGGTCTGCTGCAACGCCGCCTCGCCGCTCAAGCCGTCGCGGATTAATGCTTCGATGCGGGTGAGGAAGCTGCCGTCGCGCAGCATGAGTTGCTGTGCATCGAACATGGCGGCATCGATTTCGGGCACGGTCGAACGGATGCGTTCCTTGGTGCGTTCGAGTTCGTCAACGGCCCGCGCGACCGCGGTATGGAACCGCTGCATTTCGCGCTTGAGCGGGTGTTTTCGCTCCCGTGGCAGGTCGTCGATGTTGATCTCGGAGTCCATGATGTGCGCCCGACCAATGCCGAAGCCCGGGGAGGCGGCGAGGCCGACGAGGCGCGCATGGCTCGCGGGGCGCGTCGACGGACGGTGCGGGGCCGCGGTTTCGTAATCGCGCAGCCGATCCATGGCGGCAACCATGCGCTGTTGGTAGGCGAGACGCTCCTCCTCGGTGGTTTCCAGGCGCGCCTGCAGCCGGCACTGCGCCAGGATGCCGGCAATGGGAATCGCAACTGCCTTGAGCAGGCGGACCTCCTCGTGAGTGAAGCGCCGGCGACGAGAGGTCTGCACGATCAAGACGCCGAGGGGCTGGCGCTGATCGACGATGGGCACACCGAGGAACGAGTGGTAGCGTTCCTCGCCGGTTTCCGGGAAGTACTTGTACCGGGGATGTGCCATGGCGTCGATCGCCATCACCGGCTCCAGCTTCTGGATGACAATGCCCGTGAGGCCTTCATCGACGCCCATGCTAATCCGGCCGACCGAAGCGGTGGCGAGACCCGTGGTCGCCCAGAGGATCAGTGACTGCTTTTCTACATCGTAGAGGTAGAGGGAGCAGACCTCCATACCGAGATGTTCGGCCACGGTTTCGACAATATTCTGAAGACTTGCGTGCAGGTCGGATGCGTGGGTGACGATTGCGCCGACGTCCTCAAGTAGTCGAAGACTGTGCCGGCGGCGAGGTCCCCGGTCCCCTGCTATGTGCTTTGTGGCTTCCATGTGAAGAGGATGGCCTGCAGCAGGTTATATACCACGCTGTTTCGGGCGACAACGCGCGCCGTGGTCTTCATCGCGCGCCCCATCGACGACTATGTGGACGAAAGATCGCCGTAGGCAGGGGGCCGCATCCCCCCTGGTGCTGAAAGTAGCGCAGTCCCGCACGTGTCTGGAAGCATTCCCCCGGAGGAACTCTGAGAGAGGAACTCTGAGAACGGAGGTAGGGCGGGATGGGGCCGATCGTTTAGGCCGGGTCGTACGGTTTGGACAGCTGCGGGAAAGCGATGCTGGCGTAACTGACGCAGTGCTCGTAATCCCCGGTCACGTCGAGCGAGGTGTAATACGACAGCAACTCGCCACGGCTGCGCTGGGCGTGCAGGGTGAGGAACAGTTCAATCGGGACATGACCACAGATGGTCGCACCGGTCTCGGCGACGTAACGGCCGAAGGAACCTGCGTCGCCGGCGCAGACGCGCTCGATGGCGCCCATGTCCAGGTTCCGGAGACCGGCGCGCACCGCCTCCGCCCCGTCGGCCGGGAACGGCAGATAGCCAAAGCGCCAGCCGTAATGGGTAAAATCCGAGCTGACGACGAAGAGGGTGCTGCCGTCGATCAAGTGCGCAAGTCCCGCCGCGGCCGTGGCCAACTCCCGGCCGCCAAGGCTGCCGACAAGGGCAGGGACGACCTGTACGTTTGGCAGGACGCGCTGGAGGAAGGGCAACTGGATCTCCAGCGCATGCTCCCCGTAGAAGGGTT
>JAGDMS010000581.1 GCA_017860575.1 Deltaproteobacteria bacterium | reverse complement strand
GCGCCGGGTGCCGCGCCCAGTGTCCAGTTCGTCGTGGCGAGACCCGCGCTGTCCGTCGTGCCGTTGGTTGGCGTTACCGCCCCCCCACCCGCAACGACGGCCCAGTTGACCGTCGCGCCGGCCAACGCCCGGCCTGCGGCGTCCTTGACAGAAACGCTGAGCACCGCCGGCAACGCCGAGCCCGCGATGCCAGTCTGGTTGTTCCCAGACACGATCGTGATGGAGGTCGGCGCGGGAGGTGCCTTGTGGCCGCCACCGCCACCACCGCCACAGGCGGACAGCACGAGAAACGCTACGCCAACGACGACGATACGAGGGAACTGCGACCACATGAGAATCCCTCCTCGGTGCGTTCCAGACGACGATACGAGGGAACTGCGACCACATGAGAATCCCTCCTCGGTGCGTTCCAATCCGACGAGCAGGCGCAGGCATTCCATCGGCCGCGACCTGATCGTGCGATCAGTGTCTGCCAGTGCGGCCGACGTTCCTATCGTGGATGTCGGCAACATCAGGGCCTGTGCTCCGCAATCACCCGATCGCGCCAACGCGGGCGCCACGGATATTCGTGATGCAAGCCACGACCTTCCCACGAATCAAACGGTCCGCAAGTAGCCACTCAGGTCAGACGGGGCCTGCTCGGCGAAGGCCGACGTAACGAAACGAATGGGTGCGGCCGGCCAGGAAGACCCCGGCACGGAGCCGGGGTCGCGGTAGACGCAACGTGCGGAATTGTCACGAGCGCCAAGGCCGCCTCGACGCTCGCGGGTTGCCGTCGACTAATACCCAGTGCACGCCGAACTGATGCCGCCGATCAGCAGACCCATGTCCCACGCGCTGGACTCGGGGTCCGTACAGTTCAGGCCAAAGCCGGTGACGTTCCCCGTCGCATCAGTCTTTCGCTCCGATAGGAACAGTTTCGAGCTACGAGACAACAAGATGCCCGACTGATGGTTGTTCTTGACGGTCGCACCGATGATTCTGGCGGTGCTGTTCATCTCGAGAGCGACCCCGCTTGCCGCGCTGCCGCTGACGTCGGTCCCGCCAAGAAGCACGTAGGTTGCGAAACTCAGATCCATGCCGAGGGGACCTCCATGTCACCCTCGGGCGCGCAGCTGAGCGAGCCTCGCCGTCCGTGCAGCCGCTCTTAGTCGATCTACGCTTACTGCACCACCCACACGACGGCGCGCGGCCAGTTGTTCATCGTCGTCTGTCCGACCACGTACGTCGGTGACGTCGCGGTTTGCGCGATGCCCCGGCTCGTGCCGCCGGTCGCGCCCGTGGGCGGAGGGAGCGTGGTGTAGACATCATTGCGCCACAGCGTCGCCGATTGCTTGCCGCGGGAACCGTTGAGAGTGCCGGCCACGTCACCACTGCCGTTCACGCCTTCCGCCCACGTCTGACTGAGCACCTTCGTTTCGAGGAGATTCCCCGTCGCGAGGTCGACTTTCCACCGAACGGCGCGTTGCACGCCGGCCGCGCTCGTGGTCGAGCCGGCGACGTAGACGAATGGACTGCCTGTGGGTCCAACTTTGTCGCTCACCGCTTGCGCCGTGCTCTTGACGTCGCCAGGCACGGGATCGAGCGGAACAAGAGTGCCGCTCGGCAGCCGCACGAAGGCGCGCGATCGGAAGGTAACGGAGTCGTAGCCGTAGCCGACGACGATCCCGTCGTTGTCGATAGCCGTGGCATAGGCCTCAGCCTGGTTCGGCAGAAAGCCGATGTGGGTAGGTGTATAGCTGTTGCCGTCCCGCGTCCATATGACTGGCGTGCCGCCACTGGAACCCACGGCGGTGCCGGCATCATTCACTCCCAGCGCCAAGGAACCGTTGTCGGACAGCGGTACCGGTGAAAGCGATGGGGGCGCAACCCAGATCACGGCACGCCGATGTCCACCCGACTCTTCATATCCGACCGCATATTCGATGTTCCCCGGCTTTCCCGCGATAGCGTAGGCCGCGCCCGTCGTGCCGCTTGTCGTCAACTGAACGAGCCCCCTGCTCTTGCTCCAGTAGAAAGCTCGCTCGCCGCCCTTGCCCGCGCTCATGCCCACGACTGAGCCCGCGTCGTTGACGCCGAAGCCCATTGACTGGTTGTCACCCGAGAGCGGTCCGAGCGCCTGCGCCGTGATACTCGGCGATGTCGAAGCACCGGCGGGCGGGCCAGCCTCGACGACGCACCCACAGAGCAGCGCCCAAGACGCCGCTAAGCCAACGATGACGTTGCGCATCTCCCCCTCCTCGCAGCCCCGGCGGGCTACTTTGTGTGTTGTCCGGCGACCAACGGTGTCCTTCGTGGTCCTGTCGCGGAGGGCAGCCGGCAGCACGCCGGGCATGCATACGACTATCTGCCCGACGGCAGCCGCGGCAATAGGTACAAGTGGAGGGACTCCCGCTGTCACGTTTTCCTTCTTCCGACCACCAAATTGCCCGCTCGAAGTCATATGCACCGCCTCCTCCTGGATGTTCCGCCTTCCAATGCGAATCACTGGGAACCGCCTCAAACCCAACCGAGTTCCTTCATTGCCAGACCCGCATGCCAGATCTTCTGCATGTGCACGATCTTGTCGCCTTCGAAGGACATCACGTACACATAGTCCGAT
>JAGDMS010000580.1 GCA_017860575.1 Deltaproteobacteria bacterium | reverse complement strand
CCCGGGCGGCCGTCAGCAACCGCTCCCGGATCGAGGTAAACGCCGACTCCTCCAAGCTCGTGGCAATGCCGACCCGGATGGGGTTGAGGTCCACGTAGCTCATGCGGGGCCGCTAGCGGGACAGTCCCGCTAGCAAGCCTCGAACCAAAACGCGGCCCCTGTCCCGGGCACGCAGGAGTGGAGTTCGTGCAACATCGTCGGTACAGTATCGACCCATGGCCGATTTTGGGTTCGAATGGGATCCGGACAAGAGCAAGCAGAACCAGCGAAAGCACGGCGTCACATTCGAGGAGGCAGAAAGCGTCTTTTCTGACGATCACGGTCTCTTCATGAGCGATCCGGATCACTCCGAGGACGAAGACCGCTTCATCCTTCTCGGCCTGAGTTCTGCGTTGCGGAGTTTGGTGGTATGCCACTGCTACCGCGAGGGAGCGGATGTGGTCCGCATCACCTCCGCGCGAAAGGCCAATCCATCGGAACGCCGCCAGTACAACCGAAGGTGGAAGAGATGAGAGACAGCTACGACTTTTCGAAAGCAAAGCCCAATCCGTACGCGAAGCGGTTGAAGAAGCAAGTCACCATCCGCCTCGATCAGCGGACGATTGGCTATTTCAAGGCGCTTGCCGACGAGATGGGCGTTCCCTACCAGACCCTGATCAATCTCTACCTGCGGGACTGCGCCTCGAAGCGCTTAGCGCTTCACTGGAAACCAGCGGCGTAGATGCCGAGCCGAACAAGGCGATCGAGACCGACGCGAAAAGATCGCGCGGCTCATCGCCAAGACGTTCGGCAGCGGGCAATACGGGGAGGGATGACCGGAAGGATGCTACTCAAGGAGGCGCTATCAGCCTCACAGTGCGTGATTAGCGTCATGGGAGATCATGCCGGAGAGGGTGTAGGCGCGATTTTCCAGAGGAAGATTGCCGACATCGAGAGGGCCAACCACACCTTTTGGCTGGTCAAGTCACCGAAGGCAAAGCCGACCTTGGTCCAGAACGTATGCGCGGATCGCAGAGCCCACGTTCTCTTCATATCTCCCGCCACCGCCGGGGGCGCGCGCCCGACACATGTGAGCGAGAGGGCAGTTGAGTATTCTGTAGATGGCCTCACGTGGCGCGCCCTCCCAGCCGGGCTGGGACCTATAACTGGTAAGCTTGATTCTCGCGCTTATGCGTTGGTGCTTGATGCACTGGAGACCGTTGAAGACGGAACGGCGGACCTTTGGAGTTACGCGGATTTCGCCGACCCAGAACAACCGATCAAGATGATACTCGGGTGCTCAACTGTTTGCGCGACGAAAAAGGACATGGCGGGGCATCCCGAGCGCCTCAAGTCGCGGGTTCGCAGAATCGTTGCAGTAGGCCGTATCGCAGAGCCCTACTGCGTATTTGTCAGATGACCGCTAACGGAGTCGTGGCCATTCTGAATGCGAGGAGGCCGACCAAGAGTCTTCCAGCCGACGGCGCAAAGAGACGCGCCGCGGCTGGAGACCGGCATTGACGTGCACTGGGGACGGACCATGAACCGCTGGCGGATCCCTGACTGGCTCGAAGAAGAGGTGAGGGTGCGAGACAAGACTTGCGTCTACTGTGGCGTCCGGATGATCGAGCAAGTGCCTTTGCGTGGTTCCCGAAAGGCAATGGCGACTTGGGAGCACATTGTCAACGACGCACGTATCGTCAGTCGTGAGAATATTGCACGATGTTGCGCCGCGTGTAATTCAAGTAAAGGGACGAAGCATCTCTCTGATTGGATTCAGTCGCACTACTGTAGGCGACGAGGAATCGGCAAAGACACGGTCGCGACAGTCGTGAAAGAGGCCCTTCGGGCGGCTGAGTCAGAAGGAAGAGGAATCACGAAGTGAAATCTAGGAAGGAGGGCACCCAGTTCCTTCGCTGGTTCGGGCCTCTTCTCGATGCCCTTCGTGACCTTGGCGGTTCCGGAACGCCGGACGAGGCGACCGACAAGGTTGCGGAACTCTGCAAAGTACCGGAGTCGCAACAGAACGAACTGATGGAATCGGGCCAGCCTCGATTCAGAAACCAGGTGGCGTGGGCGCGCTTCTACCTAAAGCGGCAAGGGCTGCTTGATTCCTCGACCCGTGGGGTATGGCGTCTCACCGATAAGGGGCAGGTTACACACCTGACCTACGCACAAGCGCAGGACATTTTTCGCGAGCAGGTCAGGATCGACTCCGCCGCCCGAAAGCAAAAGCAGAAGGACCAGCAGCCGGGAACAGTAATCGATACTCCCGAGGAGCTGGACCTATCGATTGCTGCTGACTACCGCGATCGTCTTCTCGCGGCAATCCAAGCGCTGCCCTTCGCCGGGTTTGAGCGACTGTGCCAGCGGCTCTTGCGCGAAGCTGGCTTTCAACAGGTTGCAGTCACCGGCCGCACCGGCGACAACGGCATTGACGGACACGGCATTCTCGAACTCAACGCCTTCGTTACCTTCAAAGTCCTATTCCAGTGTAAGCGCTACAAGGGTAGCGTTGGCACACCGCAGATCAGAGACTTCCGCGGCGCCATGGAGGGGCGCGCGGACAAGGGCATCATTCTCACCACCGGCACCTTCACGCAGGACGCCAAGCGGGAGGCCAGGCGTGACGGCGCACGCCCGATCGAGCTCGTGGACGGCGACAAGCTCGTCGACATGTTCGAGAAGTTGGAACTTGGGCTGAAGCCGAGGACGGTCTTCGAGGTCGATGATGCGTTCTTTGAGGAATTCCGCAAATGACCCTGCGCGGGCCGAACAGGGCACTGCACGCGACGGCGGGCAGCTGGGCATTCTGGTGAATCGTATAACCTCGTCGTGCCCGACGCCGTTGAGGCTGTAGAACAACTGCGCGTGTCCCGATGAATCAACGGCTCACGGGTGTCGGCGGATGCCCGGACGGCTGAGCTGTGCCTTACGAGTAATACTGCCGCCCTGTCGTCCGCATTGGAAAAGAGGCGCAGTAGCCATCCCGTTTCACAGTCGTGCCGTTCCATCTGCATGAAGCTGCACACGCTCTCTCGGCGTGTCGTGGTTTCATCGCCGTTCAGCAAGGGCGACGATGACGGCCATCTCGATCAGGACGTACAGCCAGAAGGGGCGCACCACCATGCGTTGGCAACGAATCGGCCCGCCGCGTGGTTCCTATCGCGGGGGGGTTATCTCGAGACCGACGTGCACCTTGTCGATGCCGCCTCGCACCAGCGTGTGTGGGTAGAACCACCAGGCATGGTACCAGTAGCGCTTGAGGATGGCGTTGTACACGGCCCTGGTCTCGGATTTCGGCAGCACACGGGCAACGGCTTCGACGGCTTCGCTCTTGGGTTTGCCCAAACTGCCCGACTTGGCCACGGTGACCCGCGGGGT
>JAGDMS010000288.1 GCA_017860575.1 Deltaproteobacteria bacterium | reverse complement strand
TCTTCGCCGAGTGAGCGGCTTCGAGCCAGCGACCTTCACCTAGCGATTATCGACTTCTGACCGTTGACCGAACCCAAGGAGTCTCTCATGGCTGTGATCGGATTCATCGAAGCAATCAAGCAGGCGCTCATGGAAGAGATGGAACGCGACCCCAACGTGTTCGTGATGGGGGAGGACGTGAAACTCGGTGCCTTCGGGGCGACACGCGGCCTGTTCGAGAAGTTCGGCGCGGCGCGGGTGCGCAACACCCCCATTTCGGAGGCCGGCTTCGCCGGCGCAGGCATCGGCGCGGCCATGGCCGGGATGCGGCCGGTGGTCGAAATCGAGTTCGCCAGTTTTTTCTACTGCTGCTACGACCAGGTCTGCAACCAGGCCGCCAAGTTGCGCTACATGTCGGGCGGCCAGGCACGATTGCCCCTCACCTTCCGCGCCCTCTACGGCGCTGCGGGTTCCGCCGCCGCGCAGCACTCCGAAGTCGTGTATCCCCAGTTTCTCGGAATTCCGGGGCTGAAAGTGGTGGTGCCCTCAGGAGCGGCCGAGGTCAAAGGACTGCTCAAGGCGGCCATTCGGGACGACAACCCGGTCCTGGTGTTTGAGCACGCGCGGTTGGGGTTCACCGTGGGAGAGGTCCCGGAAGGCGAATACGTCTTACCCCTCGGCCGCGGTGCCGTGAAGCGCGAAGGCAGCGATGCGACGATCGTGGCCATCGGCGCGATGGTGCCGAAGGCGCTGACCGTTGCCGAGGAGTTTGCAAAGGACGGCATCAGCCTCGAGGTCTGGGATCCGCAGACGCTGGTGCCGTTGGATGAAGATGGCCTGCTTGCAGCCGTGGCCAAAACCGGTCGCGTCGTGATCGCCGACGAAGGCCACCTCCGCGGCGGCGCGAGCGGGGATCTGGCAGCCATCATCATCGACAAGGGATTCGACTACCTGAACGCGCCGATCAAACGGGTGGCGGCACTCGATGTGCCGATTCCTTTCAGCCCACCACTGGAAAACTACGTGCTTCCCGACGAAGGGAAAATCAAAGCGGCCGTGCAGGAAATCCTGGCGTAGTTTTCGTGACCCCGGACACTCACCCGTCGACTGTCAGCTGGAAGGCGATATCATGTCCGTTGAAGTGGTGATGCCGAAATTCGGCCTGACCATGCAGGAAGGCAAGATCCAGCACTGGTTCAAGGTAGAAGGAGAAGGGATCGGGAGGGGAGAGGCGCTGTTCGAGGTCGAGACCGAGAAGGTGCTCTACCAGGTTGAGGCGCCGGCCGCCGGCGTCGTCGCCAAGCTGCTCTATCCGATCGAGGCCGTGGTGCCGTGCGCGCATGTGGTCGCGATCATCGCGGAGGAGGGAGAAGATCCATCCGCCGTCGCCGCCGCTTACGCCTCCGCGGCAGCCCGGCCGGATCAGTCTGCGCCACCGGCCACGGCGGCGGAGGCGGTGTCGCGCACAGCTAAAGGCCCTGTCGGTGCGATCGTTGCCACCCCAGCCGCACGCAAGCTCGCGAAGGACCTGGGCATCGATCTGTCAACCGTCAAGGGTACCGGCCCCGGAGGCCGCATCACGCGAGAGGACGTGGAAGCGGCTCCCCGTACTCCGGTCGCTGCGGGGACGCTTCTACACGGGATGCGCAAGAGCATCGCCGACCGGATGCTGAAAAGCCTGCAGTCGACGGCACAGCTCACCATCACGACCGAGGCTGACGTCACGGACCTGGTTGCACGCCGCGAGCGGTTGCAGACGCAGTTCCCTCTGACCTTCACCGATTTGGTGGTCGAGGCGGTGGCGGGCGCCCTAGCCGCTCATCCGCGGCTGCGGATGACGGTCGAAGGCGATCTGGTGGAGCCCCACGGGGAGATCAACGTCGGTCTCGCAGTGGCGCTCGAGGACGGGCTCATCGTACCGGTGCTCCGCGATGCCGACAATAAATCGCTGCCGCAGATCGCTCAGGAGGCTCGCGAACTGGCCGAGAAAGCACGCGCAGGCAGTCTGGGTGTCGACGAGGTCCGCGGCGGTACCTTTACCGTCACCAATCTCGGCATGTACGGCGTCGATGCGTTCACACCGATCATCAATCAGCCGCAGGTCGCGATCCTCGGTGTCGGCCGTATCCTGCAGAAACCGGCCGTTTATGAGGGCCAGATCGCGGTGCGATGGATGATGACCCTAAGCCTGACCTTCGATCACCGCATCGTCGACGGTGCCCCCGCGGCCGCGTTTCTCCAGGACGTGGCAGCCAGGCTCGCTCGCGGGGCTTGAGGGGCTGAGGGCCTGGGGGCTTGAGGGCCTGGGGGCCTGCGGGGTGAGGGACTGTGGCCCCGCGGATCTCCGGTTCCCCAAACCCGCAGGCCGTCAGGCCCCCAAGCCCAACCCCGATTGCATCTTCGCCGAATCTTCGCTATCCGTCGACAGGGTGGAGGTGCGGTGATGATTCTTACAAAGCGGCAGAAGGAACTGTACGATTATATCGACGATTATATCGCCCAGCACGGCTATGCGCCGACGCTGGAGGAAATCGGAGAGCAGTTCCAACTGTCGTCACTGGCGACGGTGCACAAGCACCTGACGAATCTCGAGGACAAGGGCCTGATTCGGCGCAAGTGGAATTTCAGTCGCGCCATTGAGTTGGTGCCACGCCAAAAGAAGGCGGGGACAATTGAACTTCCCCTGCTGGGCTTTGTCGCCGCCGGAGCGCCGATCGAGCCACTCGAGAATGCCGAGAGCTTCGCGGTCCCGGAAGAGTTCGTCCGCCGGGAAACCACATTTGCTTTGCGGGTCAAGGGCGACTCCATGATCGAGGACGGGATTCGGGACGGAGACTTCATCGTCGTCGAGGAACGCCAGGACGCGCAAAACGGCGAAACGGTGGTGGCACTGGTCAACGGGGATGCGACGGTCAAGAAGTTCTATCGTGACAAGGGCGGAAAGATCCGCCTCATGCCGGCCAATGAGCGTCTGGCACCGATCATCGCCAACGGGGACGACGTCGTGATCCGCGGCGTCGTCGTTGCAGTGATGCGGAGGTACTGAGGCGACGGCATTCTTCCGTCGCCCGGTCTTGCGAGGGTGCGCCTTAGTGCACACGGGCGGTTCTCGAAGAGGTGTCGAACGCAGCGATCGGCACCGACTGACCATCTGAGCGCACCACCGCATTTGCTTTTGTCGGCCCGCTGTGAAAATCGGCTCCATCGGAAAGGGAACGACAGCGATGCCCGTTTCATATCACGACGCAGGGGTCAGCATTGCCGCTGGTGAGCGGGTTGCCGCGGCGGCGAAAGCCGCCGCCCGGGCAACGGTTCGCCCTGAGGTCGTTGCCGGCGTAGGCGGGTTCGGTGCGCTGTTCCGCATCCCGCGCGGCTATCGACGTCCGCTGCTGGTGACCTCCACCGACGGCGTCGGCACCAAGCTGCGGGTGGCGCTGATGATGAAGCGACACGACACCATCGGCATCGATCTGGTGGCGATGAACGTCAACGACATCCTGACCCTTGGTGCGGAACCCGTGGCCTTCCTCGACTACTTCGTCACCGACCGGTTGCAACCCGACGTGGCCACCGCCGTACTGAAGGGGATCGCGCGTGGCTGCCGGCTTGCGGGATGTAGCCTGATCGGGGGCGAGACGGCAGAGCACCCGGGGTGTTTCATCCCGGGGGAATACGATCTGGCCGGGTTCACGGTGGGTGTGGTTGAGGAGCACGAAGTCGTTGACGGGCGGCGCATTGTGCCCGGCGACGTGGTCATCGGCCTGCCATCGAGCGGGCTGCACAGCAACGGCTACTCCTTGGTGCGCCACTTGTGCTTCGAGCGCGCGCGCTTGTCCGTGCGGGCCAGGCCGGCGGAACTCACCGTCCCGCTCGGCACCGAGTTGCTGCGACCCACACGCATCTACGTTCCGATCATCCGCCCGCTCCCCCCGCGCCTGATCAAGGGGATGGCCCACATCACCGGCGGCGGCATTACCGGGAATCTCCCGCGCATCCTGCCAAAAGGCTGCGTGGCCCGTATTCGGCTTGGCACCTGGCCCGTCCCCGGGATATTCACCTTGCTCCAACGCCTCGGACCGGTGACGCGGGACGAGATGTTCACCACCTTCAACATGGGCATCGGCTTTGTATTGATCGTTGCCAAGCGTAACGCCGACGCGGTACTGAGCGCGTTGAAACGCCGACGCGAACCCGCATACGTCATCGGCGATATCCTACGCGCTGGGCGCGGTGCCGCAGAACGCGTCAGCTTTGAGTGAGGTGAACCCCACCACGGACGCGGCTTGGGGGCCTGGGGGCTTGCAGGCTTGGAGGCTCGATCATGAGCCACGCATCCGATCCCTCAATTCCCCAAGCCCCTCCCCTACCGTGCATCGTCGTAGAGCCGCCGCAGGCGGACGGGCGCGACGCCGAGCCAGTACAACGTTCTTAGGGTCCACATCAAAAGGATCGTCTTGACCACACCATGCGTCTGCCAGCGCCGGGCCGAGGTGCTGACCCGCTGCCGCAAGCAGGCCACCCGGCCGCTGCGCTTCAGCCGGCGGCTCAGTTCGATGTCCTCCATCAGCGGGATCTCGGCGTAGCCGCCGAGCCGTTCGAAAATCTCGCGCTGGACGAAGATGGCCTGATCCCCCGTCGCGATGCGGCTGATCCGTGAGCGCCAGTTCATGAGCCACCCGGTCAGGCGCAGCAACGGCGTCGCTGGCACCAACTCGACGTCGAACCGCCCCCCGACGATTGCTGGCGACCGGCACGCGCGCCGGACCGCATCTACGCCGTCCGCTGGCAGTCGGGTGTCAGCATGCAGAAAGAGCAGGATGTCGCCGGAAGCACGCGTCGCGCCCGCGTTCATCTGCGTGGCACGGCCCCGGGTTGCCGACAGCACCACTTCCGCGAGCGGGCGGGCAACGGCGCGCGTGCGATCCGTGCTTCCGCCGTCGACGACGATAATTTCGTGGGCCCCAGCCTGCCGAGCGCAACGCAGGGTTTCCCCGAGATGCGCCTCTTCATTGAGCGTGGGAATGATGACGGACACGGTCACGAGCGGAGAGCGGCCGGCCGGCACCCAAAGCACGCGCGTCCCATCACGCCACCTTGAGGAAAATATCCTTGCCGGCCTCGTTCGTCAGCTGGGAGATGGTGGTCACTTTATCGCTGAACGCTGCCAGGGTGCCGAGCGCATTCGAGCCGACATCGATAAGCACCGACACCAGGGTGAAGCCCAGTTGGTCCTTGGCGCGCTTGAATTCGGCAAGCCAGCGCTCGTCCACGCGGCATTCACCGTCGGTAATGAACACAACGTCGCCGCGCCGGTAGCGTGCCTGCTGCAGGCACTCGAGGGCTGCGGAGAGGGGTTGTTGAAAATCCGTCCCGCCGCCCGGGAAGTATTCAGCCAATTCGAGGATCTTGTTGACATCGGCGGTGAAGTGCTGGCGCCGATTGAGATCGAGTACCTGCAACGGCGTGGTTGCCGAGGAGAAACAGATGGAGCGGAACAAGCGCCGCTGCCGTTGCGCAATGTCGAGTAAAGTGAGTGACACCGCCTTCGACCAGATCTCCTTGTCGCCGGCCATCGACGAGCTGCCGTCGAGACAGACGATCATGGGACCTTTCCCTTTCTCCTCCGGCCCGCGCAGGGCATACTGCAACAGTTGCGCGTCGAGCAGCCGGCGGCTGAAGTCGCGCCGGAGGATCGGATGCCGCAGCGCGACGATCTCGTGGGGCAGCAGCCGGCTCAGCTCCGCGCCGAGGCCAACGGCGTACGTCTCCTCGTCCGCACGCTCAAACATCTTGCGCCGCAACGCCAGCGCGTACGCGCGCATGTGCCCGACCATTTGTGCCAGCTTGTTCAACTTGGGATTCGTCGCCAACCGCTTCCCCAGCTCGATCTGCACCCCCGGGCGCGAGCGGTCACCGTTCCCCAACTGAATTCCCCAATTGTCCGCCGCTCCCGCAGACTGGTCCAGGGCATCGAGGACGCCGGCGGCTTCCGCCTGAACGCGTGGCCGGATATGTTCGGCGTGGTCGGTTAGGGTGGCCCGGACCTGCCGGGCGTGATGCTGCAAGCGTCGTTCAGCCGGCTCGGTCTCTCGTCGCATGCGCTGCGACAGCTCATTCAATCGCCGTTGGGTGGTCTGGCCGGCGTGTTGACGCAGCTCGTCCACGGTATCGATATGCGCGCCGATCGCGGCGAGCTCGGTTTCCTGCTGTTCGAGGTTCCAGAACTCGAGCATCTCTGCCCGGGTGAGGATGCGTTCGGATTTCAGCAGCCGGAGCAACCGTTCCCCCAACAACAGCGTTGCCAAGCCGGCCCGCGTCTCATCGAGCACCGTCTGTTGCCGTAGCACCTCCAATGCCGGAGCGGCACGCAGGTGG
>JAGDMS010000287.1 GCA_017860575.1 Deltaproteobacteria bacterium | reverse complement strand
CGACTTGCACAGCGCGACCGCATCCCGCGCTTCTTCGCGTGGGGGATCCAACAGGCCGACCAGCCCCACAAACGTGAGCTGGCGCTCGACGTTCGTAGGCGATAGATCGTGCGGTACCGCCGACCACGTCCGGCAGCCGACGGCGAGCACCCGCAGGCCGTCGGCCGCCATCTGCTCGGCCCGAGCTAGAATGACATCCGCTTGAAGCGGCAGCGGACCCGATGCGGATAGCACGGTGTCGCACTGTGCCACGACGTGTTCGGGAGCCCCTTTGGTGAACGAGACCACGCCGGCCGTGTCTCGATGAAAGGTGGTCATGCATTTGCGCGTCGAATCGAACGGGATCTCGGCCAGGCGCGGAAATTCCACGCTGAGCGTTGCCTTGTCGACCCCGAGCGCCGCCGCAGCCTGATACAGGGCCACCTCAGTCGGATCACCCCGAACCTGGTTGCCGTCCTCCGCCAGCGCATCGTTGCTCAGTGCGATGGCGCGGTACAGCGTCCGCCATGGCTGTGGATCGATGCTCGGCGGGGTGACGGTGAGCAACCCATCGGCATAAACCTGCTCGACCCGCATCTTGTTCTTAGTCAGGGTGCCGGTCTTATCCGAACAGATGTAGGTGACGGACCCGAGGGTCTCCACCGCGGGCAGCCGCCGAATCAGCGCGTTCTGCTTCACCATCCGCCGCGCGCCCAACGCCAGCGAGACCGTCACCACCGCGGGCAGCGCCTCGGGAATGGCGGCAACCGCCAGGCTGATCGCGGTCAGGAACATGAGCACCAGTGGTTCCCCACGCAGTAAACCGACGGCAAACACGATGACGCACACGGCGATGGCCGCCAGGGCGAGGCGCTTGCCAAACTGGGTCAACCGCTGCTGCAGCGGGGTGCGTCGCTCGTCGTCGTGGCTCAGCAGGGCGGCGATCTTCCCGAGCTCGGTGTGCATGCCCGTTGCGACTACCAAGCCCGTGGCACGGCCATAGCTGGCGGTCGTGCCCTTGTAGGCCATGTTCAAACGGTCCCCCAGGGGCAGGTCAGCTTGACTCAGCGGTTCGCTGACCTTTTCCACCGGGACCGACTCACCCGTCAACGCCGCTTCCTCCACCCGGAACTGCACGGTCTCCAACAAGCGCAGATCGGCAGGAATGACGTTGCCCGCTTCGAGTAAAACGATGTCCCCCGGCACCAGCTCCCGGGCTGGCACCGTCACCACCCTGCCGCCGCGGCGTAGGGTGGCGTTGGGCGCCGCCAGCAACTTCAGCGCCGCGACGGCGCGCTCGGCGCGGTACTCCTGGATGAAACCGATGGCGCCATTGAGGATGACGATCACGAGGATGGCAACGGTATCCTCCGGATCACCGATCAGGCCGGAGATGACCGCCGCCCCGATCAACACCACGATCATAAAGTCCGTGAACTGGTCGAGCAGCATGCGCCACGGACTGCGGCCGCGGCGCTCCTGGAGTTCATTCGGCCCGTGCGCAGCCTTGCGCCGTTCGATCTCGGCGGGATTCAGACCAGTCTCGGGGGTCGCCTCCAGACGCTGCGTCGCTTCCGAGGCGGACAGCGTGTGCCAGCGTGATACGTCAGCGGCTGCGGGTGCATGGTTCATTGGTTGATCACTCGCCGTAGAGATCGAGGATGTACGTATTGAGGAGCTGGAGTGAGATGCATAACAAACTCGCCCACCCGACGGCGTGGAACAAGCGCGCCTTGGACTGATAGAGCGGGCCGACCATTTTCACCCCCGTCATCATCATCGCCGACCAGCAGCAAATGACGCGCATTCGCGTCATGCGGTGATTCTGGCCGTCGTTCGCAGGTTGCGCAAGTCGCACGCCGGTGGTCGGCCGCCCACTGCCGCGTCCTCGATCATCCTGGCCAGGTTCAAGACTGAGGCGGCGCGCCACCTGCGGTGGCGGCGGGCTCCACCAGCGGGACGGGTCTCGCGTCTGCACGGGCATGGAGGGTAGCAACGACGTGCTGAGCAGCATCCGTGATGTCCGTCCGACAGGCCCGTGCTCGACCACTACACCACCTGGAACGGCCGTTCGATGGCACGATCGCCCCGGCGGCAGCGCTCCACACCCTTCCGTGGCCGGGCGCCGCGTGGTACGGCTAGCGATCATGCGGGGACTGCGGGTCGCGCTCGCATCACTGGCGCTGCTCTGGGGGTGTCGGCCACCCGCCAAGACGCTGACGATCGCCATCGCCCTATTGCCGAGTGAACTGCCGGCCTACCGGGCTGTGCTCGCCGACTTCGAACGCGACAGTGGCCTACGGGTGGTGGTGGTCCCGCAGCAGTACGCCGACATCCGTCGCGCGTTGGCTGCCGAGGCCGTTGCCGGCGGTGGCACGCTCGATCTGGTGGAACTCGATGTCTACTCGCTCTCCGCTGCCGCCCGGTATGTCGCCCCGTTGGACGCGGCGGCATTGGGTCCCGCATCGGACGCGCTCGACCCGCAAGCGCTGCGGGCCGGCCGGATCGACGGCCTGCGCTTTCTCCCGCATCGTATTGCCTGGCAGGCCCTGATCTACAACCAGGCGGTGCTGGAGAAGCCCCCTGCCACCTGGGAGGAGCTGCTCGCCGTTGCCAGGAGCCACCCGGGACAGGTCGGTCTCAAGGGGGCCCTCTACGAAGGGCTCACGTGTGATCTGTTGCCGTTTGTCTGGGCAGCCGGCGGTAGCGGCGAGGTGCTCGACGATGCTGGCGCACGCGCCGCCTTCGCTTTCTTCGCCGAGTTGGCCCCGTATCTGAACCCGCAAAGCCAAACCTTCAAGGAATCGACCGTCGCCGAGGCCATGGCACGCGGTGAGATCGTGCTCCACCTGAACTGGCCGTTCGTCATGTCCCTGTATGCCAGTCAGGGCCTGGCACCCCAGACGATCCGCTCGGCACCGCTGCCGGCCGGACCGCACGGCCGTGCAACCGTGCTGGGCGGCGGCTACATCGCCGTCCCGCGCAGCGCACCACACCCGGAGGCGGCGCTGCGCTTGGCGCGTTACCTCGTCAGTTACCCGGCACAGCGGCGGTTCGCGCGGCAGCTCGGCTGGTTCTCGGCACGTCGTGACGTTGCTGTTCCTGGCTCCAGTGAGTTGCTTGCCGGCTTCATCGAGATGCGCGGCCAGGTGCGCCCGCGTCCGGAGCGCCCCGACTATCAGCGTCTCAGCCGATTGTGGCAGCAGGCGTTCCGTTCGGTCGTGTTTGCGCACGCCGATCCGGGTGACACCTTGCAGGCCGCGCAACGCGACCTGACGGGGCAGTGACGCAATGCGCCGGACGTTTGGCACCTGGATGTGGCTCCTTGCGGCTCCGCTCGGGCTGTTCTTGCTGGCGTTTCTCGCCTATCCCATCGCCTACGCCATCAAGCTCGCCTTGACCGATCCCCTGACCCAGGCGTTCCCCAGCGTGTCCAACGTTCGTCTCATCGTGCACGACAGCCTGTTCTGGCAGGCGCTGTGGGGCAACATCATTCTACCGATCGCAAGCGTCGCGCTCGAACTGGCGGCCGGCTTGGGACTGGCCGTAGTGATGGCCGCGCGCTTTCCCGGTCGGCGGTTGCTGCGTCTGGTGGTGATCGTCCCGTTCGCGCTCCCGGAGATCGTGTTTCTGGCCATCATGCGGTCGGTGTTCGCGCCGCGCGGATATGCCAATGCCGCTCTCGCTGCCGCGGGGGCGCCTCCCGTCGAGTGGCTGCTGCCCGGCCGCGCGCTGACCTTCCTCACGGTGGTCGTGGTCGACGCCTGGCATGTGACGCCGGTGGTCTTCCTCATGGTGCTTGCGGCGCTTGCTGCGCTGCCCAACGAAATCGACGAAGCCGCCCAGTTGGACGGGGCCGGGATGCTGGCGCGCTTCTTCTGCATCACCCTGCCATTGCTGCGACCCGCCCTGTTCGCGGCCGTGCTGCTGCGCGGGCTCGACGCCATGCGGATGTTCGCGACGCCATTGGTGCTGGCGGGGGTCGAAGGTGCCCCGGTGCTATCGACGTATGCCTACCACCAGTGGTCGGACTACGGAAATGACGGGGCCGCTGCCGCCGCGGCCAGCGGGCTTGCCCTGTTGTGCACCCTGGTGACCCTTCTGTTACTCCGACGACGGGTGCTGACATGAGCCGCAGACGCACCACCCTGGTGCTGTTGGCGCTGGGGGTGGCGACACTCGATCTGCTCCCGCTGGCGCTGATCCTCAAACAGGCCTTCACGCCTGAGCGCGAGAGCTTCGCGTGGCCGCCAACCTGGTGGCCGCACGAGTTCACCCTCGACAACTTCCGCACCCTCGGCACCACGATCGAACTGGAGCGAGGATTCTGGCTGAGCCTCGGGGTCGCAGGGCTGACCGTGACATCGGCGCTGATCCTTACCCTTCCTGCGGCCTGGCTGGCCGCCCGACGCCCGCGGGCGGATCGTCCACTCGATGCCGCCATGATCGTCGCGCGCCTGTTCCCGACGATTGCCCTGGCCGTTCCCTTGGCCGCGCTTTTTGTGTCGGTCGGCCTCTATAACCATCCGGCCGGATTGGGGCTGTGGTTGGCGCACACGCTGTTAGCCATTCCGGTGGCGTTTCTCGTCTTGCGCACCGGCTTCCGAGATGTTCCGGCGGAGCTCGAGGACGCCGCCCGCCTTGACGGGGCATCCGCCTGCGGTGCGTTTTTGTGGGTGACGCTGCCACTGGTGCGCCCATCTTTGGCTGCGGCCGGCATTCTGGTATTCCTGGTTTCCTGGGACGAGTTCGCATACGCGCTGCTGCTCCAGGTCACCAATCGGTCTCTGCCGCCGCTGCTGTATTATCTGTCCGCGTTCGGCTATCCCGGGCTTGCCAGCGCGGTCGCAGCAATCATGCTGGTGCCGGCCCTGGCGATCATTTTCGTGTTGGAACCCGCCTTGCGGTCGGGGACCCTTTCCGGGAGCGGACGTTGATGGCGACGGTGGCCTACGAGCACGTCAGCAAGCGCTTCGGCGAAACAGTGGCGCTCGTTGATTTCAGCCTCGAAATTGCAGACGGCGAGTTCATTACCGTGCTCGGTCCGTCCGGCTGCGGCAAATCGACGTTGCTGCGTCTGACCGCCGGCTTGGAGCGGCTCAGCGCCGGCACGATCTGCGTCGGCGGCGGGCGGATCGACGACCTATCGCCGTCGGAGCGCAATGTAGCGATGGTGTTTCAGAATTACGCGCTCTACCCGCACATGACGGTGCGGCGCAATATCGAGTTTCCGCTGCGCATGCGGCGCCTGGCACGGGGCGAACGCCGGCGACAAGCCGAGCAGGCCGCCGCACTGCTGGAGCTGAGCGACTACCTGGAGCGACGGCCGGCCGAACTCTCCGGTGGACAACGGCAGCGTGTGGCACTGGCTCGAGCCTTGGTGCGTCAGCCGGCGCTCTTCCTGATGGACGAGCCGTTGTCGAATTTGGATGCGCGGTTACGTGCCGGCGTCCGGCAGTACATCCGCGACGTGCAGCGGCGGCTGCACGTCACGACGCTATACGTCACACACGACCAAACCGAGGCGATGACATTGGGCGATCGTATCGTGGTGATGCAACGCGGCCGCATCCAGCAGGTCGACGCACCGGTGGCGATCTACGAACGCCCGGCCAATACCTTCGTCGCCGGCTTCATCGGCAGCCCGCCGATGAACCTGTTGCCGAGCGTGTACAGCGACGGCGTGCTGGACATTGGTGGTCAACGGCTCCCGGCTCCGCCCGGTCTCCGCGACCGGCTGACACGGCAGACGCGCGAATTGACGATCGGGATCAGGCCTGAAGCATTTGTGCCCACGCTGCCGGATATGACCCGAGCCCTCATTGCGGTTCCGCACGCCGCCACTATGGAAATCACGGGCGCCGAGACACTCGTGCGTGGTCACGTCGGCCCGTGCGAAGTGACCATGCGCCTGGGGGGTGTGCGGCGCGAGATACCGGATCGCCTGGCAACGTCGCTCGACCAGGCGCACGTGTTCGGCGATACCGGTGAGCGCCTGACACCATAGTCCGGTGCCGCGGGTGCGCGGGCGCGGCGGCAAATCTGGGACCGCGGGCCATGACCCATGACCGGAAGGAGCCAGACGCCCCTTCAAGCCGCTGGCACACCTTCCGCGCAGACGCCGCAGACCGTGGGAGGGGCGGTTCGCCATTACTTCGCATGTCGTGCGGCGATCACCCGCGTCGAGCTGCGCCAGCTGCTCAAGCGAGGACGGACGAGCTTGTTGATCGGAGTCGCCTTCTTGAGTGTGTGCCTGCTGCTGAGCCAACTCGTCGCTCGCTATATCCCTCAAGGTGGCCTCCTGGCGATCCCGCGCGAAGGATTGACGATCGGGGGGGTGGGTGGTCTTATGGCGACCGACGGAGATCTATTTGTACG
>JAGDMS010000105.1 GCA_017860575.1 Deltaproteobacteria bacterium | reverse complement strand
GACGCGAGGGCGGCGCCGGATGCCCGCCGTGTCGACCAGGACGTAGTCGCGCTCCCCACGGCGGAACGGCGTGTCGATAGCGTCACGCGTGGTCCCCGGCGTGCTGTCGACAATCGTTCGCTCGAACCCGAGGAGACGATTGACGAGCGACGACTTGCCCACGTTCGGACGACCGACGATCGCTAGCCGGATCACTCGCGCGGGGCGCTCTACCGCCTCGGGGCTCGCGGGAAGGTGCGCGACCACCTGATCCAACAACTCGGCGACACCGCGCCCGTGCGCCGCCGAGATCGGCAGCACGGCCGGCACACCCAAGGTGAAAAATTCCGCCGCCGCGTCCTCGAGCGCCGGCGTGTCGAGCTTGTTGGCGGCGTACACCACAGGCTTGCGGAGCCGCCGCAGGCACTCCACGACATCGCGGTCCGCCGGCGTAACGCCTGCGCGTCCGTCCAACAGCGCAATCACCACGTCGGCCTCCTCAGCCGCCAACAGACTCTGCGCGTGCACCGCGCTCGCCAGTGAGGAGGTTTCCTGCTCGTCGAGACCGCCGGTATCGATGAGCACGAAGTCCCTCCCTGCCCATGCGGCGGTTGCCACGTTGCGGTCACGCGTCACACCTGGCTGGCGGTCGACGATGGCGCGCCGACCGCCGACCAGACGGTTGAAAAGCGTCGACTTGCCGGCGTTCGGTGCGCCCACGATGGCCACAACCGCCAACCGCCCTGCAGCCGCTGCCGTCCGAGCACTCGGCGTCGCGGGATCGACCATCGCGGTGCCCTCGCTGGGATCCAGAACCGTTGGCATCAGAACCCGAACTCTTTCAGGAGCGCCCGGCGCTTGGTCCATTCTTCCTGCACGCGGACAAACACCTCGAGATACAGTCGCCGACCCAGCAGCGCCTCCAGCTCGATGCGTGCCGCACGACCGATCTCCTTAATCCGCTTGCCCCCCGCGCCGATGACGATAGCCTTCTGCGAGGCGCGCTCGACATGGATCGTGGCGCTGATCACCGCCACCTTGCCCTTGTCCTCGAACTGATCAATGGTGACGGCGACGGCGTACGGGACCTCGGCCTCTGTCTGTAACAGCACCTTTTCCCGGATCACTTCCTGCGCCAGCAGCCGTTCCGTCTGATCGGTGAAAACCTCCGGATCGTAATAGCGTGGCCCCACTGGCAGCAAGCGGACGAGCTGTTCCAGGAGTTCGTTGAAATTGGTCTTCCGCAGTGCGCTGACCGGAATCACGTGTCGCCCAGGTAACATTTCGTCGAGGGCGGCGAGGAGCGGCAACAACGCATTGCGCGGCAGCCCATCGATCTTATTGAGCGCAACGCAGGTTTCTGCCGTGCCCTGGAGCTGGACGGCGATCGCGCGATCACCCGCAGTGATGCCCGCCTGCGCGTCCACCACCCAGAGGCGTACATCGGCTTCCGCCGCCGCGCGTTCGGCCGCTTCCACCATGCGCTGATTGACCATGCTCCGCGGCCGATGCAACCCGGGCGTATCGACGAAGATGATCTGGGCGTCCGGTAATGTCAGGATGCCGAGGATGCGCCCGCGTGTCGTCTGCGGCTTCGGAGTCACGATCGCCACCTTCTGGCCGAGCACCTGGTTCAGGAGCGTCGATTTCCCAACGTTTGGCCGACCAATGATGGCCACGAAGCCGGAGCGATGCCCCGTGGGGACCTCGGAGGACTGAGACCGCACCGTCTGCATACCAGTGTGGATAGCAACTTGGCCGCAGGCGTCTCAAGGCTTCCCGCCAATGCGCTCGCTTCCGCCCCGCCTCTTGGTGTAAGAACGATCCCCGGTGAAGGTCATGAGTGCGCTGCGTATCACACCAGGCGGATCCGCCGAAGGCCGGGACCGACTTTGGCGATTCCTCAACGTCGTACTTGTCGCCGGCTCCGTCGCAGCGACCGTGCTTGCCCTCGGTGTCGTCATCGCCCTGTTCCTGTGGCTCTACACACTCTCGCCGGTGGAGTCGGTACGGGCTACCTCCCGTAATCCGCCGCCGAGGCAGGTGCCCCCGGCTCCACAGGCACCCGAGCCGGCACAAGCAGCGGCGGCCTCACCGCCTGCAGCCGCTCCGCCTGCAGCCGCCGCCCCGACCGCCGCGGCGCCCGCCGAGCCCGCGCCCCCCGAAGCCGCCGAGCCGGCTCTGTCGGAAGGCGGGCGCCGCAGCCGTCGCGCCGCGCGCCGCGTTGCACAACCGCCCGGAGACCCCGGCGCACCGGCAGAGTGAAGCGTCCAGTTGCCCTCCAGCACAAACCCCGTTGACAAGTGTCCCGGGGAGGCGCTTAGTAACGCCCTTGGACGCAAATTCTGGAGAGACCGTGATGAGATGCCGTCGACTTTGCTTGGGCTTGATCCTGGGTGTGCTCGCACTTCACACGAGCGGGTGTGTCGCTGCCGTTGCCGGAGCCGCCGCCGGTGGCGCCGCGGGGACGGCCGTGTCGGTCAAGGAAGGCAACGAGGAGCATCATAGCCCGCTGACCTACGTTGGGACCGTCCTGGCGAATGTCGTCTACTTTCCGGCCAAGGTGCTCTTCGCCGGGACAGGGGCTCTGACCAGTGGCGCGGCGTATGTGCTCACCTTAGGTGACGCCGAAGTGTCGCGCAGTATCTGGAATCCGACGGTCAACGGCAACTACGTTGTGACACCGGACATGATCGACGGGGAGCAGGCGGTTCACTTCGTCGGCTCGTGATCGCAAGGCCGGCGGTCGACTGACGAGCTCACTTCGGCACCGCTTGCAGTTGGCTCAGAAGTTGCCGCGCCTCGTCCAGTTGCCGTTGCTTACCCTTGCGTTCGGCCACCTGCATTGCCTGCTGTAACAACGGCACCCCGCGTTCCGGATGTCCCATATCGCGATAGGTCTCCGCCAGTTCGATGCGGGAGCCCAGCGCGTCCGGATCCAGGGCCACAGCACGCCCGAGGTACTCGGCGGCTTTCTCCAAACTGCCCCCCAGCATCCAGGGCAACTGGCGGTACATGCCCCCACGCGCAGCCAAGCCGTCAACGTGGTTCGGGTTCAACGCCAGCACCCGATCTAGTTCGCGATTGACCGTGAGCAAATTAAACGGATTCGCGCTTGCCCCTTCCACCAACATCAGCCGACCGCCATTGGCGAAGCACGCGAAATGCGCATCGGCATTCGTATCATCGGCCTCGACCGCGCGTTTTGCCAACGCCAGCCCCTCGCGATAGGCAGCAGCCCTCTCCTCCTTGTTCACCGCGTCTTCGCCGCGGTGGAGACACTCCAATGAACGCTCCGCCAGACTCTGGGCCGACTCCGTACCGGTCCGGGCATACGCCAACTGCTGCGCCGGCGCCGTCGCGGCGCTCGCCAGGAACGCGACAAAGAGGGCCATGGTCATCACGCACCATCGGGACGTTAGCGCCACCCCCGTACCACCCCGACGCCAGACAGCGCTGCTCGACATGCTCAGCATAAACTTATTTGTACCATCTCATCGCGCTGTGGCAAGCGCACGTGCGCCTCACCGCCTCACACGTTGAAGCGGAAATGGATGATGTCGCCGTCCTGCACCAGGTACTCCTTGCCTTCGAGTCGGAACTTGCCTGCCTCACGACACTTGGCCTCGCTCCCGTGGCGCACGAAGTCCTCGTAATGCACCACCTCGGCGCGGATGAAGCCGCGCTCGATGTCGCTGTGGATCTTTCCGGCCGCCTTGACCGCAGTCGTTCCCCGGCGAATCGTCCAGGCACGCACCTCGTCTTCCCCCGTGGTCAGAAAGCTGATCTGATCGAGCAGTCGATAAGCCGCGGTGACGAAGCGGTCACGCGCCGCCGCCTGGAGGCCGAGGTCGTCGAGGAAGGCCTGCCGGTCCTCCGGCTCCAGTCCCGCGATCTCCATCTCGATCTTGCCGGAGAGCAACAGGCCCTCGAGCGCCTCCGCGCGCAGCCAGTCCTCGACCGCCGCGGGCATCGGATCGTGAACCTGGGATTCGCCGACGTTGAGTACGACCATCAAGGGCCGGCGTGAAAGAAATCCAAAGCCCGCAATCGCCGCGACTTCCTCCGTGGTGAGGGGCAGCTGCCGCAAGGGCCGCTCCTCATCCAGTGCCTGTTTGCAGCGCTCCAGCAGAGCGCGCTCGTACTCCTTCCCCGTTTCCTTCTTCAGACGGTCCAACCGCTTCTCGATCAGCACCAGGTCCGCCAGCAGCAGTTCGCTCTTGAAGTTGGTCAGGTCGCGCACCGGGTTCGGCGATTCGCCGGTGACCTCGTCGGCAAAGCCCCGCACCACCTGCACCAGGGCGTCGGTCTCGCGCATCTGCGTCAGGGTCACTGTATCCAGCGCACTGCCCCCCTGCCCGTCCGCCCCTGTTGAGTGGGGCGCGGGAAAGTCGGCAAAGATGATCTCGGCGTAGGTGGTTTTCCGCGGGTTGAAGATCCCACTGAGACGGTCGACGCGCGGATCGGGCACCTTGATGACCCCCAGGTGCACCTTTCCCGGCTCGGTAAAGCCGCCGACCTCCGCGTGCTGGCCGGTGAGAGCGTTAAAGACGGTCGTCTTGCCGCTGCGGGGAAAACCCGCGATCCCAACCTTCATCGTCTCCAGCTTTCAGCCGTCAGGCTGCAGAGCTGATCGCTGATTGCTGCCCGCTTTCTCACTGCCTGCCTTCGACGCGCGCCCGAATCTTCAGCCGCAGCGCATTGAGCCGGATGAAGCCTTCCGCATCCGCCTGCTGATAGACCGAGTCTTCTTCGAAGGTCGCAATGTCCGTCCGGTAGAGCGATTGCACCGACTTGCGCCCCGCCAGGATGACGTTGCCCTTGTACAGCTTCAGACGCGCCGTACCTGTCACCGCGCGTTGTGCCTCATCGATCGCCGTCTGCAACATGCGCCGCTCCGGCGAGAACCAGTATCCGTAATAGACCATCTCGGCGTAGCGCGGGATGAGGCCGTCGCGCAGGTGCAGCACCTCGCGGTCCAACGTCAGCGATTCCACGGCACGATGCGCCACGTGCAAGATGGTGCCGCCTGGCGTTTCGTAGACCCCGCGCGACTTCATGCCGACGTACCGGTTTTCCACCAGATCCACGCGGCCGATTCCGTGCCGACCGCCGATGACATTCAAGCGCTCGATGAGCGCCGCGGGCGACAGGCGCTCGCCGTTGACGGCGACCGGATCGCCGGCCGCATAATCGATCTCCACGTACTCGGGCTTGTCCGGCGCCTGCTCCGGCGAGACCGTCAACACGAACATGTCGTCATACGGCTCGCGCCACGGGTCCTCGAGAATGCCGCCTTCGTAGCTGATGTGGAGCAGATTGCGGTCCGAACTATACGGCTTCTCCGCGGTCACCGGAATGGGAATCCCCCGGCTTTCGGCATAGGCGATCAGCTTCGAGCGGGAATTGAGGTCCCACAGGCGCCAGGGCGCGATCACCCGGATGTCCGGCTGCAGGGCGTAATAGGTCAGTTCGAAGCGGACCTGGTCATTGCCCTTCCCCGTGGCCCCGTGCGCCACCGCGTCGGCCCCTTCGGCGGCGGCGATTTCCACTTGGCGCTTGGCGATCAGCGGTCGCGCGATCGAAGTGCCGAGCAGGTAGGTCCCCTCGTACACCGCGTTGGCCCGCAGCATTGGAAAGACAAAATCCCGAGCGAACTCTTCACGTAAATCCTCGATGTACACTGCGCAGGCGCCACCGGCTTGCGCCTTGCCTTCCACCGGCGCCAGTTCCTCGCCCTGGCCGAGATCGGCACAGAAAGCAACGACCTCAGCGCCGTACGTGTCGATCAGCCAGCGCAGGATCACCGAGGTATCGAGTCCACCGGAATACGCGAGAACGATTTTCTTGGGGTGGTCTGCCATTTGTCGGTCCTTGGTTGTGCGTTGATTTCTCTGGGTGCGCGTTCTTAGGGGGCCGCATCGGCAAACCGTGCGCCCGCCTCCTCGGCATTCCCAATTCGGTCAACGGTGTTTCTTCATCCTGTCGTTGAGCCACGCCATGATGGCCTTTTGCGTGTGCAGGCGATTCTCGGCCTGGTCGAAGACGATGGACTGGGACCCTTCGATCACCTCATCGGTAATCTCTTCGCCGCGGTGCGCCGGCAAGCAATGCATGACCACGGCATCCGGGTTGGCGTGCCGCAGCAAGCGCGTATTGATCTGGTACGCGGCGAAGTCACGGCGTCGACGCTCGGTTTCCTCCTCCTGTCCCATGCTCGTCCACACGTCGGTGTAGAGCACGTCCGCCGCACGCGCCGCCGCCAACGCGTCGTGGGTCACTTCGACACGGGCCCTGGACGCCCGGGCCGCCGCCAGGACTGCCGACTCGGGTTCATAACCGGGCGGGCAGGCCAGAACGAATTCAAAGGGAAACACACCGGCCGCCTCGATCCACGAATTGGCCACGTTGTTGGCATCACCGATGAACGCCACTCGCAGCCCATCAAGACGGCCACGCTTCTCGATCAGCGTGAAACAGTCGGCCAGCACCTGGCACGGATGTGAGCGGTCGGACAGACCGTTGATCACCGGTACGCCGGCGTGCCGGGCCAGTTCGGTTAGCGTGGTATGCGCAAAGGTACGCGCCATGATGAGATCCACCCAGCGTTCCAGGTTGCGTGCGATGTCGGCCACCGACTCGCGCTGGCCAAGCTGGATGTCATTGGGAGTGAGATACACCGCGGTGCCGCCCAGCTGGCTCACCCCGACCTCAAACGTCACACGGGTCCGCAGACTCGGCTTCTCGAAAATCAGGACGACTGACTTCCCGCTCAGCAGCGGTGGCAGCTGTCCGTCCTTCAGGTCGCGCTTGAGCCGAGCTGCCAGGTGGAGGATCTCCTCCAACTCGCTCCGGTTGAACCCATCGAACCCGAGAAAATCGCGTTTCATTGGCGCAGGGCCTGATCGACGATGTCCAGCGCGCGGTCGATTTCATACTGCGCCACGATCAGTGGCGGCGCGAAGCGCAGCACCTTCTCGGCGGTGCAATTGATCAGCAGTCCCGCTTCGCGGCACGCATCGACGATGGGCGCACCCGGACCCTCCAACTCGACGCCGAGCAGCAGACCCTGTCCACGAACATCACGAATACGGTCATGGTGCGTCTGCAGCCGGCGCAGGCGCTCGCGCAGGTACTGTCCCTGGATGCGACAGTTCTCAATGACTCCTTCCTCGGTCAGCGCGTGCAGCACCGCGACGCCGACCGCACAGGTCAGGGCATTGCCGCCGAAGGTCGAGCCATGGCTACCGGTGGTGAAACTGCGCGCCACCTCTTCGGTTGCCACCATCGCTCCGATCGGCACACCCGTACCGAGGCCCTTGGCAAGGGTCATGATGTCGGGCGTCACCCCGCTTTGCTCGTAGGCGAACAGGGTGCCCAGACGGCCCATGCCGGTCTGCACCTCGTCCAAAATCAACAGCAGCCCGTGCCGGTCGCAGAGGTCGCGCACCAGGCGCAGGTAATCGGGGTGAGGCGCCACGAGTCCACCCTCCGCTTGCAGCGGTTCCAGCATCACCGCGATGGTGCGCGGGGAGATCGCCTGCTCGAGCGCCTCTATGTCATTGTACGGCACGTACCGGAACCCGTCGGGCAGCGGCTGGAAGCCGCCCCGCACTTTCTCCTGACCGGTTGCCGTGATGGTCGCGATGCTGCGCCCGTGAAACGATCCCAGTGCGGTGAGAATCTCGAAACGTCCGTCACCGAACTCGGCTCCGTACTTGCGGGCCAGCTTGATCGCCGCCTCATTGGCCTCCGCGCCGCTGTTACAGAAGAACACGCGGTCGGCAAAGGACTGTGTGCAGAGGAGTTCCGCCAGCACCGCCTGCGGCTCGCTATGGTGCAGGTTCGAAACGTGCAGGATCTTTTGCGCCTGTTCGACGATCGCACGCGTGACACCGGGATGCGCATGCCCGAGCGCGGCCACGACCGTGCTGGCGAAAAAATCAAGATATTCCTTTCCGTCCGCATCCCAGACGCGACAGCCGTTCCCGCGTACCAGGGCAATTGGCGCGCGCGGATAGAGCGGGAACAGGTAGCGGTTGTTCAGCGCGATGATTTCTTGGTTAGTCATGTCGGAAAGAAAGTCCACGGTCGACAGTCGAGAGTCAACAGATGTTGGGAGTCCTAACGAATTCTCCGCAACAGTACCACCTCCCCGGCCTCCGACGTCCGAACGGCACACGTGCGACTTCGGACCTTGGTCCCTAGACCTTGGACCTCGGACTTGGAACCTTGGACTTCGCAGGCTGGACTCTCGGGGCCACACCACGGCTGTGCGCGCGCACCACCTCCGTACCGACCCCCTCCTTGGTGAATATCTCGAGGAGCACGGCGTGCCGGAGTCGCCCGTCGATGATATGGGTCTTCTTGGCACCGCCGCGCAGGGCCTCGATGCAACACTCCACCTTCGGAATCATTCCGGCCGAGATGATGCCGTCACGAATCAGTTGGGCGGCGTGATCCATGTCGAGCGTCGACATTACGTTCCCATCGGCGTCGCGAATACCTTCCACGTCGGTCAGCAAGATCAGTTTCTCTGCGTGGAGCGCCTCGGCCATTTCCCCGGCAACCAGGTCCGCATTGATGTTGTAGGTCTCGCCACGTTCTCCGACGCCGACGGGCGCGATCACGGGGATGAAATCGCTGTGATCGAGGGAGTCGATGACCAGCGGATTGATCGCCCGCACCTCCCCTACCAAGCCGATATCCACCTTCCCGACACCCATCTCTTCGGACTGCACCGTCAGCTTTTTGGCCAGAATCAGGCCGCCGTCCTTCCCCGAAAGCCCCACCGCCCGGCCACCGTGATGGTTGATGAGGTTGACGATCTGTTTGTTAATCTTGCCGACCAGGACCATCTCGACCACGTCCATCGTCTGTTGGTCGGTGACGCGCATACCGCGCACGAATTGCGATTGGATACCGAGTTGCTTCAACAGTTGGCCGATTTGGGGACCGCCGCCGTGCACGATGACCGGATTGATGCCGACGAACTTCAGCAGCACGATATCTTGGGCGAAGCTCTCCTTGAGGTCCTCGTCGACCATCGCGTGGCCACCATACTTGATGACCATGGTCTTTCCGGAATACCGCCGAATATAGGGGAGGGCATCGAGCAGCACCTCCGCTTTCGCAATCAGTTGTTCCATAAAGCGTGGGTCTGACCAGCCAACAGTCGAGCACTGAACGTCACGAGCAGAGGATCCTCCCTCCGGGCTCACCTTTCACTCTCGACTCTCGACTGTCAACTCTCAACTGTTTTCTCAAAGGATATAGCGTGACAAGTCCTCGTTCGTCACGATGTCATTCAACTTGGCGCGGACCTGCTTCGCATCGATCACCACGTCGCACGAGCCCATCTCCGGCGCCTCGAACGACAAGGACTCGAGCAAGCGCTCCATCACCGTGTGCAAGCGCCGCGCTCCGATGTTTTCCATGTTCTGGTTCACCGTGGCCGCGATCGCCGCAATTTCCGTGACGGCGTCCTCGGTGAAGCTGAGCCGCACCCCCTCGGTTGCCATCAAGGCCACGTACTGCTTGATGAGCGCGTTCTGGGGTTCGCTCAAAATGCGGACGAAATCGTCACGTGTAAGCGGTTCCAGTTCCACGCGAATGGGAAAGCGGCCCTGAAATTCGGGTATCAGGTCGGACGGCTTGGCAATGTGAAACGCACCCGACGCGATAAAGAGAATGTGGTCCGTTCGCACCATGCCGTACTTGGTGCTGATGGTGCTGCCTTCCACGATCGGCAGCAGATCACGCTGGACGCCCTGGCGTGACACATCCGGCCCCACCAGGCCCTCGCGTCCGGCAATCTTGTCGATCTCGTCGATGAAAACGATGCCCGACTGCTCGACGCGCCGGATCGCCTCCTTGGTCACGACCTCCATGTCGACCAGTTTGCCGGCCTCTTCCTGAGTCAGAATTTCGAGCGCCTCGGCGATGCTGACCCGCTGCTTTTTCGACTTTTTCGGCATCAGATTGGAGAACAGGTCTTTGAGGTGGAACTCCATCTCTTCCATCCCCTGGGGGGTGAAGACCTCCACCATCGGCATGGCGGCTCGGGTCAGCTCCAACTCGACGATGCGGTCGCCCAACTTGCCCTCCCGCAACATCCGCCGCAGTTTGTCACGCGTCGCGGCGCCGGATTCCTCGGGCGCCTCGGCAGCCTCGCGCTCCCCCATGGCCTGCACGCGGCGCTCCCCCACGTGCACCGGTGGCAGGAGCAAGTCCAAGACCCGCTCTTCCGCCAACTCGCGCGCCCGCAACGCGACCTTCTGCTGCTCCTCATCCTTGACCATCTTCACGCCGAGGTCGGCCAGATCCCGAATCATCGACTCGACGTCTCGGCCGACGTAGCCGACCTCCGTGAATTTCGAGGCCTCGACCTTGATGAACGGGGCCTGCGCTAGTTTCGCCAGCCGCCGGGAAATCTCCGTCTTCCCCACGCCGGTGGGGCCGATCATAATGATGTTCTTGGGCGCGATCTCCTCGCGCAACTCCTCCGGTACCTGTTGCCGTCGCCAGCGATTGCGTAACGCCACCGCAACCGCGCGCTTCGCGGCCCGCTGGCCGACGATGTAACGGTCCAGTTCCGAGACGATTTCCCGAGGCGTCATGTGGCTCATTCGACTCTTTAGGTATCACGCTGGGGCAGCGATGCAACCGGCGGGGGAAACCGCAGCTTATAGTCAATCGTCGAACGGTGAGTGTCCCTCGGCGGGGATACCGGGGCGACCTATCGACGATTAACTAGCAACGCGTGCTCGTCTCCTGCTCCTCAGAGCTCTTCGATGACCACCTGGTCGTTGGTGTAGACACAGATGGCTGCAGCTTCCCGCATCGCCTCCTCAGCGATGGTCCGGGCATCGAGCTCGGTGCGCCGCATGAGCACACGGGCAGCGGCGAGCGCGTAGTTTCCCCCCGACCCGATGGCGATGACGTTGTCATCCGGCTCGATCACATCGCCGCTCCCGGACAGCACCAGGAGGGCCTCGCGATCGGCGGCAATCAGCAGCGCCTCGAGCCGCCGGAGCACCCGGTCCGTGCGCCAATCCTTTGCCAACTCCACCGCGGCGCGGCGCAAGTTGCCGCCATGCTGCTCCAGCTGCTTTTCGAACTTGTCGAACAGGGTGAAGGCATCGGCGCTGGCGCCAGCGAAGCCGGCCAACACCTTGCCGCCGTAAATGCGGCGCACCTTGCGGGCGCCATGCTTCATCACCGTCGACCCGAGACTGACCTGGCCATCACCGGCCATGACCACCTGGCCCCGGTGGCGCAGAGCGACGATGGTGGTGCTGCGGATCCTGTGGGCCGATGGCCGTCCTGCTGTCATGCAATCATCAGCTAGCAGCTTTCGGCGCGCAGCTGAAGCGCCCCCCCGGGTGGCACGACCGCGCGGCCTGGCCCTCCGATGGTTCACGCGCGCGGATGCGCCTTGTCGTAGACGCGCATGAGCTGATCGAGGTTCACGTGCGTGTACTTCTGCGTCGTCGACAGGCTCGCATGCCCCAGGAGTTCCTGGATGGCCCGCAGGTCGGCGCCCGCGTTGAGGAGGTGCGTCGCGAAGCTGTGCCGCAGCGCGTGTGGGCTGGCTTTGGTCGCCAAGCCGCTTGCGACAACGTAGCGTTCCACCATGCGCGCAACGCTGCGCGTGGTCAGGCGCCCCCCGCGCTGGTTCAAGAACACCGCGGCGGTGTCGACCAGTCGCCGCGGACACAGTTCGTTCAGCCGCGCCCGATACGCCGCCAACGCCGCCAGCGCGGTGCGCCCAATTGGCACCAAGCGTTCCTTACCGCCCTTCCCCCGAACCCGCACCAACCCCAGCCCAGTGTCCACGTCCGCCCAATCCAGGCCGACCAGTTCGCTCACCCGCAGACCGCAGGAGTACACCACTTCCAACAAGGCACGGTCGCGCAAGCCGGCGGGCGTGTCGGCGGGCGGTGCCTCCAGCAGTCGGAACATGTCATCGACTGTCAGGTGCACCGGCAATTGCCGCTGCTTCTTCGGGGTCGCAATGCCGACCGTCGGATCCGCTTCGATACGGCCCCGCCGCAGCAGGTGGCGGAAGAACCCCTTGGCGGCCGAAAGCTTGCGGCCGACCGAACTCCGGCGATTACGCCGCAGGCCGTGCGCCACATACGCACGGATGGCTAGCGGATCGACACGTTCCGGCGCCACATCGTCACCCGCGCCGTTGAGGCCGAACCCGTGCTCCAACAAAAACACCCGCAACTGCCGCAGGTCGCTGATATAGTTCCGCACCGTATGCGCGGAGGCGTTGTCTTCGAGCAGCAGCGTACGTTCAAACTCCGCAATTTCGGTCAGCATGGCGTCGGATCTAACCGCTATCGATGCATACCAACGCACCGACCCAGCGGCAAGGAGAACGCTGCGGCAATCGAGTCGGGGCAGTGCGATGTGAGCGGCGCAAGGCAACCGAGAGAGAACGGTCTCAATCTGAGATGCCGGAAAAGGGGACAGGCTGGATTCCTAGCCTTAACTGACTCAATTGGATGACAACGAACTGGCTGCAGGCAGCCGGTCCCCTTTTTCGGGTCCAGCTTGCCGGCGTCACGAGCGGCGCCGAGCGGGTCCCCGGCTGAACAGGGATTGCGGGTATCACCGGTTGCCTTGGGTTCGGTGGTCGCCAACAAGCCGAACTCAGGCGCCGTCGCGACTTGCGCACTGCGTAGCAGAACGGTCGGCGCTCTAGTCCCCGACGAAGGTGTGGGATCCGGACTTTGCCCGGAACACGGCCTTGAGGAACTCCCGGTTTAGGCGAGCGATGAACCTCACGTCGATATCCTTCGGGCACGCGGCCTGGCACTCGTAGTGGTTCGTACAGTTTCCGAAGCCGTACTCCTGCATCGCCTGAATCATGTTGGCCACCCGCTCCGGGGCCTCCACCTGCCCCTGGGGCAGAGCAGCCAACTGGGACACCTTGGCTCCGGCGAAGAGCATGGCCGCGCCGTTCGGGCACGCCGCCACGCACGCCCCGCAGCCGATGCACTGGGCCGCGTCCATGGCGTAGTCGGCCTCGGGCTTGGAGATGGGGATGGCGTTGGCGTCGGGGACCCCGCCGGTGTGGCACGAAGTGTATCCGCCCGCCTGGATGATCTTATCCAGCGCCCCGCGGTCCACCACCAGGTCCTTGAGAATGGGGAAGGCACGGGCGCGCCACGGTTCGAGGTAAATGGCGTCGCCGTCCTTGAACTTTCGCATGTGGAGCTGGCACACCGTGGTCCGCACCTGCCCGCCATGGGGCCTGCCGTTGATGACGAGGGAGCACATCCCGCAGATCCCTTCGCGGCAGTCATGGTCGAAGGCGATCGGGTCCTTCCCCTCCTTGATCAGGTCCTCGTTCACGACGTCGAGCATCTCAAGGAAGGAGTGGTGCTCGGTAATGTTCTTGGCGGTGTACGTCTCGAACCGCCCGGGCCGGTTCGGCCCCGGCTGCCGCCACACAATCAGCGTCAGGGTCATCGTTTTATGCTCTTCGGCGTGCGCACTCATTATTTGTAGCTCCTTACCGCCAGTTTCACGAACTCGAACTTCAACGGTTCCTTGTGAAGCTCGGGCGCCCGGTCCACGCCCTTCCACTCCCAGGCCGCGGAGTAGCAGTAGTTGGCGTCGTCCCGTTTCGCCTCGCCGTCCTCGTACTGGTGCTCCACTCGGAAGTGGCCGCCGCACGACTCATTGCGGTGCAGCGCATCCCGGCACAATAGCTCGGCGAACTCGAGGAAGTCGGCCGTCCGCCCGGCATTCTCAAGCTGCTGGTTGAACTCCTCGCCGCTGCCGGGAATCTTCACGTTCCTCCAGAACTCCTCGCGGATCGCGGGAATCGTCCCGATCGCCTCGCTGAGGCCATCCTTGCTGCGCGCCATTCCGCACTTCTCCCACATCAGGGTACCCAGCTCACGGCTGAACTCGGTGACGGTCCTCTTCCCCTGGATAGTGAGCAGCCTCTTCGTGTTCGTCTTCACGTCGTCGATCGACTTCTTGCACTCGGGGTCATCCGCTTTCACCTTCCCCGGCTTGGTCTGCGCCAGGTAGTGGGCGATCGTGTACGGGATGACGAAGTAGCCGTCCGCCAGCCCCTGCATCAGGGCGGAGGCACCCAACCGGTTCGCCCCGTGGACCGAGAAGTTCGCCTCCCCCAGGACGAAGAGGCCGGGGATGTTGCTCATCAGGTTATAGTCCACCCAGAGGCCGCCCATGGCATAGTGGGGGGCCGGGTAGATCCGCATCGGGACCTTGTAGCCGTTCTCGTCGGTAATCCGCTCGTACATCTCGAAGAGGTTACCGTACCGCTCGCGGATCGTGTCCTCGCCGAGGCGCTGGATGGCGTCCTTGAAGTCGAGGTAGACGCCGCGGCCGCCGGGACCGACGCCGCGGCCGTCGTCGCACTGCTCCTTCGCCGCGCGGGACGCGATGTCGCGGGGGGCGAGGTTCCCGAAGCTCGGGTATTTTCGCTCGAGGTAATAGTCCCGGTCCTCCTCGGGGATGTCGCCGGGCGGTTTCTTGCAATCCTCCTTCTTTTTCGGGACCCAACACCGGCCGTCGTTGCGCAGCGACTCGGACATCAGCGTCAGTTTCGACTGGTAGTCGCCCGACTGGGGGATGCAGGTGGGGTGGATCTGGGTGTAACAGGGGTTGGCGAAAAACGCCCCTTTCTTGTGCGCCCTCCAGATTGCCGTGACGCTGCACCCCATGGCCATCGTTGATAGGTAGAAGACGTTCGCGTAGCCGCCAGTGCACAGCAGCACCGCGTCCCCCGTGTGGACCCGGATCTCCCCTGTGACCAGGTCGCGGACCGTGATCGCCTTGGCCTCGCCGTCAACCACCACGAGGTCGAGCATCTCAGTGCGGGGAAACATCTTCACCGTCCCCAGCTTGATCTGCCGCGAAAGAGCGGAGTAGGCGCCAAGCAGCAGCTGCTGTCCTGTCTGCCCCCGGGCGTAAAAGGTTCGCGACACCTGGGCGCCGCCGAAGGAGCGGTTGTCGAGGTACCCGGCGTAGTCCCGCGCGAAGGGGACCCCTTGCGCGACGCACTGGTCGATGATGTTGTTGCTGACCTGGGCCAGCCGCCACACGTCCGCTTCGCGGGCCCGGAAGTCGCCACCCTTGATCGTATCGTAGAAGAGACGGTAGATGCTGTCGCCGTCGTTGGGATAGTTCTTGGCGGCGTTGATCCCGCCCTGGGCCGCGATGCTGTGGGCGCGGCGGGGGCTGTCCTGGTAGCAGAACGCCTCCACGTTGTATCCCAGTTCGCCCAACGACGCGGCGGCGGACGCCCCGGCCAG
>JAGDMS010000286.1 GCA_017860575.1 Deltaproteobacteria bacterium | reverse complement strand
GTCACCGGCAGAGGTCGCGTTCGATTATTCCCGCATCGAAAAGTTCGTCGGTGCCAGTTCCGAGTGGCACGACGGCCATGACGAGGTCTCCGAGTCGGACATCCGTCACTGGTGCGAGGCCTTGCGCAACGCCAACCCCATTTATACCGACGAGGAGGCGGCGAAGAAGAGCAAGTACGGGGGCATCATCGCCCCGCCGGAGATGATTCAAACCTGGTCGCTCGATGACATGGAGTGGGCGCTCAAACGGTTCGTGCACAACGATCCGCCGTTCAAGGAGGATCCGCACAACCAACTCTACGCCATCATCGATGCCATGGGCTACGATGGGGTGGTCGCGACGGCGCAAACGCAGGAGTACCTGCGGCCGGTGCGCCCGGGGGACACGATCCGGACGCGCATCACGGTGGGGCGCGTGTCCAAGTACGACCACTACACGCGTATGGGCGTGGGGCGCTACGTCGACATGATCTACACGTTCGCCAACCAACGGGGCGAAGAGGTCTGCGTGGCCACGTTCCGGGTGCTGAAGTACCGGTCGTCCATGGCCACCCGGCGGATCTACCAGGGCTGACAAAGAAGGAGACGAGACATGGCAGTGTATTGGGAAGACGTAAAAGAAGGGCAGGAACTACCCGAGGTGGCGCGGGACATCGACTCGACGTTCATCGTTTCGGGCGCGATTTGGGCGTCGCACGATTTCATGCCGGTGCACCACGACCCGAAGTTCGCGCAGCTGAAGAACGCGCCGGATATCTTCATGAACATCCTGACCTCGAATGGCGTGGTGGCGGGCTACATCGGCAACTGGGCGGGGCCCGAGGCGGAGCTGAAGAAGATCAGCATCAGTCTGGCCGTGCCCAACTTTCCCGGCGACCGCATGCGCTTGAACGGCAAGATCACGAAGAAATACAAGGACGGTGGTCTGAACCTGATCGACCTGACGGTCGTCGGCGAGAATAACATGGGGCCGCACGCGACCGCATCGGCCACCGTGGCGCTGCCGTCGAAGGGCTGAGGGGGAGGCAGTACGTCGATGGCGCACCCGAAAGACACACTGAGAAACAAAGCGTGCATCGTGGGCATAGGCTCGACCGAGTTTACCCGCAACGCCGGCCGCAGCGAGATTCACCTGGCGGTCGACGCGGCCATGGGGGCGTGTGCGGATGCCGGCATCCAATCCGAGGAGATCGACGGCTGCGTGCGCTTCGGCTCGGCGGGCGCGGCCCCGGTCGAATTCGCCACCGAGTCGGATGTGGCCCGATGCCTGGGGATTCCCAACCTGCGATACTTTGTGGAAGCGCCGTGGGGCGGTGGCGCCTGCTGTGCCACCATCATGCACGCGGCAGCCGCCGTGACGTTGGGGCTGGCGAAATACGTGCTGTGCTTCCGCGCCATCCGCGCGGCCAGCGGGACGGTGCGCTACGGCCGGCCGACGACCATCCCGATGGACTCCCACTGGAGCATGACCATGCCGTACGGCTTTCAGAGCCCGACGTCGTGGGTGGCCATGTTCACCAAACGCTGGATGTACGAGACCGGCGCGACCCGGGAACAGCTTGGCGCGGTGGCGATCGTCAGCCGCGAGAACGCCGTCCGCAACCCGCGGGCCATGTTCTACGGGCGTCCGCTGACCATGGAGGAGTATCTCAGCTCGGGCATGATGTGCGATCCGTTCACCCTCCACGACACCTGTTTGGAAAACGATGGCAGTGTCGCGCTCATCGTGACCTCGGCCGACAGGGCGAAGGACCTGAAGCAGAAGCCGGCCTACATCACCGGCGTGGGCGAGGGGACCGGGTGGGACTCCTATTGTATGACGAGTTTCTATCGCCCTGAAATCGGCATTCCGGAAATGGAAGAGACCGGCAAGGACCTCTTCGCCATGGCCGATATGAAACCGAGCGACATCCAAGTGGCGCAACTCTACGACGCGTTCACCTCGCTCGTGCCCATGCAACTGGAGGCCCTCGGCTTCGTGAAGAAGGGGGAGGGCGGGGCGTTCTGTGAGGGCGGTGACCGCATCCGCCCAACCGGACAACTGCCGATCAACACCGCCGGCGGCATGCTCTCCGAGGCGTACATCCACGGCATGAACGGCATTGCGGAGGGCGTGCGGCAGATTCGCGGTACCGCAACGACGCAGATCAAGGGCGCCGAGCGCGTGCTGGTGACGGGCGGGCTTGGTGTGCCGACCAGCGCGCTCATCCTGACGAAAGGAAAGTAATCGCCATGGCGTTGCAGCTGAACCGACGGTATGTGCAGTACTTCTTCGAGCCGGTTGCCGAATCGTTCGAAGAGGGGTTTTGGGAAGCAGTCAAGCGACGCGAGCTGGTGTTCCAGCGCTGCGGCAAGTGCCGCGAGTGGATGCACCCTCCGCGGCCGATGTGTTACAAGTGCAAGAGCTTCGACCTGCGCTGGGAAAAGTCGACCGGCAAGGGAAAGATCTACAGCTATGTGACGTTCACCCGTGAGGTGAATCCGCTCTACGTGGTGCCCTTCGAAGTCGTGCTGGTGGAGATGGACGACGAGAAGCCGGTGCGCATGATCGCCAACATGCTCGATACCACACCGGAGGAACTCTACATCGGCATGCCGGTGGAGCTGGACTTCTACGACGTCTCGGAGAAGCACACGATTCCCATCTTCAAAAAGCGAAAGGCCTGATTCGCAGATCGCATGTCGCAGATCGCTCCTGCACGGACCAAGCCGGGGCCGGCAACGATAGGCGATCAGCGAGGAACGTATGAACTTCGAACCGGATGAGCAGCAACAAATGTTGCAGACGACGGCCCGCGAGTTCCTCGCGGCCGAATGCGACAAGGCGGTGATCCGAAAGCTCGAGGCCAGCGATTCCGGCCATTCGCCGGAACTCTGGCGACGGATGGCCGAACTGGGCTGGACGGGCATCGTCATTCCGGAACAATACGGTGGCGTCGGTCTGGGGCTGCTCGAGCTGGCCATCCTATTCGAGGAGATTGGAAAAGCCGCGTTCGACAGTCCGCTGTTTTGCGCAGTGACCGCGACGCTGGCGCTGCTTGAGGATGGGACGGAAGCGCAAAAGGCATCAATGTTACCGCAGGTCGCTGCGGGCAACCTGATTCCAACCTGGGCCGTCGCCGAACGCGAAGTATCCACCGACTTCCGATTCGTCTCCGTTCCGGCGCGGCGCCAGGATGGTGGCTTCGTCATTGACGGTACCAAGCTCTTTGTCCCGTACGCATCAGTGGCCGACGAGATGCTGGTGCTGGCGCGCACAGAGGGGCAGGCGGGAGACGACGTCGGGCTGTCGCTCTTCATGGTTTCGGCCCGCACCCCTGGCGTGCGCTGTCGTCCGCTCCGGACAATTTCGCCTGGCAAGCAGTTCCGCGTTGATTTCGACAGCGTGCGTGTGCCCGCTGATCGGCTCCTGGGTCCGTTGAACCAGGGGCTTGGAGTGCTCCTGCCGGTCGTGGACAAGGTGGCTGCCGTGCAGTGCGCGGAGATGGTGGGCAACGCCCAGCACGAACTCGAGGTCACCGCGAAGTACACGAGCGAGCGGGTGCAGTTCGATCGCCCGCTGGGCACGTTTCAGGCCGTGCAGCATCACCTGGCAAACATGTACACGGACGTGCAGGGTGCGCGCTGGACCTCGTATCAAGCCATTGCCCGCTTGAACCGGGGGCTAACGGCCGCGCGGGAATTGGCAATCGCCCAGGCCTTCACCAGTGATGCCTGCCAGCGTGTTGCGTTCATGGCCCAGCAACTCCACGGTGGCATGGGGGTGGATATGGCGAACGATCTTCACTTTTACTATCGCCGTGCCAAGGCCATGGAACTGCAGTTCGGCGCGGCGCCATTGCACCTGAAGGCGCTCGAACGGGAGATTGGGCTGTAGGCGGGTATGGCCGCATGAGCGGGAAGGCTTCCATCACGCTCACGCGGTTACGGCTCCGCGTGTTTGACATCCACAGGGGGCCGACGTCGCTCGTGTGGCACGCACGGAGCGGTCGGATCACGGCAGCCTCCTGAGCGGTCCTCTGCTTGAGGGCGGGGCTGTGCGCGACACGAGAAGCGCTGCGCCCTTCGGCCAGGGGAACCTCGGCGAAGTATGATCGTGCGTGTGGGGTGAATGTGCTAGACACACGGCATTCGTGCTGCCTGCGGCACGCACGCAGTGGCTGCCGATAGCGGTCTGCCGGACGCCGCATCGACGAGAGGGGAGAGACAAATGGACGAGGCGCAAAGGTTGAAAGACCTTCCCACCAGTTCACGGCGGTTCATTGGACAGTCGGTCCAACGCGTCGAGGACCGCTCGCTGGTGACGGGCCGTACGGAGTTCATCGACAACGTCCGCCTGCCTGGCATGCTGCACTGCGCCATCCTGCGCAGCCCCTATCCCCACGCCCGCATCACGCGCGTCGATACGAGCGCGGCCGAGCAGCTCCCCGGCGTGTTGGCCGTGGTGAGCGGCGAGGACGCCCTGCGGTGGAGTTTTCCGAACGGCACCGTCCCGGAGGGCTGGGGCACGCACTGCCTGGCAACGGACAAAGTGCGGTTTGTCGGGGAGCCGGTCGCGGCCGTCGCGGCCACGAGCCGCTACATCGCGGAGGACGCCGCGGAGCTCATCGTGGTCGACTACGAGCCGTTGCCGCCGGTGGTCGATGGGCTGCAGGCGATTCAGCCCGACAGTCCCCGGGTGTTCGAGGAGCACGCCGACAACATCATGTTCCAGAAGGTCTTCACCTGGGGCGATGTGGATCAGGCATTTCGCGATGCCGACCACGTCTTCACCGAGAAGTTTCGCTGGCACCGGGTGGGTGCCAACCCGATGGAGCTCTTCGGCGTGATTACCGATTGGGACCCGGTGGAGGGAAGGCTGACGTGTCGCGGTACGTATCAGTCGCCCTCGCTCATCGCCACGGGAAGGTCGCTGGTGCTCGGGGTGCCGCTCAATAAGGTGCGGCTGATCAGTCATCCGCGCGGCGGCAGCTTCGGCGGCAAGATGGGGTACCGGGGCACGGACATCACCGCGCTGCTCTCCCGCAAGGCGGGCGGACGCCCGGTGAAATGGATCGAAGACCGGATGGAGTATCTGGTGGGCGGGAGCAGCCAGGCCTGGGATCGCTTCTATGAGGCGTCGATCGCCGTGAAAAACGACGGCACGCTCACCGGCTTTAAGGTCAAGCTGGTGGAGGACCTGGGGGCTACGGGCGAAGGCTTCGGATCGCTCGGGGCGGTGAAGCCGCTGACGTGCTTCACCGGCTGTTACATGATTCCGGCCGCCGGATATGATCTCACGCTGGTGGCAACCAACAAGGTGCCCACCACCGCGTATCGCGGCATGGGGCCACCGCCGCACAACTTCGTGCTGGAACAGATGATCGATGTAGCGGCCCGGAGCATCGCGATGGACCCGGCGGAGATGCGGCGCAAGAACTTCATTCCGCCGGAGCGCTTTCCGTATACGATTCCCAGTGGAAACGAGTACGACAGCGGTACCTACGAGGCCGCGCTGGACACCGTGCTGAACATGGCCGACTACCCCAAGCTGCGCGAGGAGCAGGCGGCGGCCCGCCGGCAGGGGCGCTGTGTGGGCATCAGCGTGGTGAGCACCATCGAGCCGGGTGTCTTCGACTGGAACGCGTATGCCGGCGTGGGCATGCCGGGCATCGGCGTGCCCGAGGGGGTCACCGTCGGTATCGATTTGTTTGGAAAAGTCGTCGTCCGGGTAGGATTCACGGGCGAGGGGCAGAGCCAGTTCACGCTGGCGACCCAACTGGCCGCGGATTATTTCGGCGTGAACATGGATGATGTGCGTGTCGTCTCCCAGGACACACTCTCGGCGGCGCCCCATTTTGGCCCGGGCGGCAGTCGGCTCGGCGTGGCGCTGACCGGCGCGGTCCTCGGCGCCTGCGATCGCGTCAAGGAGATGTTGGTCAAGGCGGCCGCCCACCTCCTGCAGGCCCCACCGGCGAGCGTTGAGTTGATGGACGGGATGCTGCGCGTGCGCGGCGTACCCGGAGCGGAGATGCCGTTGGCCCAGGTCGCCGCCGTGATGCGGACGCGGGCCGATCTGCTGCCCGCGGGGATGGAGCAAAACCCCGAGGCGACGTATGTGTGGACCTCGCCGGGGCGCACACCGATCGATGAGCAAGGCCGCGCCAAGAGCTACCTCACCGCGGCCAATGCGTGCCACCTCGCCATGGTGGAGGTGGATCGCGATACGGGGATGGTCAAGATCTTGAAATACTATATTGCGGACGACTGCGGCACCCGGCTCAACCCGTCGACGGTCGAAGGCATGATCGACGGCGGAGTGGCCCAGGGCGTGGGCGCCGCGCTCCTCGAGGAGTACACGTACACCGATGAGGGGCAGCCGCTCACCTC
>JAGDMS010000104.1 GCA_017860575.1 Deltaproteobacteria bacterium | reverse complement strand
TCCTCAGGATGAGCGGGAAATGATCGTCGCATCGAAAAAATAGCGCTCACGCTGAGGAGGCCGCATTTTCCCAGCGGCCGTCTCGAAGCGTGCCCGCCACCTCCGACGCGGCGTCAGTGATTGGCGTCACGGCCACACCGTGTTCGCACGCCGCGTGTGTGGTGATATAGCAATTTGGGAGCCCATACGTCGTGATGTCGATGCACCGGTCTCTCGCCTGGGTCGCGTTGTTCTTCGGACTGGGGTGCGGCGTGCTGTCACCGCCAGCTGCCGCCATACCGGTGTTTGCCCGCATCTATGACAAGCCCTGCGGGACCTGCCACACCGTGTTCCCACAGCTCAATCCGCAAGGCGAAAACTTCCGCGCCCACGGCCTGCACGGGTTGCCGCCGGCAGTCAAGCCGTTGCCGGTCGGTTCGTTTTTCGACGTGCCCGGCACGCTGCCCGTCGCGTTGTACTTCGCCGGCGGTGAAGACGTGAGCACGGTTGACGTCCCCGGACGGCATGACCCGACGAGAACGCATCTGAACCCCAATTTTTTCAGCCTGCTCGCCGGCGGTGAAATAGGCCGTCACGCCGCCTTTCTCATGGACTACAGAGTCATCGAGACCGAACCCGATAGCGGACAAACCGAAACCTATACGGTGCCCTACCAAGCCTATGTCACGCTGCACGGAGAGCGCTGGCAATGGCTGGGGAACCTCAAGGCGGGATGGTACGAATTGCCCCTGGGTGTGTCCGCGCAGATTCATCGCCTGTCGGCTCGCCCGTACCTGATCTATGGGACCAATGCCTGCACCTTGTTGAGCGGTGCACGACGGTACGGGGACTGCGAGGGGCAACCTACCCTGGGTCAGCCGCAGATCGGCGTCGAGCTGAGCGCCCTGCAGCCCGAGCGCGGCATCGGATGGGCCGCGGGGGTGACCAACGGCAACGACAACCATCTCAACAGCACCGCCAGCAAGGACCTCTATCTGCACTTGAGCCAGGGGTTCGGATTGCACCATATCGGCCTGCTCCTCTTCTACAGCCCGGACCTCATCGGCCACGGGGTGCACGATTGGACCGTGCGAGTCGGTCCCGACCTGGACTTCTACCGCCGGGAGTTCCGTCTCCTCGGCCAATTTCTGGCGGCCTACGAAGCCGATCCGACCCGTCGTTCTCAGGGGCTATGGTACTACGGCGGCTTTCTCGAGGCGGAGTATCGTTTCACTCCGACTGTTCTTTCGCTGCTGCGGGTTGACTACGCGTGGACCCCGCGGTTTGATGACAGGAACGAAGGGGGCACGACGCACGTGCAGCGGCGCCTGTGGGAGATCACGGGCGGCTGGCAGTGGTTGATCCTACAGAACCTCAAGCTGGTTGCCGAGGTGACCTATGGGGAGAACCACGAGGCGGAATACGACTATACGGTAACGACGTGGGCCGGGACGCTGCGTCTGGTGACCGCTTTCTGGCCGCTGGCTCCGGCTGGGCCCTCCCGACGGGCCGAGGAATAGCACCTGCCATGAAGCCAGTCGCAAGAGCCGCCCTCCTCGGCGTTCTGGGTATCCACCTGACCTCCGCCCATGCGGGGACGGTCGAGGGGACGGTCAGTGTCAATGGGCACCCGGCGGCTCGGGCAGTGATCGCCCTGGAGGGACCGGCAGCCGCTGCGCTGGCAGCGCCGCGAGCCCACGTGGTCATGGATCAACGGAACCTCGCGTTCGTGCCCAGCGTGCTGCCGGTGTTGCGCGGCACGATCATCGAGTTCACGAACAGCGATGACGTGCAACACAACGTCTTCAGTCCGTCTGCCGCCGCTGGGAAGTTCAACTTGGGCACCTACGGGCCCGGCGCGGCGCGTGCGGTGACGCTCGACACGCCCGGCGAAGTGGTGGTGCTATGCAACATTCATATGGAAATGGAAGCGCGAATCCTGGTGCTCGACAGCCCGTACTTTTCGACCGTGGGCCGGGATGGTCACTTTCGGATCGCCGCGGTGCCGCCAGGTTCGTATTCTGTGCGAGTCTGGCAGGAGCGCTGGTTGCCCACCGTGCAGACGCTGCAGGTGCCCGCAAATGATAGCCTCACGGTGAACGTGGTGACCCAAAAGTAGGTGCAGTGGTCTATGCGATTCCCTCCTTCCCCGCTGGGGTGGAGCATTCGTGTCAAGAGCCTGGTGCTGGCGCTCGGCTATCTGCTGATGCTGTCCGCCGTATATGGTGCCTTCACGGTATATCTCGTGCGACGTGAGACATCGGAAGCGCAGGATCGCTTCCGGCAGACCGCGGGTATCGTGGCGGCTCAACTCGACGCCTACATCGCGTCCGGATCCGCACGGCTGCAGATGGTGGCACGACTGCCGGGCTTGTCCTACGGCCTGCAGACCATTCAGGAGGCGGGCGGCACGGGCTACATCCCGCCCTGGACGACGTTGCACTACCTCTTTTTCCGCTCACCGGTGTTCAACGGCGGGGTGTTGCTGCTCGACCGGACGGGAAAGGTGTTGTGGACGGAGCCACCCGGCCGCCCCTGGTTTGGCCAGACGTTGATCAACCTGGAGCCCCTTGCGGAGATGTACCAGAGCCGGCGCGATCTGATTTCGGGGGTGCTGCCGGGCGACCGTCTGTTAGCGCAGCCGCACGTGCTCTTCGGGGAACCAATCGTCAACGACAGTGGAGAACTGCAGGGGGTCCTCGCAGGTGTCATCGACCTCACGAGTAGTGACGCTGGGGAGATACTGCGGGCGGTGTCTACCAGCGACGGCCGGTTCGTTGAGGCGGCCGATCAGAATGGCGTGGTCTTGGCGGCGACCGACGCGAGCCGGCGCTTCCGCGCCGCGCATCCCTTGCCGACAGACGCAAACACGGTGGTGCTGGCGTCGGTTCCGCTCACCAGCGCGCCGTGGCGCATTGTCGCCGGCCAGCCGGCGGCGCAGGCCCTAACTGCCGTCAAGCGTGTCCAAGCCGCCTTGCTGCTGATCGGCGTCGTGCTGATGGTGGCGGCGGGAGCGGTGGCGGTGCCGATTCTCAACGGCTTCGTGCGTCGCATCAAACAGCTCAAGGATGCGGCGGAGACGGTTGCCCGCGGCGATCTCTCGCGGCCGGTCTCGGTGGGCAATCGCCGCGACGAGTTGGCGACGCTGGCGCAGACGTTCGACCAGATGCGTCTCGAGCTCGGGCGGTCACAGCGCAGCCTCGAGCACCGCCTCGACGAACGCGAGCAACTGATCCGCCAGTTGGTGCAAACGCACGAGGAGCTGCGCGGCGCGCAGGCGCGGCTGATCGAGACCGAACGATTTGCCGCCATCGGGGAGCTGTCGGCGGCCGTGGCGCACGGCATCCGCAATCCGGTGGCAGGGATCAAAGCCGCAGCCCACTGCGCGAGCCTGGACCTCCCCGCGCCCCATCCGCTGCGCGAGAACATCAGCGACATCATCACCGAAGCCGACAAGTTAGAGGCGCGAATCAAAAGCCTGCTCGATTTCGCCAAACCCTTCGTCCCCCATCTCGCGCGCTGCCGTATGGCACAGCTGGTCGGCGACGCGGTGGCGTCACTCCAGGGTCCCGCAGCGGCGCACGGCGTCGAGGTGGTGGTGGATCTGGATCCCGCCCTCCCCGAAGCGGAGCTTGATTACGCGCAGATCGAGCAGGTGCTGCTGACCCTGCTGTCGAACGCCGCCGAGGCGATGCCCCAGGGTGGGCGGATCACAGTCAGCGGACGGGCGACGGATGATGGTCGGCGCCTGCGTCTGTCGGTGACCGATACTGGCCCGGGCATCCCGGCGGATCAGCTGCGCCGGGTCTTCGAGCTGTTCTTCACCACCAAGTCGCACGGGACGGGCCTGGGGCTGGCGGTGGCGAAAAAGATCGTCGAACGCCATGGCGGAACGATTGGCGTGGACAGCGCCGTTGGTAAAGGAACCACGTTCACAATCGAAGTGCCTTGTGCTCCCCCGTCGTCTGAGTTGGCCGGCGGTTGAGACGACGGCGAGTGAGTAGCGCGCCGTCCGGCGCAGGCGCTCGCCGTTCCACGCGGCCGGCGCACAGCGGCGGGACGGTGCCGCGGCACCGCTGATCGCCGCAGTGCGATCCGCGGCGTTTTAGCCGCAGGCTCCTTGGGTGGGGCAACTCCCCCGACTTGGGCAATCCGCCAAATCCAACATCCCTGCTCCCCGCATTCTTTCATGCCGTATTGCGCAGTCGGCTCGGCCCGCGCCTTGCACTGCAGGCGCGTAAGACAATGGCACGCCGGTCACCGCAGCGAAAATGGGGTGACGCGGTCGTCAATGAGAGGAGGCAATCGTGATGACAAGATCAATCTTGATTCGGTCCCGCGGGCATGGGAAGCGCCCGTGCGTTCTCGCCGGATGGCAGACGCACGTGCTTGCCTGTCTGTTGCCCGCTGTGATGTGCGCGTGTGGCGGGGGGGGCGGTGGAGGCTCTGCGCCCGCCGGTATGTCGGTGCGACAGAGCAACCTCGTGTCCGACGTGGCAGGGCAGGCGGCCGTAACGGATCCGGACCTGGTCAACGCCTGGGGCGTCGCGGCGAGCCCGACCGGGCCGTTCTGGATCGCCGACAATGGCGACGGCGTTTCGACCTTGTACGACGGCAGCGGCCAACCGGTTCCCGCCGGTCAGCCGCTCGTCGTTGAGGTTCCGCCGCCGGCGGACAGTCCCGCGGGCACGGCATCCGCGCCCACGGGCGTGGTCTTCAACGGGACCAGCGACTTCGTCGTTGCCGCCGGCGCGGACGCTGGTCCGAGTGCGTTCATCTTCGCGACCGAGGACGGCACGCTCTCCGGCTGGAGCCCGGCCGTGAACGCCGGCGCGGCGGTCCTCACCGTGGACAACTCCGCGCAAGGCGCCATCTACAAGGGTTTGGCGCTGGGCGCCAACGGCCGCGGTAATCTGCTGTTCGCGACGGATTTTCATGCGGCGCACGTCGATGTGTTCGACGGCGCCTTCCGACCCACCCACCTCGCCGGCGCGTTCGCGGATTCGGGGATCCCGTCTGGGTTCGCACCGTTCGGCATCGCCGTCATCGGGGACAGCGTGTACGTCACCTATGCCCAGCAGGACGACAACCACGAAGATGACGTTCCCGGGCCCGGCAACGGTTACGTCAACATCTTCGATACCAACGGCAACCTGGTTCGCCGCTTTGTCTCCCAAGGCGTGTTGAACGCCCCCTGGGGAATCGTGCTGGCACCGGCGGGCTTCGGTCGGTTCGCGAACATGATTCTCATCGGCAACTTCGGGGACGGGGAGATCAGTGCGTTCGACCCCGCCACGGGCAAGCTCATGGGCCAGCTCACCGATGGCAAGAATCCCATACACGTTGACGGGCTCTGGGGCCTGATGTTCGGCAACGGCGCCGGCGCCGGGGACGCGAACACGCTGTTCTTCACCGCGGGACCGGACGACGAGTCGCACGGCCTGTTCGGCATGCTCCGGGCAAGTGCGGGCGACTCCCAGGGCGGGAGTACGTATGCGAGCGGCATGTAGACTGATCCGCCCGCTGCAGCCGCACGGCCTCGGCGGGGGAGACCGACGTGGAACGAGAGGTGATGTATGAAACCAACGACCATAGGGATGACCCTCGCCGTTGTGTGCACTCTGGCAACGAGTGCTTACGCGCAAGCGTTCGACTGGGCAGCGGCGCAAGAACAATTCGAGAGGTATTGTGCCCCATGCCACGGGTCGACGGGTGCGGGTGATGGCGACCTCGGCGCCGCGCTGCGGCGCCAGCCAAGGGACTTTACCGATTGCGCCGACATGGCGAAATCGTCGGACGACGTCCTGTTCAACGCCATCAAGAATGGCGGCGAGCCGGTCGATGGACAACAAAGCGACATGCCGGCCATGCGCAAGTCCTTGAGCGACGACGAGATCCGCGCGCTCGTGCTGCGCGTGCGCCAGTTTTGTCTGCCGAAGGGAGGGATCTCCATTGCACACCAACGTGAATCAGGCTTGGGAAAGTAGCCGCCGTCGTTTCCTCGTCTGGGCCGTTGGCGGGCTCAGCACGCTGGGCGCGGCGCTGGTCGGCATGCCGGTGCTCGGCATGCTCCTCGCGCCGGCGCTGCAGCAACGGCACAAGGAAACCTGGGTCGATTTTGGGCCGGTCGACGCGATCCCCTTCGGCGTGCCTCGCATGCTGACCGCAACGGCGCGGCAGCGGGATGGGTGGTACGATCAAACCGTGCGGCGCGCGGTGTGGGTCGTGCGCTCCGAGCAAGCGGGGCTCACGGTGTTCGGCCCGCGCTGCACGCACCTCGGCTGCGCCTATCGGTGGGATGCGGGGCGGAATCAGTTTGCCTGCCCCTGCCATGGTGGGACCTACGCGATCACCGGCGAGGTGACGGGTGGGCCGCCGCCGCACGGGTTGCACAAGCTGGCCGCCAAGATCGAGCAGGGTACCGTACGAGTCCGATTTGTCTCCAACGGAGCTGCGTCATGACACCGGAACACGATGGCCACCTCGGCGCCTGGCTCAACGCCCGTCTCCCAGTGCGGCAGTTCCTGGTGTCCTTCCTGGCCGAACGAATCCCCGGCGGCGCACGCTGGGCGTATGTGTTCGGCAGCATCTGCCTGGCGCTGCTGGCGGTGCAGTTCGTGACTGGTGCGGCGATCGCGCTGTTCTACGTGCCGGCGCCGAACGCGGCGCTCGCCAGCATATCGTACCTGTCTTCGCAGGTTGCGTTTGGGCGGCTTGTGCTGGGCATCCACCACTGGTCCGCCAATATCTTCGTCGGGGTCATCCTCGTCCACGTCGCCCAAACGTTCCTGTACGGCGCCTACAAGCGGCCGCGCGAGTTGGTCTGGCTGAGCGGCGTGATGCTCTTACTGTTGATCCAGGGATTTCACTTTACCGGCTTCGTCCTGCCGTGGGACCAGAAGGGATACTGGGCCACGGAAGTGGGGACCTCCATCATGCAGACCGCGCCCCTGGTCGGCGACCTGCTGATGCGTGTGGTGCGGGGTGGGGCGGACTTGGGAGCGCTGACGCTGTCGCATTTCTACGCGGTCCACGTGCTCGTACTGCCCGCAGCGGTGGTGCTGTTCGCCGGCTTCCATCTCGTGTCCATGCGCTGGGCCGGCCCGGCGGGTACGTGGCGAAAATCGAGCGCGGCGGCGGAGGAGAAGGGGTTCTTTCCGCATCAGGTCTTCAAGGACGCTGTGGCCGTGATGCTGCTGCTGCTCCTCATCGTGGGACTGGCGGCGTTCGACTACGCGCCGCCCGCATACGTGGCGGACCCGACGGACACCTCGGTCGTGCCACGTCCCGAATGGAACTTCCTGTTCCTCTTCCAGTTGCAACATTATTTCCCCGGTTCGTTGGAGTGGGTGGGAACCATGGTGGTGCCGGGGATGTTGGTGGGGATCCTGCTGGCGGTGCCGTTCCTCGATCGGGGCAGCGAGAGGCATCCACGCCGACGCCTGGGAATGATCATCGGCGGCGCCGCGATCGGGCTGACTGTCGCGGCGTTGACCGTATTGGCCGTCGCGTCCGATCCTGCGGCGTGGGCATACGCGACGCGTCCGGTGGTGCGGACCGGCGCACGTCTCTACGCTGACAACGCGTGCGCGTCGTGTCACCGCGTCCGCGGAGAAGGTGGTCTCAGCGGACCGGACCTCTCATTTATCGGGCAGAAACGGGACCTCGACTGGCTGCGGACGTACGTGCGCGATCCTGACAGTCTGAACCCGTCCGCCGTCATGCCGCCCCAGAAGGGTTTGAGCGACAGAGAAATTCGCGCGATCGCCACCTATCTGCACAGCCTGCGGTAACGCACCGGAGGGAGTGCTGTGATCCGGCAGACGCGCACGCCCTCCGCCACCCGCTCCTGAGCAGTCGTTTCAATGCGACCAGCTCGCGGGGGGAAACGCGACCGCTCCGCGGGCGGGCGGCTATTCGCCGAGCCCGTATTTCTCCATCCGGTAACGCAACGTGTCGCGCGTGATGCCCAGCAGACGTGCCGCGGCGCTGACGTTGCCGGCGGCCTTGTCCAAGGCCATTATGAGCAGCGTTCTCTCGACCGCTTCCAGTGACAGTCCGCCCTCGGGGAAGTCGATCTGCACCTCCCCGGACGGCACCACGGCCAGACGTGCAGCGGTTGCGGCGCCGGGGCCGATGCCGAGAGCGTCAACGGTTACGGGATCCTCGTCCGAGAACAGCACCACGCGCTCCATGGTGTTGGCCAGCTCCCGCACGTTGCCCGGCCACGGGTACCGTGTAATCGATGATTCCGCGTCCGGCGACAGCGTCCGCGGCGGCACGCCGTAGCGGCGGCAGAAGTCGGTGAGCAGGCCCCGCGCCAGAACCACGGCGTCGCCCGGCCGCTCGCGCAGAGGCGGGATGCGGATGACGGCGACCGACAACCGCTGGAAGAGGTCCTCGCGGAATTCGCCGAGGCGGACGGCCGCTTCGAGATCGCGGTTGGTGGCGGCAATGATCTGCACGTCGACACGCCGCGCGGCGGTCGCGCCGACGCGCCGCACGACCTTCTCTTCGATCACGTTGAGGAACTTCGACTGCAGTGCGACCGAGATGTGTCCGATTTCGTCGAGGAAGAGCGTGCCGCCGTCGGCGGTCTCGAGGAGGCCGGCGCGGGCCGTTTTCGCGTCGGTGAACGCCCCTTTCTCGTAGCCGAACAACTCCGCCTCGACGAGGTTGTCCGGCAGCGTCGTGCAGTTGACCTCGATGAAGGGGCCCTGGTTGCGGCGGCCGGCCGCGTGCAGCGCGCGCGCCACGTGTCCCTTGCCGCTGCCGGTCTCGCCGAGCAGCAGCACGGTCGGGGCGGGGGCGGCGGGCCCTGCTGTCATACGGGCGATGCGCGCGACCACGGTGCGGAGGCGCTCCGCGGCGGGCGAGTCGCCGATGATGGTCCCGGCGGCGGCGCCACGCTCGCGGTAGTACGAAATTTCCCGCCGTTGCCGGCGGCTGCGCAGCGCACGTTCGACCTTCAGCTGAATCTCGTCCAGTTCGAAGGGCTTTTGCACGTAATCACGGGCGCCGCGCTGCATCGCCTGCACGGCATCGGCGACCGTGCCGAAGGCCGTCATCATGATGACCGGTAGATCCGGATCGGTTGCGAGCAGGGTGTCGAGCAGGTCGAGGCCGCTCCCGTCCGGCAGCCGCAGGTCCAACAGCGCTACGTCCGCTGGCGTGGTCACGGCCATGCGTTGGGCGTCCGTCGTTCCGCTGGCATGCGACACCTCGAACCCCTGGCGCGTGAACAGTTTGGCCAGATTGCGGGCGAGGACCGCCTCGTCTTCGACGATGAGGAGCGTGGGCATGAACTGATTTCTTGTAAAGCCAAATGCGCGCACGTGCAACCAGGGCGGAGCCGGTGGCACGCCTGCGTTGGGGGATGCGGTGCGGTTGGGGCAGCTGACCCAAACAAGAGACGGGGCAAATACCCCACGCGATCCGTCCCGAGAACACACGTAACGGCGGCCTGCGCGAGCCGGCACCAACGAAAAGGCGTGGGGGCTATGCCCCAGCCGCTCCGGGCTACAGACGCAGGCGGGCGCTTTTTAGCCGTGTGCGTGGGCGGAGGCGGGCACTGGCAAGCCCCTTGCTCTTTGTCCGAGCGTGAGCATGCAGGTCAGGAAATCAGGCGGCAAACGCACAGCCGCGGAAAGGATCGGTGAAATGAATCTTTGGAATGTGTCACGTGCGAAGAGCGAGAGAAAGGAGACCGCGATGAGGAAATTGGTTTTTGTGAGCGCGGCCGTGGCCGCGTTGCTCGCTGCATCCGGCCGTCAACCGGCAGCGGCGCAAATGTTTGAACAGCACAACCTCGTTTCCGACGGGGCCGTCCCAGCCGACGCCACCGATACAAACTGGGTCAACTCGTGGGGATTGGTGGCGGGGCCGAGCACCCCTTGGTGGGTGGCAAACAACGGGACGGGAACGTCGACGCTGTACAACGCGCAAAGCGGGACAAAGTTGCCGCTCGTTGTAACGGTTCCCGGGGCGCCCACTGGAATCGTGTTCAATGGGAGCAGCACCAGCTTTGTCATCAGCGACGGTACGAACAGCGGGCCGGCGCGGTTCTTGTTTGCCAGTGAGGACGGCACCCTATCCGGTTGGAATTCAAACGTTCCGCCCCCGCCGACCTCGACGGCCGCATTCGTGGCGGTGACGACGCCGGACGCGGTTTATAAGGGACTCGCCATCGCCAGTACAGCGGCCGGCGATCGTCTCTACGCCACCAACTTTCATGCCGGCACGGTGGATGTCTTCGACAGCAGCTTCAATCCGGTTCACATGCCCGGAGCGTTCACCGATCCGCGTCTCCCCGCGGGCTACGCCCCGTTTGGGATCGCCAACCTGGGAGGCACGATTTACGTGACCTACGCCCTGCAGGATGCGGACAAGGAGGACGACGTGGCGGGTCCCGGCCACGGCTTCGTGGACGCGTATAACACGGAAGGCGTGCTGCTCCACCGGGTGGCCTCCAGAGGTGAGCTGAACTCGCCCTGGGGGCTCGCAATGGCTCCGGCCGGCCTCGGGAAGTTCAGCGGCAATCTCCTGGTGGGCAACTTCGGCAATGGTCGCATCCATGCGTTCGTGGCGAAGCGGCACCACGAAGGCGCGTTCCACCACCACGGTCCGCTGCGGGGCACGGATGGCCGGCCGCTCACGATCGAGGGGCTGTGGGCACTGGCGTTCGGCAACGGTAGCGCCGCAGGGCCGACAACCACCCTGTTCTTCACCGCCGGTCCATCCGACGAGAACCATGGCCTGTTTGGCGAGCTGATCGCGGTGCGGAAGCACGATGACGACGACTGAACACCATCCGATCCCCCACGAAATGCTGGGACGGCGTTGGCTACCACAGCGCACGCCGTCCCGGCTTCCCGACCTCCAGGTGTAGAGCCGAACGGAGGGTGAGGGGTGGATTGACGTAACTCGGTGCATGTGGCCCACTGAAAGAAAGTCGCTTTCATGGCCTCTACACCCGATGGAATGCGGGGCCGTGCCGGAGTCCGCAGGAGGGTGCGATGAAGTACCTCGTGCACGTGGTGGCGATTGCATTCGCGGTCGCCTTGACGACGTCGCCAACGGCCGCGCAGACGACGTTCACGGTGACGGGCGTCTTTCCAACTCATTACGTGATCAATGGGCAATCGAACCCGACCCTGACGGTGGTGCGCGGACAGACGTACAGCTTCACGTGTGACAACTGCGACTTCCATCCATTTCGAATCCAGAGTTCGCAAGGATTCAAGGGCACGCTTTATCTGAATCTGCTCTCTGGACCCAACCCGGGTATTACCACCTGGACGCTCACGGTGCCGATCGAGGAGCAGGCAACGACTACCCTCTTCTATCAGTGCGACTTCCATGTCGCTATGAACGGTACGATCAACGTTGTCGCTCCGCCAGCCGTCAGCACGCCGACGCCGAGTCCGACGCCGACACCACTGCCTTGCGTCGGCGACTGCAACCAGGACCAGGTGGTCACGGTCGATGACCTGCTCATTATGGTGAACATCGCCCTGGGGAGCGCCAGCCTCTCGATTTGTCCGGAAGGTGACGCGAGCGGCGACAGTCACATCACAGTGGACGAACTCCTGGCGGCCGTAAACAACGCATTGAGCGGGTGCGCGATCGGGCAAGCTATGGAAAGTCCGCCGCCGACAGCGACAGAGCCACCGCCACCCCCCGCGCCACCGCCGACGGCAACCCCGCTGCCGACCGTGTTCGTGCCGCCGTATTACATACCGTATTGACTGATTGTTCGGCCGGAGGCAGGGGCTGCTGCCCCAAGAAATGGTAACCCTCGGTTAAGCTGCCTGCAGCGCCATCGCGGTGCCGTGCGGGACAAGGGTCCAGCGTCGTTCGTGGTGCTGCGCGATCGAGGCACGGTCGGCGATCGACACGACGGCGGCACGGGGGAGCCGTTCCCGCAGCAGTGCATACATACGCTGTTCGGTCTCCTCGTCGAGACTCGATGTGGCGCCGTCGAGGAAGATCCAGTCGGGTTGGTGCAGTAGGACGCGCGCGATGGCGAGGCGTTGCTGTTCTCCGCCCGAGAGGTGCTGCTCCCAGTGCGCGGTTTCATCGAGGCGATCCGCGAACGCGTCGAGCCCAACCAGCCGCAAGGCCTCGCGGATCCTATCGTCCGGAAAGGTGCCGTCGGCGGCCGGATACGAGACGGCATTGCGGAGCGTGGCGATGGGGAGATACGGCCGCTCCGCGAGGAAGATCGTGCGCGCCCCCTCCGGCATCTCGATGCGCCCCTGGCCGAATCGCCATATGCCAGCAATGGCGCGCAGCAGCGTGCGTTTGCCCGACCCCGACCGGCCGAGTAGCGCGACGCGATCGCCGGCCTTGATTTCCGCATCGGTGTCTTCCACCAGCAACCGGCCGTCCGGTTTGCTCAGGCGCAGATGACGGAGGCGCAACGCCCCGTCGCGTTGGTGCTCGATGCGGATACCTTCGGTGCGCTCGAGGTCGGCACACGTCGACTCGATCTCCTCCGTGAAGGTCAGCAGCCGCTCGATGCTGGCGCGCCATTGCGCAATCTCCTGGTAGGCGTTGACGAACCAGGCGAGTGCGCCGGACACCTGTCCGTAGGCGATGTTCGTCTGCATGACGCTGCCGAGGCTGAGACTGCCGGCGAAGTACCCCGGCGCCGCGACCAACAGCGGCACCAGGGCGTTGGCCTGGCCGATGCCGGTAGTGACCAGGGTGAGGTTTCGTTGCGCGCGGATGAGCTGCAACCAGTTGGTGACCACGCCACCAAAGCGCCCCAACGCCTTGCGGCGCGTGCTGTCTTCGCCGCGCGACAGCGCCACCAGTTCCACGTTTTCCCGGAAGCGCACCAGTGCGAAGCGGAAGTCCGCCTCGAAGCGCTCGCGATCGAACTGGAGGGGAACCAGTCGCCGCCCCACGCGGTGGGTCAGCCAGCTGGTGACCACCGCGTACAGCAACGCCACCCACATCATCACCCCCGGCATGTTGACATAGACGCCCCTGACGACCACCGCCCAGTGGCCGGAGAGGCTCCACAAGATTCCGGCGAACGAGACGAGCGTCGCCACCGCGGAAAGGAGTGAAAGTGACAGGCCAAGCGCGCTGGCGACGAAAGTGCGCACGTCCTCCGAGATGCGCTGATCGGGGTTGTCGGTGAGCTTGTGATGCAACTCCATCTGACAGTATGCTTGCGAGCTGATCCACTGTTCCAGGTAGTGGTCCGTCAGCCACTGCCGCCAGCGGATCTCCAGTCGCTGCCGCACGTAGATGCGGTAGGTGGAAACGAACACGAAGGCCAGTGCGAGTCCCAAGAAGACGCCGAAGGCGTGGGAGAAGGCGACGACGTGCCTGCTCTCGAAGGCATCGAAGATGCGCCGCTGCGCCACCGAGAGCAGCACGCTGCCGTAGACCGTGCCCAGTTCGAGAGCAATGGTCAGCGCCAGCAGCAGGCCACCCAGGGCGGCGTCGGATGACGTCCAGTAGACCCGTGTCAGGCGGGAGACGTGACGAAGAAAGCGCATGCCGAAGAGGGCGCGCGAAGGCACGTGCGGCATTCGGAGGACTCCTTGTATTCAATGGGCAAACACGGCTGCGATGGACATGGTGCGCCCGCCCGCGCGGCTCAGCGGTGCGGATCGGTCCAGCAGTAGGGGATGCCCAACAGATCCGCGAGGACCTGGGTGGCGATGTTGTCGACCGCCATGTTCATCTCCGCCGGGAAGCGGCCGCAGGCGGTGTAGCGATCCCCAAGGCGGATGAGCACTGTGGCGTAGCGCATGGCCGCGAAGACCTCGAAGTAGTGTGCGTTGGTGACACGTCGGCCGCTGACGGCCTCGTAGTACGCCTGTTGCTCCGCGCGGGTCGGGATGCCATCGAGCCGCGCGGAGCCGGAGGTTTCGTGCATGAAACGGTCGAACATCAGCCACCAGCCGAGATCGATCTCCGGCGGGCCGATGGCGACGCTTTCCCAGTCCGTGACGGCGACGCAGGTGTAGTCCGCGAAGATGAGGTTGCTGATTTTCGCATCACCCCAGCTGATGGTGAGTTCGCTTTCGCCGGGGAAGTGCGTTTCGAGCCAGTCGAAGGCCTGTTCGAGGATCGGATGCGCGCGTCCGTCCAAACCGCTTAGCGCGTAGGCGCGGTGCAACTCGAGTTGCCACCGCAGACTCGGGGGACGATCTTGCGGCACCAACCATCCCACATCCGCTTTCCGCCAGTCGATGCGGTGCAGCGCGGCCATCACCTCGATCCCGTTCTCGAAAAGCCGGCGTCGCTGATCCGGGGTGGCCTCCTCGGCGACGAACCCCTCTCGCGTGTAGGGCGGCCAGTCAGTGGGCACGCGGCCGTCGACGTGGCCCATCACGAAAAACGGCCGGCCCAGCACGGCCGGCCGCGCTTCGTAGCCGATCAATGGCGCGATCGGTACCGTGCCGTGCGCGGCGACGGCTTGCATGGCGCGGTACTGCACCTCGACAGAAGGACAGGGCGTTGCCGTCTGTTGCGGCCACAGCGGTGGATCGCGTGGCTCGATGCGCAGCACATAGCGGCCGCTGCGGGCCTGGCCCTGCTCCTGCCAGGTTGCGCGAAAGAAGATGGTTTCGTTCGAGTTCCCTGTCCCCAGCGGGATGCCCAGGTCCGTGACCGCCACGCGCTCGGCCGTTGGCCAGCGCTGGCCAAGCCACTTGGGCAGAGCCTCCGCGACACGTTCAGGTTCGGTTGCGCCTGCGCGGCTCGGATCGATCATGCGTCAGTACCCACGTGTGCTCATGGGGATTACCGCATCAGCAACGTTCGATGCGGCGAGGGACAGTATCACGTCTGACTTCGCCATCGCAACGAAGCGGACGCGGCGCGCTCGGTCGACCTCGTCGAGTGAGCCCGATGCACTTTTATTGCGGCAGCCTTTGTTGCACACTGCGCCGGACGAGCTTCCGAGGAGGGGACAATGACCGAGTACACCGAAGAGCAGGAATCCATTCGGCGTGTCGCACGCGAGTTCGCACGCAAGGAAGTCGCTCCGGGCGCTGAGGAGCGCGATCGGACCGGCCAATTCGATTACAAGTTGTACCGGCGGTGCGGCGAACTGGGTTTCATCGGCATGCTCATGCCGAAGGAATACGGCGGCAGCGAGGCCGACTTGCTCAGCTGGTGGCCTCAGCAAAAGGCGTTGTGGATGGACAGCGTGGTCAAACCGGCGCTGCGGGGCGAGGCCACCACTTGCATGGGGTTGACCGAACCCGATGCCGGATCAGACAACTCGCGGATCCGCACGCGTGCCGTGCTCGATGGGGATCATTGGGTGATCAACGGCCAGAAGACGTTCATTACCGGAGCCGGCCTGGAGATTTGCCGCGGGGTTTTGGCGGTCTGCTTGAGCGATCGGGAGCGTCGGCAGTACGAACAGATCTTCATCCCGACGGGCACACCGGGCTACCGCATCGGGCCACCGCTGCGGAAGATGGGTCTGCATGCAAGCGACACGCGCGAGCTCTTTTTTGACGACGTGCGTGTGCCGGCCTACCATCGCCTCGGGACCGAGGGGCAAGGACTGGCAGGGATGCTGCACGCCTTGGGGATGGGGCGGATTCAGATCGCGTCGACCTGTCTGGGCCTGGCGGAGGAGTGCCTGGATTTGGCCACGGCGTACGCCAAGCAGCGAGTGGCCTTCGGCAAACCGATCGCGCGCTTCCAGTACGTCCAGGGGATGTTGACGGAGATGGCGCTGAACGTGCACCTCAGCCGTCTGATCCGTGATGATTCGGCGCGCCTGTTCATGGCGGGCAAGCCGTTCTTCAAGGAGGCGTCCATGTGCAAGTGGTTCGTGACCGAGGCGGCCAAGAAGGTGGCGGATGACGCGGTGCAGATCTTCGGCGGCATGGGTTTCATGGATGAGTGCCCGGTGTCGCGCTACTACCGCGACATTCGCGCCGCCACCATCGGTGAAGGGACGACGCAGATCCAGCGGCATGTGATTGCGCGGGAGATGGGTTTGCTCGGATAACGCTGCGGCAGCGGGGCGGCGCGATCGCGCGTACCGAGAACGCCCCCGCGACGGGGTGAGGGACTGTTACGATGGGACCGTTGCAAGGGATCAAACTGATCGAGATCGCGGGCATGGGGCCGGCGCCGTTTGCTGCCATGTGGTTGGCTGACATGGGCGCCGAGGTGCTGCGGGTGGAACGCCCCGGCGGCATCCCGGCGCAGAGCTGGCCGGAGCCGGCGGTCGATGTCGTGAGTCGCGGACGCCGCTGCGTATGCATCGACCTGAAGCGTTCCGAAGGGGTGGCGCTGGTGCTCGACCTGGTACAGCACGCCGACGGCCTGTTCGAGGGCAACCGGCCCGGCGTCATGGAGCGCCTGGGGTTGGGTCCGGACGCCTGTCTCGCCCGCAACCCCCGACTGGTTTACGGTCGCATGACGGGGTGGGGCCAGGACGGCCCGCTGGCGCAGGCGGCTGGTCACGACCTCAACTTCATCGCCCTCGCGGGGGCCCTCGACCTGATCGGCCGCCAGGGCCAGCCGCCGACGCCGCCGGTCAATCTCGTCGGCGATTACGCCGGGGGCGGCATGGTGCTGGCCTTCGGTATGGTCTGCGCGCTGCTCGAATGCCAGCGCTCCGGGCGCGGCCAGGTCATCGACGCCTCGATCGTCGACGGCGCGGCCATGCTCACGGCCGT
>JAGDMS010000013.1 GCA_017860575.1 Deltaproteobacteria bacterium | reverse complement strand
CGGCGTCCCTCCGCACGAGGTACGCCCTTGTATGGGAGCGCTCCCAGAAATCGCCGCCGAGTGAATGACTGATCACCACGACACGAATGGACGGCACGCGGACGTGGCAATCGTCGGCGGGGGTGTCATCGGTTGCGCGATTGCCTTTGCCCTGGCGCGGGCGACATCGCTGCGCATCGTTGTGTTCGAACGCGGAAGGCCCGGATGCGAAGCCTCCAATGCCGCCGCCGGGGTGCTGGCGGTAGCAAGCGCTCACGCACGTCAGGGGGTCCTGTTGGATCTGCGCCGCCGGCCGCGGCCGCGGAGCTACAGGACCTGGTGCAACACCGCAATGCACAAGGCTTGCCGTGTCAACTACTGACCCCGGATGAGGCACGGGCGCTGGAACCCGCGCTCAGCCCATACCTCCAGGCCGCGGCGTTGTTTCCCGACGACCGCAGCATCAATAACGAGCGCATGGTGGCGGCCCTGGTCATCGCAGCACGCAATCGTGGCGTGGCCTTCCGCAGCGACCACGTCGTACGCGCGCTGTCAGCCGCGGGACGGACCGTGAAACTGCAGCTCGAGTCGGGACCATTCGAGGCCGGGCTGGCCATCATTACGGCCGGGGCCTGGTCCGGAGAACTGCTCGCACCGCTGGGAATAAAAGTCCCTTTGCGCCCGGCGCGTGGCGAGATGACGGCCATCCAGCCGTGTGGTTGGACACTACGCCACACGGTAACCGCCGACACCGGCTATCTGGTCCCGCGGGGAAGCGGCGAGGTGCTCATCGGAAGCACCACCGCATTTGTCGGCTTCGACGCGCGGGTAACCCCGGAGGGATTAGCGACGTTGCTGACAAGCGCCGCCGCAATGGTGCCGCGAATCGCCGGCACCGCTCCGCTGAGAAGTTGGGCCGGGCTGCGACCGTGCCCGACCATCCGGCGCCCGATCATCACCTTCCTACCGCAAGCCGACCGCGTGCTGCTGGCAACCGGCCACCACCGCAATGGAATCCTGCTGGCGCCGATTACCGCGCAACTGGTAACGGAATTGGTCACCGGAACACCCACCACCGTTGCCATGGGTCCATTCAGCTACCGCAAACACTGACAACGTGGGACCGGCGGGTGGCGGATAGCATACGGCACCACCATTAGCCATCAGCCAGGGTGGTTGACTCTGCGGCGCGGATTGCATACGCGATGCTGGTAGGCCGTAGATAGGCAAGCAATGGCAAGCGGACACCTGCGGACGGAAGAAGTCGCTTTCACCCGAAAAGAGCAGCAAATCAAGGGGTATGTCGCGTCGGTGCGGCGTGATGAGCGGATGCCGGGGATCATCATCGTTCACGATGTGTTCGGCCTTGGGGAGCATTACCGCGACATCGCGCGGCGGTTTGCGGAAGAAGGCTTCTTCGCACTGGCCATCGATCTCTACAGCCGTGAGGGCACGCCGCATCTTCCCGACGCCGACGCGGCCGTTCAATGGATGCGGCAACTGAACGATTCGCGGGTCCTGGCTGACATTGACGCCGCGGTGCGCTTCCTGCGTACGCGTCCCGAAGTCCGTGCCCGCTCGATCGGCATCACGGGCTTCTGCATGGGCGGGCGCTACGCGTTCATGGCGGCCTGCGCCATACCGGAAATTGCGGCTTGCGTGAGTTTTTACGGCCCGCTGCGGGTCGCGGAGAAACCGGTTGGGCCGCTTGACCTGGCCGCCGATCTGGGTTGCCCCTTTCTCGGACTCTACGGCGAACAGGATCCGGTGATCCCGCGGGCGGAAATCAAGGAACTGGAAAGTATCCTGCGACGGACGGAGAAAACGTTCAAAACGAAGATCTACCCCAATGCCGGGCACGCCTTCTTTAACGACCTGCGCCCCGAGGCCTACAAGCCCGATGTTGCGCAGGAAGCCTGGCAGCGCACGCTGAAGTTCTTCCGCACCCACTTGAGTGCGTAAGCCAACGAGGCGAGCCACGTCCCCTCCGTGGGCCGGCGGACCCGCCAGTTTCGCGATCTGCCGGTCAGGGGGCGGCGTTGTTCACGTCACGCACGACCTCTGCGGCATGGGTCGCCGGATCGACCGTACCGTAGACGCGCAGCACTTTGCCGTCAGCGCCGACGAGGTAAGAGATCCGACGCGCCACCGGCTGCTGCGGTGAATCGGCAGCGCCGACCGCCATGGCCAGGGTGCGATCGGTGTCCGACAGCAGGCGAAACGGGAATCCCTGCGCCTGCACAAACCGAGCATTGTCTGCCGGCTGGTCGAATGACACCCCCAGCACCTCAACGCCGACCTTCTGCAGGTCCGCAAACCTGTCGCGCAGGCCGTCGCCCTCCGCCGTACAACCCGGCGTCATTGCTTTGGGGTAGAACCACAGCAGATATCGCTTGCCGCTGAGGTCGTGCGACGACACCTTCCGGCCGTTGTGATCGGTCAAATTCCAGGGTGGAAAGGCATCGCCGACGCTGAGCAAGCCTCCGGCATGTGCCGTTGCGACGGCGCATATCAACACGGCCAGCACGACGAATCTGCGCATGATCGTACCTCCTCCCCTGCTCAGGTTATGCGCGCGGCAGCCCCGTGGGAAGTGCCCCCGGGACGCCAACACACCAGTTGCTGTATCGCGACGCCTGTGGTCGCTTTGCAAATGGTCACTTGCTCGAGAAAGTTCGCTAGGATAGTAGCATTTGTCACTGCACGAAAAAGGAGTCGGCATGCCCGCATCTCTCCACCGGCCTCGTTCTGGTGGCGTTGACCTGAAGACCGCACCGCAGCCGCAGGCAGAACGCATCCACCGGTTCGTCTACCTCTCCGAGGGGTTCGCCACCACGCTTCTGGTGGTCACTGGCAATGCCTGAGCAGTCACTTCCGCAGCACGGAAAGCCCAGCACGACAATGCGCGATCGACCGGGCGATATTCGCATAACGGATCTGGGCCAGCCGGTACTCACTCCGGAACAGCAGGCGGCCATTGCCGCCGCCAGCCGCGTGCGGGTGGAGTTCACCGAAGAGGCGGTGCTCACCGCGGCGCGACAGCGCACCGGCCTCAGGGATTTTGGACCGGATGACTTCCGCGAGCGGTTGCGCGTACAGCTCCAAAGCCTGGAGGAGGATCCCTACCTGGGACCCGTTGGTCGTATCGGTGCGTACAGCGACTGTGTGCGTTTCGCCGCCAACCGACTGCGGCTCGAAGACTTCATCCGACGGCACCCGCAAATTCTCGACGTGGAAATCAGGCAGCCGATCATCATCGTCGGCTTGCCCCGTTCGGGCACCACCCACCTCCTCAACCTCATCTCCGCCGACACGCGGCTGCGCTCGCTGCCGTACTGGGAAAGTTTGGAGCCGGTTCCAATCCCCGGCGACGGCCCCGGCCGCGACGGACTGGATCCACGCTTCGTGCGCTGCCGCCACAATTATGTGCGCTCCGACGCCTTGCTGCCGCTGCTCCGCAACATGCACGACATGCCCCCGGAGCACATTCACGAAGAGCTCGAGCTGCAGGCCCCCGATTTCTCCAACTATAACTGGGAGTGGATTGCGTACGTCCCGCGCTGGCGCGACTATTATCTTGCCCACGACCAGACACCCCATTATCAGTATCTGAAGCGCGCGCTGCAGGTCCTGCAATGGCTCCGTGGACCGGACCGGTGGGTCCTGAAGTCGCCCCAGCATCTCGAGCAGATCGGGCCATTGTTCACGACTTTCCCGGACGCCACCATCGCATTCACGCACCGGGATCCCGCCTCGGTGATCGCTTCCACGGTCACGATGGAGGCCTACGGCGCCCGCCTGCGCTGCAACCGCGTCGATCTCGCCGCGATCGCCGACTATTGGATCGACCGCATCGAGCGCCTATTACGCGCCTGCGTGCGCGATCGCGATCGCGTCCCGCCCGCACAGAGCATCGACGTGCTCTTCCATGAGTTCATGGCGGACGACGTCCGCATGGTCGAGCGCATCTACGAACGGGCCGACCTGCCGATGACACCAGACGCTCGGCAGCGGCTGGCCGCGTTCATGGAGCAGAATCGGCGCGGGAAGTTCGGCCGCATCGTGTACGATCTGCAAGCGGATTTTGGCATCGACCCCCGGGAATTGCGGAAGCGCTTTCGCTTCTACTTCGAGCGCTTCCCCGTGCAACCTGAATAGGAGGAAGCGTGTGAGCGGCCATCGAGTTACCTTCGATTTCTGCAACACCGGTGTCCTGGTGACCGGCGGCTCCAACGGCATCGGCCTGGCCGTTGCGCAGGCGTTTGCGGCGGCAGGGGCGGCGGTAACCATCACCGGCACACGGCCCGCCGCGACCGATTATCCCCATGATCTTTCCGGATTCTCCTACCGCTGCCTCGACGTTCGCGACCGCAAGGCCATCGATGCCCTCGCGGGTTCTCTGGACCGGCTGGATGTGCTGGTAAACAACGCCGGGACCAGCTTTCCGGGCCTCCGCGGAGACAGACGGTCCGAGTGGACGCCGAACGTGTTCGAGGAGTCCGTACAGATCAACCTGTTTGCCCCATTTCGCCTGGCGCTGGCGTGTAAGCCGCTGCTCAGACAGAGCCGCCTCGAGGGAGGCGCGAGCGTTCTCAACAACGCGAGCCTCTCCGCGTTCTTCGCCGTACCAATCGTTCCTGGGTACGGCGCCGCCAAGGCGGGCATCGTGCAGATGACGAAGAACTTGGCCACGGCCTGGGCAGCCGAGGGCATCCGGGTGAACGCCGTCGCTCCCGGCCAGATCGAGACCGAAATGACCAAGCCGGTCAAGGAAATGCCGGAGTACGAGAAGGCGTTGCTGGCACGCACGCCACTCGGCCGTTGGGGGACGACCGACGACGTGGCCCCCGTCTTCCTCTTTCTCGCCAGTCCGGCGGCGCGCTTTGTCACCGGTCAGACGCTATGCGTCGACGGCGGCATGTCGATCGCATAACCCCGAGCGAAAGGAGGATGCCCATGCAACAGGTGACCGTCCACGGGCCCAACGATGTCCGCATCGTCGAGATCCCGAAGCCCGAACCAGGCGCGAAGGATGTCCTGGTCAAGGTCGCGGCCTGTGGCATCTGCGGGAGTGACTTGCATTACATCGCCATGGGTGGATTGCCCCTGCCCGGTGGTGGCCCGATGGCCCTCGGCCACGAGTTCTCGGGGATCGTCGAAGCCGCCGGAGAAGCGGTGAAGGGCGTGGCTGTCGGCCAGCGGGTCGTCGTCAGACCCGAAGGCGCGCAGAATCGGATCGGTGGGGGCGGACCCGGCGGCGGATTAGCCCCCTATGTGCTGGTGCGGAATGCCACCGATGACACCTGCCTCTACCCGCTGCCCGAGGGCCTGACGGTGCAGCAGGGAGCGCTGGTGGAACCGCTCGGCGTAGGCATGCACGCGGTCAACAAGGCCGACGCACGACCGCACGACAAGGTCGTCGTCATCGGCGCGGGCCCGATTGGCCTGGCCAGCATCGTCTGCCTACGCTATCGGGGTGTGACGGACATCATCGCCGTCGACCTCTCCGCTACCCGCCTGGCGCTCGCCAAGCAGTTGGGCGCGCGCGCCGTCTGTAATGCCGCCACCGAAGATCCGTGGGAGGTGATCCGGCACCACCACGGCGCCGATCTGGTCCATGGCATGCCCGCCGTCGCGAGCGACGTCTACATCGAAACCTCCGGTGTGGGCTCGGTGATGCGCGAGATCTTCGTCAACTGCAGGTTGGGTGCGCGCATTGTGGTCCTCGCGATTTACAAGCAGGACGTGTCGCTGCCGTTCCTGCTCGTCATGGCCAAGGAACTCACGCTCAAGGGCTCCATGGCTCTTGGCGCCGAATTCCCGGACGTGATTGCAATGCTGACCTCCGGACGCGTCGATGTCACCCCAATGATTACCCACCAGTTTGGCTTCGCCAACTTTGCGGATGCGCTTGCCATTGCGCGACAGCCGGAAGCGGCGGCGAAGGTGATGGTGAATTTCCCGGCGTAGCGCTACCCCAACGTCGTTCCGCACTGCCGTCAGAGACGAACAGCCGCTGGAGGAATTGATGAAGTACTGGATTTCACTGGTCACAACTATGGAGGTGGCGCAGTTTGTCGAGATCGCCAAGTTTGCCGAGCAAGTTGGATTCGAGGGCGTCTCGGTCCCCGACCATCTCGTGATGCCGACCAAGGTGGCGGGGCGCTACCCTTACACACCCGATGGCAAGATGTGGTGGCCAGTCGATACCCCCTGGCCCGACCCGTGGGTCACGCTGGCAGCCATGGGGACCGCGACGTCGCGGCTCAGGCTGGCGTCGAATATCTATCTTGCCGCACTGCGGGACCCGTTCACCGCCGCCCGGGCCGTCGGCACCGCCGCCGTCCTGACCAACGACCGCATCATCTGCGGTGTCGCCGTCGGCTGGATAAAGGAAGAGTACGATCTCCTCGGCATCGACTTCCGTACGCGCGGTAAGCGACTGGACGAAATGCTCGAGGTGATGCACCAGCTGTGGACCGGCAAGGAGGTCACGCATCACGGTCGGATCTTTAAATTCGAGCACGCGCTCATGGCACCGGCACCGCGGCGGCGGATTCCGATTTGGGTCGGGGGTGCAAGCCAGGCAGCCCTGCGTCGTGCGGCACGCAACGACGGCTGGCTTGGCGTGCCGATGTCCAACGCCCAGTTGCTGGCAACGACCAGGAACCTCTATGCCATGCGGAAGCAGCTGGGAAAGTCCGGCGAACCCTTCGACGTCGTCCTGAGTCCCATGGAGGCCATCACCCCGGCAGTGAAAGCCGAGTTGGAGAGCGCCGGCGCGCACCACGTGATGGCGCTGCCATGGACACCGTCGCCCTGGGGCCGCTCCCCCTGGGTAAAGGAAGGAGAGGACCACACGTGCCTGGACGTCAAGTGCAAGGCAATGGAGCGGTTCGCCCACGCAACAGGCCTTTAGACATTTCACCCATCGTTGGCCAACATCAGTGGAAAAGGAGAAGGATAATGACGGAGTACAACTTGGCAACGGAAAAGCACCCGGCACGGAAGATCTCGCTGATGTCGCGGGAATTCGTGCACAACCATAACAAAGCGGGCTGGCTCGGCATGTTCGCCGAGAACGGCATCATCGAGGACCCGATCGGCGTGTCGCCACTCGACCCAACGGGCAAGGGCCACAGGACGCCGGCGGAACGTGAAGCGTTCTGGGACAACAACATCGCCAACAGCAGCATCAAGATCACCATCCACGACTCGTATGCCGCGGGCAACGAGGTGGCCAACCATGTTACGCTGGACATGCTCGTTCCGATGGGCGACAAGAAATTCAGTCAGCAGGTGAATGGCGTGTTCACGTACCTGGTTGATGGACAGGGCAAGCTGCTCGCCCTGCGCGGCTACTGGCAGTTGGAAGACGCCGCGAAGACCATACGGGAAGTCGCCGGCTGAGCCCGGGCAAACCGGCCGGCTGCTAGGTCAGGACGCACTGACGAGCGCATTCACACGGCGCTCGTCAGTGCATCCGCGAAAATATAGCTGAACTGTCCCGTGTAGGCGTGCAGCCCGGCCTGCCACCGCTCACTGCGGTGGCTTCGGAAGGTTCATGCTTTCCTTCTTGTACCCGGCCGGCACCTCGAACTCGCTCACCGGCGTGGTCCGCGCCTCGATCTTGGTCACCTGGGTGGTGATGTCCCCCATCACCGTTTCCATTGGGAACCCTTCGATCTTGGTGTACGCATCGACTATGGCGCCCCCGGCACTACGATTCGATCCCGCAATCCGCTTTTGGAAGGTCAGCCAGTCTTCGCGTATCGCGTCGAACCCTTTCACATCCTTCGTCGTCCACAGGGTCAACACCGGCTTGCCGCTCTCAGTGGCGACGTACTTCGTACAGGTGTAACCGGCGACGGTCTTGGTGTCGCTCGTCTTGTTGACCACGACCGCGGCTTTTGCCGCATCGCCACCGGGCATCTTCGGCATCATTTTTTCCATCATCGCACGCTGTTCCGCCGACATGGATTTCATCTGCTTTTCCATCTGGGCCTTGGCGGCTTCCATCTGGGTCTGCATGGCCTCCCCGGTGGCCTGCAATTCCGCGAAGGTCATCTCCCGATAGGTGCGTGCCGTGTTGTCGACGGTGATGAATTTGTCTTGATCGGCCCGGATGATGACCGCCTTGCCGTCCGGATTGATCACTTTCATCATCTTCGGCATGGCGAAGCTCTCTGACACGCGCGCGTCGTTCCCCAGGCCGGTCGTCTTGGTCTCCCAGTACAACCCTTGCCCGAGGGCGACGCTTGCCCACGCCAGCGAAACGAATACTCCAGTCACGATTCGGATCCGATCGGTCATCATTCCTTCCTTTCCTCACACGAAACTGTATCGGTGTAGCCCACTAGTAGCACGCCGACGACGAACTAGGGAATAGAACGCTCCCACGCCACAGGCAGGCAACGGCATTGCAACGAGCCTCGATTTTGGGCGATAGTTCGGCGACTGCGTGAACGGAACACATCGCCATGGTGGCTGGAAGACTCGAAGGCAAACGGGCGATCATCACGGGTGCCGCAAGCGGCATCGGACGGGCAAGCGCCGTGCGCTTTGCGGCCGAGGGGGCCCATGTTGTCGCCGTTGACGTGTCAAGCGAGGGACTGGTACGCACGGTCGAGGAGATCGAACGCGGCGGCGGACGCGCACGAGCGGTTTCGGGCGACGCCGCCGATGAGGCGTTTGTTGAACGGGTCGTGGCGTCCTGCGTCTCCGACCTCGGCGGTCTGGAGGTGATGTTCGCCAACGCCGGGATACCAGGTCGGTCTGTACCGCTGTTGCAGTTGTCCGCGGAGGACTGGCTGCCGGTTTTGAAAGTGAACCTGATCGGGGCGTTTCTGGCGATCAAGTACGCCGCACGGGTCATGGTTGCCGCCGGCCGCGGCTCCGTCCTCTGCACAGCATCGGTTGCTGGCCTCCGTTCCGGCGCCGGGGCCAGTCCCTACAGCGCCAGCAAGGCCGGCATCATCAACCTCGTCCAGACCGCGGCCAACGCACTCGCCGGCACCGGGGTGCGGGTCAACGCCATCTGTCCAGGACTGATCGAAACCGGCATGACCGAGTCGATCTTCGCCGCTGCGCGCGCCGCCGGCAAGGAGCACAAAATCGGCCAGCTCAATCCGTTGAAACGGGCGGGGCAGCCGGTGGAGATCGCCGACACCGCGCTGTTCCTGGCGAGTGACGAAAGCAGCTACGTGAACGGTGCGGTCATCGTGGCCGACGGCGGACTGTCCAGTTCACATCCAGTCATTCCCGGACGCCTGGGTTGACGCCCGGGCGCGGTGCGCCCACGGCAGCGGACGGCACTGGCTGCTGGTTCGCAGCCGGCACCGGCAAGGTGGACCTGATCCAGGAGGCCGACACCTCTCCCGGGATTCCACGACGGTTTTTTCGGGCGTACGGTAGCATTCATGCGGATCCACCCCGCCTGGAGGCTCTATCTGGGGGTCGTCACCCTTTTGGTTGCACCGACGGCGTCAGCCACGTGGCCGCGGATTGGACTCGGTCCCGAGATCGCCGCCTTCTCCACGCCGGTGTTTGTCGCCAACGCTGGCGACGGGAGCGACCGGCTTTTCGTGGTGCAGCAGAACGGCATCATCCGCATCGTCCGGCAGGGCGCGATCAACGTCGTTCCGTTCCTCGACATCACCGACCGGGTGAGCTGCTGCGGTGAACGCGGCTTGCTCAGCGTGGCCTTCCCGCCACAATACGCCGCGATGGGACACTTCTATGTCTATTACACCAACGGGAACGGCAATCTCATTGTTGCGCGCTACCGTCTGACAGCGGACGCTGACGTGGCCGACGCCGCGAGCGAACAGATCGTGCTGGCGATCGATCACCCGACTTTCGCCAACCACAACGGAGGCCAGCTCGCGTTCGGCCCGAACGACGGCTACCTTTACGTGGGGACCGGTGATGGCGGTGGCGGCGGCGACCCGAGCGGTAACGGGCAGAACTTCAACGTTCTGCTCGGCAAACTGCTCCGGCTCGACGTAGAATCGGGTTCCCCAACCTATCGCATCCCCCCCACCAACCCATTTGTTGGTCAGCCGGGGTTCCGCGACGAGATCTGGGCTGTCGGCTTGCGCAACCCCTGGCGGTTCGCCTTCGACCGCGGCACTGGCGGCCTGTTCATCGGCGACGTCGGGCAGAACCGCTACGAGGAGATCGATTTCCAGCCGGCCGCGAGTGGCGGCGGACAGAATTACGGTTGGAACATCATGGAGGGCTTCCATTGCTACAACACACCCTCCTGCGCGACTACGGGACTCACCCTCCCTGTAACGGAGTACGACCACTCACAAGGGGATTGTGCCGTCATCGGAGGGTACGTGTACCGGGGGACAATGTTCCCGGGGCTGCAGGGAATCTACCTTCTTGCCGACAATTGTTCGGGACTCATCCGTGCACTGCGGCAAACTCTCGGCGGCTGGCAAACCGCCGTCATTCTCAATGCGGGTTTCCAGATCACCGGGATGGGCGAGGACGAGGCCGGGGAAATCTACGTGACCGACTATACCCACGGCGCCATCCGACATATCGTGCAACGGGTCTGTGCCGGTGACTGCAATGATGACGGCACCGTTGCCGTCGACGAGATCCTCGGCGCGGCGACCATTGCCCTCGGCGACGCGGACGTCTCGGCCTGCAGCGCCGGCGATGCCAACCACGATCGCCAGATCACCGTTGACGAGATCGTGCGGGCGGTCGCCAGCGCCCTGGGCGGGTGCCCTTGAACGGGAAATGTGGCGGCCGGTGTTACCCCGTCACGAAGGGGCTGTGCGTGCAGGCGCCGACGCCAGGCGCGCGGATCCCGTTCAGACCCATACCATCAGGCCGCTTTCGAACGGATGGCGCAGGAGCGGATGGTACGGGTGGGCGCGGATCTTGTAGAACTGCAGGCCGGAAAGCGGAGGGCGAGTGTCCAGGTAGTAGAGCGCCTCACCATCCTCGTTGAAGCCGCTGGGCTGCAATTCGACGCTACTGTGCGTCACAAAGCCGTGTTCGTCGCTCTGACGCCCGAAGATGCATTCCACGCGGACGTCACTGACGTCGAGCGCACCGAGCCGCACGGCGACGACGATTTTGAGCGGCGCGTCAGCGGCAACCCGCGGGACGTGCGTGTCGACGCGTCGCGCGTGCACGCGCGGCCAGCTGACCATCACCCGCTGCCGCCACGCCGCCAACTCGACCGCGGGCACTCCCCGATCCTTGGCCAACCGCTCGTGGTGGCTGCGCGCCGATACGTAGTAATCGCGCGCGTAGTCCATGACCATGCGTTGGGAATTGAACCGCGGCAAGATCGATTGCATCGACGCTTTCGACCGGCGCACCCAAGATTCCGAGTAGCCCTGGCCGTTGCGTTCGAAGAACAGCGGCAGCACCTCGTACTCGAGGGCCTGCAGAATCTCCTGCGCCTCGATGCGGTTGCGGTCCGCCGCATCGGCGTAGGTCGTGTGGTGCGGGGGGATACCCCAGCCGTTGCGTCCGTTGAAGCCCTCCGCCCACCAGCCGTCGAGCACGCTGAGGTTGAGCGCGCCGTTGAGCCCGGCCTTTTGACCCGAGGTGCCGCTCGCCTCCATCGGATAATCCGGCGTATTGAGCCAGACGTCGACCCCGGCCATCAAATGGCGCGCCAGGGCCATGTCATACCCCTCGATCAACAGCAGCTTGCCTTCGAAGTCGGGGTGGCGCGAGAGCTGGTGGATCGCCTGAATCAGCTGTTGCCCAGCGAGGTCGTTCGGATGGGCCTTGCCGCCGAAGACGAGCAAGGTGGGCCGTGCTGGATCGCTGAGCAGGTGTGCGAGCCGCTTCACATCGGAGAAGATCAGTGTCGCACGCTTGTACGCCGCGAAGCGGCGGGCAAACCCGATGATCAGCAACTCCGTGTTTTCGGGCGCCAACTGGCGCGTGAGGCGGGCGATTTCGACACCGCTGTAACCGTTGCGCTTGAACTGCGCCACGGCGCGCCGGCGCAGTTCGCGTAACAGCCTCGACTTCGCCCCCTGGCGCGTACTCCAGTACTGGTAATCGGGTACGTCGTCGACGCGCTTCCAGTACTCTTCGCTGGTGAGCTGCCGCCGCCACTCGTTGCCGAAGGTCATGTCGAACAGCGCGTGCCACTCGCGCGCGAGGAAGGTGGAAAGGTGCACACCGTTGGTTACATGCCCGACCGGGTTCTCGTCCTGTGGAACTTGGGGCCAGACGTAACTGAACATCTCCGACGCGACCTGCCCGTGAATGCGGCTGACGCCGTTCTGGAAGCGGGAGCCGCGCACGGCGAGCGCGCTCATGTTGAACCCGCCGTGTGCCGACGGGCTGCCACCCAATTCGAGTATCTGCTCGATCGAGATCCCGAGCTCGGCGGCGAGCTCCGCGAAATAGTGCCGAATCACGCCCTGATCAAACACGTCATGTCCCGCGGGTACGGGCGTGTGCGTCGTAAACACCATGTTGGCGGCGCTGAGCTCGAATGCCGCCTCGAACTCCAAGCCGGCCGCGACCTCCTCACGGCACCGTTCGAGCACGACGAAAGCGGGATGTCCTTCGTTGATGTGCCACACCGTCGGCTGCAGCCCGAGCGCACGCAGGGCCCGGACCCCGCCGATGCCCAGGACGATCTCTTGCCGCAGACGCACGTGGGAATCGGCCACATAGAGCTGCTGCGTAATGGCGCGATCGGCGAATGTGTTCTCGGGCACATCGGTGTCGAGCAGGTAGAGACTCACACGACCGGCTTTGGCCCGCCAGACGTTCACCACCACCGGACGACCCTCGAGCCTGACCGTCACGCGCACGGGATCGTCGTTGGCATCGCGGGCCGGACTGATCGGCAGATTGGAAAAATCGGTCGCCGTAAAGGTGGCCACCTGGTTCCCATACGCATCGATCGTCTGCGTGAAATAGCCCTGCCGGTATAGCAGGCCCACGGCCACGAACGGCAGATGCAGGTCGCTGGCCGCCTTGCAGTAGTCACCCGCCAGAATGCCAAGGCCTCCGGAATAGATGGGCAGGCTCTCGTGAAATCCGAATTCCGCACAGAAGTAGGCCACAAGATCGGTATCGCGCGACAACCATTGCCCGGCAGGCCCAGTGCCGTCAGCGCGATGATAGGTGTCGTACGCGGAGAGGGCACTCGAATACCGTTGCAAGAAGATAGGATCCTGCGCCGCCTCGTCCAAGCGCTCTTGCGAAATGCGCCGCAGGAAGAGCTTGGGATTGTGGCCGCATTGGTCCCACAACTCCCGGTCAAGCTGGGAATAGAGCAGCCGCACCTCGTTGACCCATGAGTAATAGAGATCGTCCGCCAACTCCGCCAGACGCGCGATGCGCTCTGGGACAATCGGAGACACTTCCAATTCGTAACGGGTTCCAGTTTCCATTGAGATTCGTCGGGGACCTTCGTTCATAATCAGCGTCCGTGGAGAAATTCTCTCACCTTACCGCACCCCAACTCCGCAAGCGCCATACCACACGTGCACCGTCCCGCATGCAGCCACCATTCAGGAGGCGGCTGCCACGCACTGCTACCAAATTGCGCAATTGACCCCGTATTCTGCTTAGAAGCGAAGCCGGCCAGAGTCAACATAGTTTCCCCTGAGGGCCCCCCATTTCCCCGGAAATTTTGATGCCCGTCGCCTACCAGGGCTCTTATCGAGTCGCAACCAAGCTGAGAATCTGCCCGATCGCGCTTGTCTGAGCCTTGTCCCGGCTGTACAAGCGGCTTTGGATGCACACGACGAAATCCTTCTGTCGCATCTGTCAGACCTTCTGTGCGATCGAGGTCGACGTCGAAGACGGACGGGTCACGGCTGTCCGTGGCGACCGCTCGGATCCGATGACGCAGGGGTTCCTCTGCATCAAGGGTAGCCAGATCCCCTATCAGATGAACGAGGGCTCGCGCCTCCAGGCCTCCCAGCGCCGGCTGCCAGGCGGCGGTTTCGAGCCGGTATCGACGGCGCGGGCGATCGAGGAGATTGCGACGCGCCTCGCCCGGATCCGCACGGTGCACGGACCGCGCGCCATCGCCACCTACTGCGGCACCTACGGGTGGTTCAACTCGGCCTCCGTCCCGATCATGCGCGCCTGGCACGACGGCCTCGGCTCCCCCTCGTATTACAGCAGCCTCACGATCGACCGGCCCGCCCGTTTTGTCGCGGCCGGTCGCATGGGCATGTGGGGTGGCGGCGTACACAGCTTCCAGTCCGCAGACGTTCTGATCGCGGCGGGTATCAATCCGCTGGTGTCCTGCGGCACCGCCTCCGGCGGCATTCCGCCCTACCGCGCAGCGGCCAACCTGGCGGAAGCGAAGCGGCGGGGGCTCAAGCTCATCTGTGTCGACCCGTTGCGCACGGAGACCGCGAAGCGGGCCGACATCCACCTGCAGATCGCCCCGGGCGAGGACGCGACGCTGTTCGCGGGCATGCTGCGGCTGATTCTCGAGGAACGCCTGCACGACGTCGCCTTTTGTGCCGAGTGGGTCGCCGGACTCGATGAGTTGCACGCGGCGGTCTCGGATTTCACGCCCGACTACGTCGCCCGCCGTTGTGGCGTGCCGGCGGACCAGGTCGTCGCCGCGGCGCGTCTGTTCGCGCGCGGTCCCCGTGGCTGCGCCACCACCGGCGTGGGCACCGAGATGTCCCCCGGCGCCAGGCTGACCGAGTTTCTCGTCCTCGCACTCAATGTCGTGTGCGGCCGCGTCAACCGCGTCGGCGAACGCGTCGGGGATCCGGGCGCCTTGGGCCCGGCAGTCCCCCGCTATGCCGCCGGCATTCCGCCGGAGCATCTGCCGCCCCTGTGTTCGTTCGGGCGTGGCGCGCAGCCCCGCGTCCGGGGGTTGTCGTCGGTGTGTGGCGAGATGCCCGCGGGCGCACTGGCGGATGAGATTCTGACACCCGGCGAGGGCCAGGTCCGCGCGCTGATCTGCGTGGGCGGCAACCCGCTCATGGCGTTTCCCGACCAGTTGAAGACGAAACGCGCGTTCGAGCAGTTGGACCTGCTGGTATGCCTCGATCCGTTCCTCTCGGCCACAGCGCAGTTGGCGCATTTCAGCATCGCCCCCAAGCTGCCGCTGGAACGCGAGGACATGACCGCGCTCAATGATTACGCCTACGAACGGCCGTACGCGCACTACACGCCCGCGGTGGTGCCGACCGACCTCGACGTCATCGAGGAGTGGGAGTTCTTCCTCGCCCTGGCGGCGCGGATGGACGTGCCGATGCACATCCGCGGCACACCGATTGATTCGGCCCGTCCGCCGAGTAAATACGAACTGCTGCAACAACTCACGGCCGGCTCACGCGTGCCCTTGGACCGGGTCCGGGCACACGATGGCGGCGCGGTGTTCGACGATGTGGACGTGGTGGTGAAAGCCCCACCACCGGGCTTCGGAACGCGGCTGCGGGTCGCGCCGGCAGAGATCGTCGCAATGCTGCGTGCATTGCGATGTGACGAGTTCCCCGAGGCCGGTGCGGCCCAGGAAGCGCGGCAGTACAGTCACCGGCTCATCTGCAGCCGGCTGCGCGAAGTGCTCAACTCGGTGTGTCACGACTTCCCGCGTTCCCGCGCGCGGCGGCCGACGAACCCGGCCTTCATGAGTCCGGGGGATATGGTCGCGCTGGGTGTGCGTGCCGGAGACCGCATCGTACTCTCCTCGGACCACGGCGCGATTCACGCCATAGCGGAAGAGGAAGAGGGACTGCGCGCTGGCGTGATCGCCATGGCGCACAGTTGGGGCGCGACCGAACCAGGTGCCGACGTCCGGCAGGTGGGTGCGAGTGTCAACCGGCTGGTCGCCGACGACCGCCACTACGACCCGGTCACCGGTATGCCGCGGCAAAGCAGTATCCCGGTTAACATCCGCAAGGCGTGAGCGCACAGTCCCTCACAGATGCCCGAACCAGCAGCAGCGCGAGGCCCAGTTTCAGCTCGAGCTAGGGATCACTTCTGCTGTGGCGGCCACTTGTCCGCCGTGAATGTTTCCCCGGCCAACCGGCTACCGCTGTCGAGGCACAGGAACCGGACACGGCCGGTGGCCACGATCTCGCCCTGTTCGTTGCGCGCGGTGGCTTCCCACAATTGCGAGCGGCGGCCACGCGTGATCGGAAGTGCCGTCACGCGCACGCGCCCGGTACGCACGGCGCGAACGAAGCTGGTGTGATTTTCGACACCGACCACCCCCTGGCCGCGTGGCGTGGCATCCAGCCCTGCCCCGATCGAGCACGCGGCTTCCACCACGGCGCAGTGCACGCCGCCGTGCACGATGCCGTAGTCCTGGTGGTGCCGCGCGTCGGCAACGTATTCGAGAATCACCTCATCCCCCGAGGCCTGCACCACGTCGAAGCCCATCGCGGCGTGAACCGCGCAGCGGGTCTCGTTGAGCCGTTTCGCCATGTCTACGTGCGCTTCGTTTCCCATAGCTCCATCCCACCGTCCGTGAACAAGGGGACAGTCCCCCAAATAAGGGGACTGTCCCCGGTTCCGGGCTTATACGTTCCGCTCGCCTCGAAATGCAAGGTCCTTCGCACACGCGACAACGCGCACCGGCGATCTCCGAGGGAAGGAGCAGTGAGAGAAGTCCGCCGAGGACGGCTGCGCCGAGCCCCCAAGGCGATGACACGCACGCAGGTCATCGTCAGCGCGCAGCGCGCGTGCGCCACCGCACGGCTCACGCGGCGCGCAGCGCCGCCGACGCACCCGCGCCCGGCACGCGCTGCGGCTCCGGACCGAAGGGCTCGAAGGTGAGCATCAGCGCCGGCATCAGGAAGAACTCGGCCAGCAGCGCCGTGGCGATCGTCGCGGCGAGGAGCACGCCGAACAGTACCTGGCTTGCCATGACCGACAGCGTCAGCACGAGGAAGCCGAGCACGAGAGTGACCGACGTAATGAAGACCGCGCGGCCGACCTCGGCCATGGCAGCCGTCAGTGCCGCGCCATAGTCGCCCCGCACCTGGAACTCGTGCTGGAAGCGCGACATGAAGTGGATGGTGTCGTCGACGGCGATGCCGATCGCCACGCTCGCGATCATGAGCTTGTTGTAGTCGAGCGCAATTCCCACCCAGCCCATCGCGCCCAGCGTGACGACTATGGGCGCCACGTTCGGGATCATCGCGAGCAGCGCCGTGCGCAGCGAGCGACACACCACGATCATCATCGCGGCGATCGACACAAAGGCCAGCACCACGCCTTGGACCTGGCTCACGATGATGTAGTCGAGCAGTTGCAACCACAATTCGCCGATGCCGCTCCGCTGCGCCGTCGACGCCTGGAGCGGCTGCGCGGCGATGCCGGCGTCGATATCGTCGGCGAGTTTCCCCATCACGCTGGTGAGCGCCAACTTCGTGCGGATCTCGAGCGTCGCGCGCCGGAAATCCGTCGAGATGAACTCCTCCACTTCGTCGCCACCCGACCCCTCGTAGAGCAGCAGGTACTGCGCCACGAGTTCGGGCGTTTCGGGAATGCGGTAGTAGGCCGGATCGCCTTCGTGAAAGGCCTGGTTCATGTCTTTCAGGATGTCGACCACCGAATAGGTCTTCTCCACGATCCCGTAACGCTCCGCGTCGCGCTGCACCCGCTCGATGTCGCGCAGCACGGCAGGATCCTTCACGCCCTCCGGACGGCCGGTGTCGAACAGGTAGACCAGACTGTTCAGACCGCCCATGGTTTCGTCAATCTTCATCGTCGCGTGCTTCAGCGGCACGCGATCGGTGAAATCGTCCAGCCAGTTGGTGTCGACCACGAGGCGCGCGATGCCGAGCGCAGCGATGGCACACACCGCCGCACCGAGCGCGAGCAACGTCCGGCGGTGCGCGATGTTGAGTCGCGCGATTGCCACGATCGCGCCCTGGATGCGGGCACCGCCGCGGGCGCGGGCGATCTCCCGATCGACGTCGGCCGCGCGCGGGCGCCGCCCGAACGACAGCAGGGCCAGGAGGAGCGTTGAGGAGAGCAGGAACGCCACCACCACGCCGACGGCGCTGAACACCGACATGCGCGCAATCGTGGCGATCGGCGACAAGCCCATCGACAGGAAGCCGGCCGCGGAGGTGAGCGTCGTCAGGAGGGTCGGCAGCCCCACCAACTCCATCGTGCGCCGCATGGCCAGGCGCCCGTCGCGAATCAGCACCCGCTGCGCACGCCATTCCGAGATGATGTGGACGGCTTCGGCGACGCCGATCGTGATAACGAGCGTGGGCACGTTCCCGAACATCATATCGACGTTCCACCCCACGAGCGCCACGAAGGCGACGGTCGCAATCACGCTGACGCGGACGATGGCGAGCGGTCCGAACACGGCGAGCGGCGACCGGAAGAAGAACGCGAGCAGGAGCCCCACGACCACGAGCGTGGCCAGGTCGAGTGTCTGGCTCTCCCGTTCGATGATCCAGTTCCAGATGGCGTTCAGCGGCACATCGCCGGAGACGTGGAACACGATGTCGCGGTACTCCGGACGTGCCAGGATCTCATCGATCTTCGCCTGGGTGACCTGCGGATAGAGGTTGTCGAGACCGACGCCACCATTCGGGTCGAGTTGGATCTGCGACACCGGATCCGTGCTCGAGCGCGACATTTCAATGATGATCGCGCCGTATTTCCCATCGCGGGTCACGATACCGTCCACGTACGTCGGCTTCGACAGCACCAGGTCGCGCGCCGCCATCACCTGCTCCTGCGTCTCGGGCGGTTTTTCGAAGAGGTCGTGGATGACAATGCCGTCCGGCACGCCCTCGATGATCTCGGCGTTGGTGAGGCTCGTGACCTCGAATACGAACGGCACCTCGTTCTCGAACGCGCGCGTCAGGTGCCCGATCTTGCGCATCACCTCCAGGTCGAACACGCCGTGCTCACGACCGGGCGCCTCATACATCACGTACGCGATCTCGTCGGAGCCGAAATCCTTGCGGTACTGCAGGTATGCCCGGTAGGCGGGGTCGGTCGTGTCGAAGAAGTTCTCGAAGCTGTTGTCGATGCGCGCACGACCCGCGAGCCACATGCAGGCGGCGATGAAGACGGCGGAGAGGGCAAAGACCGCCCAGCGGTGCACGAAACACCACTCGCCGAGCGCTCCGAAGAAGCGATTCATCGCCGCAACCGGGTCGCGGCGCCCGGTGCTACCCTCCGCCTGATTCATCGATGCCGCGTCCTTATGTCACGCATAGACCGCCAGTCAAGCCGCGGGTGGGCCCGCCGTACCAGGCTAGGTTGCTTGAAATCCAGAATCCGTTGCTGTTGAGTCAAGTTTCCATTCGGAGCCGCTCCGAGCGACCCAACGGGGAGCGGCCCCGCCGAACCTACGGTCCGAGGCCCTGCCTCGCTAGAAGCTCCATTTCAGACTGAAGAGCAGGCGATCGTTCCGCGACCAGGCGTCGAACGGCGGCAGGTCCCCTTGCTGGTAGAGCAGAATGCCGGCCCCGACTTTGAGCGCGTCGCGCAGATCGTACTCGATGTCAAAGCGCACGATCGAGCCGTCGCCGCCATCCCAACCCAGGATCACGGCGAGCGCTGTCGCGTGCAGCGTCTCGTGCAGAAAGTTCTGCGTCGCGCGGAACGCGAACTCCTGTGCATCCTCGCGTTTCCAGTCGGGCTCGTCGCGCAACACGGCCTCGTAGTTGAACAGATGACGGTTGAGCCCCTCGACGACCACGGTGAGATCGGTGATGCCGTAATACTCAACGCCCGCCATGCCGTCGAGGCGGCCCTTGTGGCCGCCGTCGCCGTTGAAAAATTGCAGCCCGTCGAGGTACGCCAGTTCGTACTTCCACAACCAGCTACCGGCGGTGTAATTGCCGGCACTCCCCACCAACCACAGGCGGTCGTGCACCAGCAGCGTGGGCTCGGGCCCGCGCCGGAACCGCGGCTCATCGTTCCAGAACCACGCCGCGTGGAAGGAAACGTCCCATCCGCTGAAGATCCCGGTCGCCGCCGCCGCGAGCTCCGGATCCTCGACATCCGATGGCCGGCGTTCGGGCGGCGCGACCGTCCACGGATAGAAATCGCTCCCCACGACCGGGTTCCGGTCGAAGCGGATCTCCGGGATCACGATCGGAGTGAAGGTCCAATCGCCGGCATAGGCATCGACGCGCAACATGCCCACCGGGCGTCGCAGGTCTTCCAAGTCGACGCGCCCCGGCTCGAGGTTGTCGAGCGGGTTGAGCACGTCGACCACGCGCAGCGACTCCGAACGCCCCCAGATCACGATCTGCCGCCCCAGCTTGAAGTCGACAGCATCGCCCAACCTGCCGCGCAGCCACATCTCACCGATCTCCGCATCGCGCTCGTAGCTGCTACGCACCTCGGAGGTGTAGCTGTGGCGACCGTTCAGGAGATACGCGAGGTCGTAATAGCCCCAGCCGGCGAGGCGGACCTGCCAGTCGTCAACCGCGCCCAACCAGGCGCGATCGCCATCGGCCGCCCCCTTGGGGAGCTTGAGGTCGAGCTGCAAGTTGAGCCGGTTGCGCAGCCGCTGCAGGCCGGTGTAGGACGTGCCCGTGGCGGAGTGATGGGAGAGTATATTGGCCGAGCCGCTTTGTTCGAGGCTGCCGGTCAGATTCCACCACCGGTCCGTGCGTTCCGTGTAGCTCGTCTGCTCCGCCGCACTGCCGGGCTCGTCCTTCTCGACGCCGCCGCGCGCGTCGCCGAGGTTCCGGCCGCCTTGCGCCGATGCGGTTCCCGTGATGACGAGGGAGAGGCACGCGCACACGGCACCGCGCACGACGCGCCGCCGCGCCCTGCAGGGCCGAGCCTGCACCGCTCCGCTACGGTCCCTTCTCGAGCCGGCGCACGGTAAACAGATCCGACGGGAGCGCTTGGTTGAAGCGGACGTTCCTGACGTGGAGCACCGTTTTGTGGAGGGTTTCCGTGCCCTGCTTCGTCGTCATGTCCATCTCGGTCGCGACCCAAATGCCGTCGATGCGCTCGAGCTTCCTGACGTCGTAGTACTTGAGCCGCCCGCCCTTCTTCACCCAGTAGACGCCGCGCACGACCACGTAGTTGTCCTTGCGGACGAAGGTCTGAAACTTCTCGTATCCGGTCTCGTCCTTCTCACGATCGGTCGTCGGTACCGCCTCGATCTGCCAGACGGACTGCGCCTCGATCTCCGTCTCCCCCATCAACGTGTACTGATAATCGTCGAGCGGCCGCTTGGTCATGTCGGCGTAGCTGAAGTCGGAGCCCATGAAGCTGCCGCTCTTATCGGAGGAGGCGACGCGCTTGGTGCGTTTCAGGGCGGGCAAGTACAGCCACTGGTCGTCGTCCCGACTGGGATCGCGGTAGTCGTAGGTGAGGAAGCCCGTATCCTTCACGTCGGCCGGGGTGAGGAAGAACATGATCGAGTACTCGTCCTTGCCTTCGTCTCGACCGAAGACGCGGAGATTGCGTACGCGCTCGCCCCCATTCCTGTCGATGAGGATCATCTCCATGTCCTGGGTCGAGTTGTCGCCGTCGTCGCGGGCGTCGACACGTTCCATGATCTCCCGCGGGTTGAGCGCTTCCGCATCCGCGCTTCCGGCCCTTCCGAGAAACGTCGCCGCCGTAAGCATTATGAGCCGCGCACATTGCCGCATTCCGCCCTCCCTATTACATCGCCAAACGTACCATGGCAGGGGCCTGCTGCGTATCCTCCGGCGCGAAAGGACTGAAGGTCCGCACCGGCGCCGGAGATGGTCGCGGCGGACACTGCCGAACCGGACCCGTTGCTCACGCGCATGGTCGGACCGGGCCGACCGCATCACTCAGATACGGACTCATGCTCGCACCTAATCACCCCGACAAATCGAGACGCCTATATTCCGATATCTTATGCCTTTGCAAGCGGCGCTGATTGTCCCGTGTTCGGAACACCGAAAGGGCGAAACGCCCAACCGCACGCGCCCGCGCGCAACCATCGGCGGAACGAAAAAGTGGCAACCGTGAACCACGCCGCGGAGATTGACCCCCAGAATCCACTCCCAGTCGTCCAGCTCCGTTTTGAGAAACCCGCCTGCGACGGATTTTCCCCTGTCGGCCGTTTAAGTAGGCGGGCCAGGTGATGAGGCCCGAGGCAAAGAAGAAAGGAGATCGATATGAAAGCCAGCCGATGGCTGCTGATGGGAACGATGCTTATCTGTCCCGGACCGCTGCTCGCGACCGAACCGCCGAGTCCGGAGGAGATGAAAGCGGAGCAGGTCGCTTTGTTTGCGCAGGCGGATGCGGATAGCAGTGGGACGCTGTCGCTCGACGAGTTCAAGAACTTTGAATCACTCATGCGCGATAAAATGACTCAGCGTCACTTCCAGCACATGGATAAGAACGGCGACGGCGTGGTCAGCCTCGAGGAACTGCAGGCAGCAGGCCCGGGGCACGGACCAGGTCATCGGGGCGGACCGCCTCCCTGGCGCCCGTGAGGACAGCGTCGCTTACACGCGACGCCTGCCTCGGCTAGTATCGCCACGGGCATCCCACTCGCACCATGCGTCAGCCAAGCGGTCAGTGTCTGGCGCATGGTACGAGTGGCCGCACCGATGGAACGACATTGGAAGACTCGGATGAAGCCCTCATGCTGGGGATCGCCGCGGGAGACCGCGAGGCCTTCCGGCTGGTACTGGAACGTCATCTCAGGCGCATCGTCGCGTTTGCAAGTCGCACGCTCGGTGACCGTACCGCCGCCGAGGACGTCGCGCAGGACACCTTCCTCCGCCTCTGGACACACGCGTCACGCTGGCAGCCGTCCGCTCGCCTCGGCACGTGGCTCCACCGCGTGGCCCTCAACCTCTGCCTCGACCGGCTCCGGCGTACCGGTGAGCTCGCCCTCGACGACCTTGCGGAACCACCCGATCCAACGCCCTCACCGCTGGCACGCCTGCAAGCCCGCGACATCGGGCAGCATGTCGGCGCAGCGTTGGCGCAGCTGCCCGCTCAACAGCGTGTGGCCATCACCCTCTGTCACTACCAGGAACTGCGCAACACCGAGGCCGCGGACGTCATGGGCGTGACCGTCGCGGCACTGGAATCGTTGCTGGCACGCGGACGGCGGACGCTACGCCTCCGTCTGCGCGCCAGCCTACCGGACCTACTCGAAATGGAATAGACACAGCCGCATGACAGACCGCTCACACATGACGATCGAGCGCCTGCGCGAGGTGCTCGATGCCTACGGCGCGAATCCCGATCGCTGGCCGCGGGAAGAGCGCGCGGCGGCACAGGCCCTCCTCGCGGAGTCCGCCGAAGCTCGGCGCTCCCGCGACGCGAGCCTGCAGTTGGACGCGATCCTGGACCTCGCGCCCGCGAACGAATCGTCGCCCGCGCTGCTGGAGCGGATTGCTGCGGCCGCCTTCCAGGGCGCGGCTACGGAAACGCCTGTTCCGTCCCGTTTCAGTCGGCCGTCGCTACGTGTCCTCCCCGCGCGTGCACGTGAAAACGTCCCGTGGCACCGCCCCGCGTGGCGCTATGTGGGCGCCGCACTGCCGCTGGCCGCGGCGGCTGGCCTCGTTCTGTGGCTCTTGTACCGGCCGGCGCCGATTGCCCCGACGGCAAGCCTCGCCGTCGCCGAGATCGGCGTTTATGATGCGCCGACCGACGCGTTGCTGACGGCGCCTGGCGTGGACGACCTCGACACCGTTCCGTCGTTCGGCTGCACCGATTCGGGGCTCGGATGCCTCGATCCGCTACCAGCGAACCGGCAATCCGCTCTGCATTGGGAGACCTACGTATGACAAACCTGCGTACGACGCTTGCAGTATGCTTCGCATCCCTCACGCTTCTCGTCTGCCCGATTACGGCGCAGCCCTTGAGCCCCGGACTTGAAGGCGGGCCGCCGGGACCGGGCGGCCCGGCGTTCCTGGACAACGTGTTTCCACCCGGCCTGATCATGCGCCACCAGAGCGACATCGGCCTCACGGACGAGCAGCGCGCCGCCATCACCAAACAGATGGAAGAGGCCCAGAAAGAGCTGGTGACGCTGCAATGGGAGGTCGAACGTGAGTCGGAAAAGCTCGGCAAGCTGCTGGAGGGCGCGCGCATCGACGAGGCCGCGGCCTTGCGGCAGGCCGATCAGGTGATGACCGCCGAGCAGCGCTTGAAGAAGGCCCACCTCACGCTGTTGATCCGCGTTAAGAACGACCTGACACCCGCGCAGCAACAAAAGCTGCGCGACCTGCGTCCGGAGCGGCGTCGCGGCCGGCCACACTGAGCGTGGCCGGCATCATCAGGTGCCCAGTCGTCGATGACTGATTTCTACGGCAGGCGCGCTTCTTCGATCGCGCCCGCGTTGACCAGGCTATCGATCTCCGCGTCGCTCATGTCGAGCCACGAACGACAGATCATGCGGGTGTGTTGACCGAGCAACGGGGCGGGTTCGACACGCGCCGATGGCATGCCACTCGCCAGAAACCCGGCGCCCTCCACCTTCACCGGACCGAGCGCGGGCTGATCGACATGGCGGAAGAAGCCGCGTTCCTTCAAGTGCGGATCATCGAGCTGGTGGGCCGGATGTTCGACCACTGCGGCGGGCACCCGATGCCCCTGGAGCAACGCCATGACCTCGGCCGGGGACCGCGTGCACGTCCACGCGGATAGCGCCTCGTCGATCGCATCACGCGCCTGCCGGCGCCCAGGGGCGCTGTCGTATTGCGGGCTCTCCATCCAATCGGGCGCCCCCAGCGCGACCCGTAAAGCCCGCCATTCGGCGTCGGTGCGGACGTTGATCACACACCACTCGTCCTCACCGGCACACGGATACGCGCCCCACGGCGCGCCGCGCTCGCTGTCGTTGCCTTGTGGCTGGACCGAGCCGGGGGCGAGGCTTTCCTTGATGAAGAGGTCGCCCAACAGTTGCACCAGCACTTCGAACTGCGCCACTTGGATGTGCGCGCCGCAACCGTCGCCCTCGCGCCGTCGCAGCGCCGCGACGATCCCCAAGGCCCCGAGCCGCCCGACCAGGTGATCGGGATGGATGTTCGTCGATCCTTCGGGCCGGTCGCGGTCCTGCCAGTAGTTCCAGAGCCACTGCAAGCCGCTCACGGCGTGCGCATTGGGCCCGTACCCCGACCAGTCCTTCCACGGCCCCGACGAGCCGAGCATCTGCGTAGAGAACATGATCAGACGCGGATTGATTTGCCGCAGTCGTTCGTAACCGAGCCCGAACCGCTCCATGGTCCCTGTCGCACTGTTCTCGATCAGGACGTCGGCCTTACTGACCAGGCGGCGCGCCAGCGCGACGCCCTCGGGTGTCTTCAGATTCACACCGAAGCTCAACTTGCTGCGGTTCGCCGACACGAAGGCCGCGTTCATCGGGCCGGGTATCACGTTGCGGACAAAGTCGGCCGCGTGGCTGCTCTCAATCTTGATGACCTCCGCGCCGTATTCGACCATCAAACGGCCGACCTCGACACCGGCGACACCGATACCGAAGTCGAGGACGCGCACACCCGCGAGGGGGAAGCCGGCATCGGCTCCCGCGACCGCAGCGGGTTGCGCCGCATCCCTGCGGGTACGTGTGCGGACCTCGGCGGCGACCACCTCCGTGTGCTCACCCGGGCTCGGGGCCTTCGTTGTCGGGCCGCAGCGGACGCCGTCAAACTCGAAGAACCCCGACGGCACCCTGGCGCGCAGCCCCTCTAAAATTTCCAGTTCCGCAAAGGTGCCGCGCGCGCGTGTGTGCTCGTTGTCCAACACTTCGCCGAGGGAAAGCACGGGTGTGGCGGGAATGTCCCGCGCTTGCGCCTCGCGCGCCGCCGCCTCCTTCGACCAACCGGCAAGAAACCGCTGGATCACGGCCTCGATCTGAGGGCGGTTCGCAATGCGCTGGACGTATTCGTCGAATGCGGGATCTTGCAACTCGGCCGGCTCGCCCATCCACGCGCGCAGCGCGCGCCAGTGCTTGAGGGGTAGGACGATCATACGCAGCCAGCCGTCCGTGCAGCGATACACCGGATACATCCCGGCGCCCTCGCGATGCGTGTAAAAGCCCAGCGTAGTGAGCAACGGCACGCTCCAGTCAGCGAGATTGGACGTGGCCTCCTGGACCGACACGTCGAGCCACTGGCCGCGACCGGTCCGGCCGCGGTGATGCAGCGCGGTCACGGTGCCGAATGCGGCGGTGATGGCCGCCGTGTCGTACGCCTGCGCGCCGGGCGCAACCAACGGCGGCCGGCGCGCCGCGCCGGCGCGATAGAGCATGCCACCCATGGCGTAACCGATCATGTCGGTGCCGAGGTAATTCCGATACGGGCCGGTCTGGCCGAAGTCGGTGATCGAGGTGATCACCAGATGCGGGTGCCGCCGCAGGGCCGATTCCGGATCCAAGCCGTAGGCGGCCAACGAACCGGGCAAATTGGATTCGATCCACGCGTCCGCCGCAGCGAGGAACTGATGCATTTCTTCCTGGCCCTTGGGTGTCGAGAGGTCAAGCGTGACACTTCGTTTCCCAGCACTGCGGAAGGCAAAGGCCAGGCTGGTCGTTCCATCCGCTGCCGGGGGCACGGGCGCAAACGGCGGCGCCTGTCGGAACGGTGAGCCGGATGGCGGTTCGACGTAGGTGACATCGGCGCCCAGGTCGCCGAGCAGGCGCCCGCAGAGCGCACCGCGTTCGTCGGTCGTGTCGATGATGCGAAGCCCGTGCAGCGGTTGCATGCAATCCCTCCCCTCCTGACGTCAACGCGGCGGGTCGGGGTATAGCATTGTGACGGCGCCGTGCGAAGAACGGCAACGATCAGTCGCGACTGGCGGACTGCGGCCGTCCACCAAGCACACACCGCCGCAACCAGTCGGCAATGGCCGCGCCGATTTCATGCGGCGAATCCTCCTGCACGAAGTGGAGACCGGGCACGGTGATCTCGGTCTGGTTCCGCCAGGTGCGGCAGAAGTCTCGCTTCGCACCCACCAAGAATGCGCCGGGGTCCGCATTGATGAAGAGCTTCGGAAGATTCGTCGTTGGCAGCCATTCGGCGTACGCGGCTTCAATGTCCCACACTGCCTTGGGCGTGCCATCGACGGGCACGTCGCGACAGAGTGTCAGCATGGCACGGCGGGATTCCCCGGGGGTCCGGAATGGAGCACGGTACGCCTCCATCTCCTCCTCCGACAATCGGCGCAGAACCATCTGCGGCAGGGCTTGCTCGACGTACATGTTCTCCACCAGAATCAACTGGTCCCCTGCCGGGGACCGCAGCGCCTCGAACATGGACACCGTGGCCTCCCCGAGGTCAGCCCAGCTGACAGGCCGCACCACGGCCTCCATATAGGCAATGCCCGCTATGGCGTTGCGATGTCGGTTCGCCCAGTCGAAACCGAGGACGGAACCCCAGTCATGCAGCACCAGTGTGACGTTCCCGCGCACCCCGAGCGCGTCGAGCAGGGCGTCGAGATGCGCGCGTTGTTCCAGCAGGCCGTACCGCGCGGGATCCGGAGACGAGACCTTGGCCGAGTCGCCCATGCCCAGCAGATCCGGCGCAATGCAGCGCCCCAGCGGTTCGACGTGCGGGATGATGTTCCGCCAGAGATACGACGAGGTCGGGTTGCCGTGCAGGAAGATGACCGGGTCTCCCGCACCCACTTCGACATACGCCACGCTGTTGCCGCGCACGGCAACCCGCCGTTTGGGGTAATGCAACCGCGCGGACCGATTGTCATGCGTCATCGATGTTCTCCGCAATCCTGCAATGAGTCGATTAGGGCCATTCCAGCTGCAGTCAGATGACAGATCCTCACATAAAGTCGGACCGCACGCCAACTGTTGCAGGGAGAATGCGTCGCCCTGTAGTCGGTGCGGAACGGTTACTTAGAGAGGGACATCGCGCCGCACGCGTGGTGATCAGTGCCTTTGCCACGTCGCCCGCCACACTGAAACTGGTCACGTCAAACCGTGAGCGTCAGCAAATCCAGGCCCAGTCGAAGGCCGATGACGATCACGTACAAATCCAGGACGTCGAACCGGTGGCGGCTTGTCAGCAGTCGTTACGTCACCCAGCTCGCGGGCACCGGCACGCTGAGGACGGCCGGACACAAGGCAATGGTCAGCCACCGGCCGATTTCGTTCGGAATGTGGCGTCCTTGCCCATCCTGTGACAGCGGGCGGACGCGACCGCGGGGAGGTACCGCCTCTGTTTCCTGCCTGTGGCCGCCACGCACGGCCTGCGCAGCGACTTTTTTGAGTGACATTCCATTCGGGTGATGGCAATGTGCGCCGGTCAGGCAGCGTGGCGCGTCTCATGCTCCGTCGCTCGGGAGCTGCGGCAGCAGCGGCGCCGAGCCGCAGGTGTGTGACGGCCGCGCGGGTTGATCGACGCCAATTTCGTCGAGCGCAACTGTCGTAACGTGGGAGGAGTCGAATGCGGATGTTTTCACGTGACGCACGGACACTGAGTGTGCATGCTGCGGTCATCATCCTCATGGGGATGATCACAGGATTCCCGTATGGCAGCCAGATTGTCGGGGCCGCGGCCCCGGACGCGGTCCGGGCCTGGCGCACGGCCCACATGCTCGGACTGCTCAACGGCCTGTTCCTCATCGCGGTCGCGGCGCTCTGGGACACGATTGTGCTCTCGCAGCGGCTCCGCAACGCGTTGTGGTGGTGCCTGGTACTCGGGGGCTATGCGAACACGATCGCTCCCGTGCTCGCGGCAGTCTCCGGCTATCGGGGACTCGAACCTGCGGGGCCCGGGATGAACTGGCTCATCTTTGGGATCTACCAGGTCTCCGCCCTGCTGTTTCCGGCGGGCGTGCTCCTTCTGATCGGCCTGGCAAAGGGCGTACGCGAGCCGTAGCCGGTCTCAAGACCCGCGGGACAACAGACGGACAGGCGACAGATTCCACTGCGACGTGAACAATGGCTTGCTGCTGTCGCCTCCAAGTCCGCTGTCTGTGGGTCCTCTGCAGCCCCCGATCACGCGCACGGCGCCATTCGCGGCCAGGGCGCCGCCTCCTCGATCTGCGCCGCGAGGCGCAACAACACATCGTCGCGGCCAAACGCAGCGGCAAAATGGACCCCGATTGGCAGGCCTTCCGGATCGATCCCGCACGGGATCGACATGGCTGGTTGGCCGGTAACGTTGCACCAGCCGGTGAAGCCCATCAACGCACACGCTTGTGTCATCATGGTGTCGACCCGCGTCGTATCGCGTGTTCCGAGCGTCGGGGTGGGGACGGGGACCGTCGGCGTGAGCAGCACATCGTAGCGCGAGAAGAACGGGACGACCGCGCGGCCCGCCAGCTCGAGATCCTGTAGCGACTGCACGACCTGTGCGCCGGTGATGGCGCGCCCCTGTTCGAGCAGAAATCGGGTAAAGGGCTCGATATCATCCTCACGGAGCGCGCGCCCCAATTCCGCCGGCGCAATAGCGTCGAGCTGCGCAACACTATTTATCAGGTTCTCCTTCTGCGTCAGCGCCCTATCCTGTGCCAGGCCACAGGTTCAGTGGCGTAAGTGCCACGGAGCTCGACCCTACAACCGCGGCGGACCAAATGGACCTGCCGCTGCGTGCGGCGTTCGCAACGCCCTGGCCCCCGGCACGGCGGCGGCACGGCGGTTGAGCCGCAGGGGACTTGGCGCTAAGAGAACAAGAGGATGGATACGAAGTCCCTAGCTGAACATTGGTACGATTTGTTCTCGCGCTACGCCGCCGACCTGTATCCGGGACGGTACACGCGGGAGAAGTGTCTGCAGCTCGCCGAGCAAGCGGCGGAGATTCGACGTTTGGCGGCGGAAAAGCACTCGACCGTCGTCGCACACAACTATCTGTACCCTGAATACCACGAATTGGCCGATAAGGTGGGCGATTCGCTCGGGCTGAGCTTCTACGTGCGCGACCGCAAGGCCCCACGCGTTGATTTCGAGAGCGTCTACTTCATGGGCGCCACCGCCAAGATGATCACGGGCGATGCGACACGGGTGTTTGTGGCCGACCGGCCGGCGGTGCTGGGCTGCTCGCTCGTCTTCGGGACCGACCACGGCTGGCTCGAGCGCTGGAAGGCACTGCACCCCGACGGCATCCTCGTGACCTACGTGAACAGCGACGCCTACACCAAATCGATCAGCGACTTCGTTTGCACTTCGCGTAACACCGATACGATCATTGCCCACGCGGTGAAAACCTGCCCGGGTCGACGAATCCTCGTCCTGCCCGACAAGTTTTTGGGCCTGGTCATGAAGCAGCGCGCTATCGAAGCGCTCGAACAGGAAGGCGTGGCAGTCGACCCGGAGCTGATCGAGGTCTATACGCATGCCACGGGGGAGTGGAACGCCTGCTGTTACGTCCACGAGAAGATCGGCGATCGGGCGGTGGAAATGATGATGGAGGACCACCCCGACGCGGAACTGATGATCCACCCGGAATGCGGCTGCGCCTCGTCGTGCCTGTACAAACTCCACGCCGGCGTCATCCCGCGCGGCAAGGCGTACTTCCTGTCGACTGAGGGCATGATTGACCACGCCCACCAGTCGGCGACGCAGAAGTTCATCGTCGCCACCGAGAAGGGCATGGTCTATCGGCTACGCAAGGAGTGCCCCCAGAAGACCTTCATCCCGGTCTCGACGGAGGCGGAGTGCCGCTATATGAAGGCCAACGAGTTCGACAAGCTGCTGGCCTCGCTACGCGACGACCGTCTCGAAGTGGTGCTGTGCGACGACTGTTGCGACCTGCGCAAGCCATACGAGGACGACCGCGTGATCCACATCCAACGCTCGGTGGCGGCCCGCGCACGCACCGGCATCGAGCGCATGCTCAGCGTCCGATAACAGGCGCCTGGGTCACGGAGCGGCAAAGTAACGCTCCGGTGCCACGAATCACGCCCCTGGCCAACTAGCGCGTCGGCACGGGCACCTCCGTCGGCCGGTTGCGGTGGCCGGATCGTCCGAACTGGCACGCGTCGGCAAGCGCTCTCGCGGCGACGGAATTCGTATCTAGCCATATTGTCAAGTATTACTCTTTAGTGTATATTCATGTACAATGACTACCGCGCGTTGCTCGCTGGCACCAAGTCGCAGCTCCGTCCCTGCACGATTTGGACGGACTAGCGCCGAAGGGCACACGCCGCGCAGGCGCGTGCGACGAGCGGACGACCGGGTAGCGGAAGGAGGCGTACCGGTGACAATCAACCTCGACCATTTCGGGAACCCTGGAACGCGGCATACCCATCCACCAACCGCGCGCCGCGAAGGGCAGCACCTCTCCCAACAGCAGGCGGCGGTGGACGTCATTCTGGCAAAGGTGGGTCACGAGTTGGCGCGCTCCCTGGACACGGGGGACGCGCTGACGTCGATCTGCCGGCTGACTGTCGGGGCGCTGCCGTGTGACTACAGCTGCATCCTCCTGTGGAAGCCGCGCGAGGGCGCCTTTGTTGCCGTCGCGCGGCACGGCATCCCCGACGAACGCTGGGACATGTTGCGCCATTTGCGGCTCTCGCGCGCCGTCATGGGCGAGTTCATCGCCCGGTGCGAACGGGACAGCAGCCTGCAGCTCCGTGCGGCACTCGTCGCCAGCACACCCGACGCACCCCTGACGCTGAAATATGGCACTTCCGCAAGCATTCACACCGTCCTGCGCCGGGGTGCGGAAACAATTGGCCTTCTGGTCGCCGGCTACCGACACCGACCGGAGAGTTTCACGGTTCGGGATACGCTGATTGCGCGGGGAATCGCACAGCTCGGTGCCATTGCGCTGGACGCGGCCGCACAGGTGCACGCACTCCGGCACGCCGACGCGCTCAAATCCGAACTCGTCGCCACCGTCGCACACGAATTGCGGACGCCGTTGAGCAGCATTCTTGGGTACAACGATCTCCTCCTCGAGCAGGCGTACGGACGGCTGACCCCTCAGCAATACGCGACACTTCGGCACGTCGATCGCAGCGCCCGCCAGTTGCTCGACCTGATCAACACAATCCTCGATCTCAGCCGCCTGGAGCACGGCCGCCTCGCGCTCGATCTGCGGGCGACAAACCTTGGTGAGTTGCTGGACGAAATCGGTGCGGAGATACGGCCGCTGTTCGAGCAAGCGGGACTGACCTTCGCCTGTCACGTCCCGCCGGCGCTGGCCCCGCTGCGCACCGACCCCCGCCATCTCAAAATGCTGTTGCGGAATCTGCTGATGAACGCGTTGAAATTCACCGCACGTGGTG
>JAGDMS010000579.1 GCA_017860575.1 Deltaproteobacteria bacterium | reverse complement strand
CTCCATCTTGTGGCCGGTGAAGCGGAAACCCAGGCGCTTGGCGATTTTCTCTTGGAGCGCCTCGATGCGCGCTTCCTCGAACTCGACGATCCTGCCGCAGTTCTCGCAGATCAGGTGATCGTGATGATGTTTCTCGGCGCTCTCATAGCGCGCCCCACCGTCGCGGAAGTGGCGCTCCAGAGCCAAGCCGCATTCGGTGAGCAGCTTCATCGTGCGGTAGACGGTGGCGTAGCCGATGCGCGGGTTCAGTCGCCGCACGTCGCTGTAAAGCTCTTCGAGGCTGACGTGGCGTCCGGACGCGAAGAAGACCTTGGCGATCGTGTCGCGTTGCGCCGTGGATTTCAGGCGCTGCCGGCGGAGGTGCTCTCGGAGACGGGTGAAACGATCATCCGCCGACGGCTTCACGGTCGGCATGCGGGAGCGCCCTGTTGGCCGCGCCCCGCTCGATCAGGGCTCGCGCGGCAGGTGAGAGATAGATCGTGTCCAGCGGGCGGTTGGCGAGTTCCTCCACGAGCACGTCGACCTGCGCGCTGGCGGGGAGTCCCCGATCGAGAAAGATGACCTCGGTGTCTCGCAGGCGGCAACTGCCGCTGCGGACCCGATACCCAACCTCCCGGAGCAGCCGCTCCTCACGCACGCGGATGCCCAGTTTCTCCGCCGCCGCCTTCAGCTCTTCGAGCAAGGTCACACTGGTTGACGAGTCGTGTACCGTCTTCGCCATGGCCATCGCCAACCTATTAGTGGAGGCCCGGCGGGTTGTAAAGGCAGGCCACAAGTCGGTAGTTGAGAGTTGAGAGTCGAGAGTTCAGAGCCGCGCCCCCTCTCAACTCTCAACTTGTGGGACTGTGTCGCTGACACTTAAACAAGTCCGGGTCATTAGCAGTTACAGATATCCGCTCGGTTAAGCTGCTGAGTTCTGTCGCTGGCGTCGTTTCTTGGTCCTGTTCTTGGGCTTGCGGGGGGACACGGAAGGAGCCCGGAGGGCGACTGCAGTGTTCCCCCGCAGCGCGCGGCGGCACCGGGGGGCGGGTCCGCGAAGCAACTGGCCGTCGCGATTGTAGCGGGCCAGTTCACGACCCAAGTAGCTGATCCCGAGCGTCCCCTCAGGGAACTCGTGCACCGTGACTTCACAGCGCACGTAGTGGGGCCGGTCCGGCGTGGGCGGCAGCTGCAAACGCCCCCCGTCGAAGGCGACGGTGCTGTCGTTGTCCACCCGGCGGGGGTGCGGCACGGACAGCACCAGGTCCAGATCGACTCCCACCAGCGGGACGAACGCGCTGGCGGGGCTGGCCGGCTCGACCGTGAAGCGCCGGTTGAAGTCGGGCACGAAAACTTTCGCCAGATAGTCGTTGGCCTGCGGGTAGTCCCGAATACCGGCCCGCCGCAGTTCCTGGGGCAGGCGGCCCTGAATGGTGCCGAACGCCCGCTCGCTGCGCCCGCGCGCCTGCGGCGACCGGGCCAGAATCTGCCCGATCCCGAGCAGTTTCAGCGCTCGACTCACCGCCCCATCGTGTGCGGTGGTCGACGGGCCGCCGGCCGTGGGCGTGTGGCAGAAGTGGGAGCCCCGGTCCGTATAGAGCTCGCCGAATCGCCCGTGCTGCGCGATCACGGACTTCAGGGCCGCCAGGCTCGACAGCGTCCCCTCCTGCGGCACCAAACGCGCGTAGAGGATCCGGCCATCGGCATCATCGAGGGCCACCATCAGGTCCCACATCGGCAGCCCCGCAATCCACTCGTGCATCGAGGCATCGAGGTGCACCAACATCCCGCGCAGCGCGCGCCGCTCCCGTTTGCGCCGGTATCTCCCGCGTCCCGGACTCTTGTCCGCCAGCCCGGCCGCCTGCAGGGTCAGGCGCGTCCACGTGTACGAAATATCGATTTGGTGCTCCTCGGTGGCCTTCTCCCAGAAGTGCTGGATCGAGAAGTCGGCGTACTGCTCGCGCTTGAGCTGGCACAGCTTCTCGATCGTTTTCATCTCGATGCGCTTGCGCCGGGGCCGGCCGCCCCGCCCATCCACCAGTCCGTCGTACCCGACACCTGCCGCTCGATGTTCTCCATCCACGACGGCGTAGCCGTTAAGGGCGGACATCTCTAAGTGCTTATACCCCCGGACATCTCCAGTGCTCCTTACATCAACTTGTGGGACTGTCGACTGTCGACCGTGAACTGTGCTACGGCACAGTCGACGCCGATGATCAAGACGATCCTGGTAGGGCTCGACGGTTCCGAGCACGCGCGCACGGCCATCCAGTACGCCATCTGGCTGGCCAAAGGGCTGGAGGCGACCGTGGTCGGGCTGCACGTCATCGATATCGTGTCCATCGAGGGCTCGTTTTTCCACGACATCTCCGGCTCGCTTGGCTTCGAGCCGTACCTCGACTTCTCCTCCAAGATGCGCGAGGTGCTGCAGGAACGCGGGCGTGGGTTGCTCGACGCGTTCATGGAGACCGCGACCCAGCACGGCGTCCGCGCCGAGGCGGTGATGGGGATCGGCGTCGTCGCCAACGAGATCACGGAGCGGGCGCGGGTCGCCGACCTCGTGATCATCGGCCACCGCGGCCTGAACGAGCGCTTCTCGACGGGGCTGCTGGGCGGCACCGCGGAAAGCGTCAGCCGCAAGTGTCCAAAACCCGTCTTCGTGTCCCCCCTGCATTTCCGGGAATGCACCAGCCCGCTGCTCGCGTATGACGGCAGTACGCGGGCGGCGGCGGCGATGCACGTGGCTGCGGAGTTCTGCACCGCCTTCAGACTGCCGCTGACCGTGCTCACGGTCAACCGGGACGAAGAGCAGGGACAGAAGACTCTCGGCGAGG
>JAGDMS010000578.1 GCA_017860575.1 Deltaproteobacteria bacterium | reverse complement strand
CGGCGGCTCGCCGACTGGGGCATCGACAGCACCATCGCCATCCCGTGGCCCATCGAAGATCCACGCTACGCTCCGCTCGAAGCCAAACTCGACGCCATGCAGGCCTTCGCGCAGCAGCACAACGGCCACTGAAGCCCCCCGTGCGGTCCCGCTGCCACCGGTCCGGTCGGCTCTTGGTGTCGGTCAGGCACGAACCGCCGACCGCCGCGATCGTGCGGGCGCCGCTACCTCCGCAGTCCGGTCCGGCGGCGCATCGAGATCGCGATTCAGCTGCCGCAACACCGCGGCAGTCCGCCGTCGCTCCGAGAAGTGCTTGGTGAAATTCGATGTCTGAGCTACGTAAGCCGGGAATGGTGGATCGACACGACGATTCCCGGCGCATATCGTATATGCCTTATCGCGCATGGCCAGAAGCTGCCTTCCGGCGTGGCAACGGTCATTTCTGCAACCCTGGACTTCCGGCCATCAGCCATAAGCCATTCGCCAGATGCGCGCGGGTATTTAGTGAAGGAGGACCGCATGACCACACCCGCGTCGCTTGCTAATTTGGGGCTGCCCCCTGTGTACCAGGTCGGGTTCGTCGTGCGGGATCTCGACGCCGCCCTTGCGAAGTACGAACCACTCTTCGGACCGTTCATGCTCCAGGACTACGGCGTCCAGTCGGCGGTGTATCGTGGCCGCCCGTGCGACTACGTGTTGAAAACCGCCTTTGGCCGCAGCGGCAACCTGGAGATCGAGTTGATCGGCTGGGTCTCCGGCGAGTGTCCGCAGCGCGAGTTCCTGGAGCAGGGTTGCGAGGGGATGCACCATCTGCAATTTCGCGTCGACGATGCGGATGCCTGGATTACCAAGGTGCGGGCCGTTGGGTACGAGCCGATCTGGTACAGCCGTCTCTCGCCGGAAATTGCGTACGCGTATCTGGAGCGAGCCGATGACCCGTTGATCATCGAATTTCTCCAGTTTCCAGCCTAGCGCCACCGGAGGAAGCGCATATGGCGGAAACAAATCTCCAGGTGATCCAGCGCGCATCTGCGACGATGGGCATGGACAACCCCGAGGGACACGCGACCGTCAAGGAGTTGCTCGACCCGGATTTTGTGGTGATCGAGCCGGACGGCCTTCCGTACGCGGGAACGTATCGCGGTCCCGACGGGTGGTGGACGGTGTTCCGGCGCATGCTGTCAACGTGGACCGATATCAAGCATGAGCCTATTTTTTGATGGGCGATCCTGACGGGGAAAATTTCGCGCTCATGGTGCGGCTCAGCGGGCGCTCGCTCAAGACCGGCAAACCGTTCGAGACCACCGTGATGGAACACTGGGTCGTCCGCAACGGCAGAGTGGTGAGTAGCCGGCCGCATTACTTCGATACCAAGTACCTGTGGGAAGTGTGTCACGACGAGGTGAAATGACGCCGGGTCGTGGGTCGGAGCGTTGTGCGGGCTACCCGCGGGAGGCAGGGAATGCGGTTCTGGCAAGGCATGGGCTACACGCCGGTCGACGAACTCGAGGCCGTCGCGCGGCACGCCGAGGCGCTCGGCTTCTATGGCGTCACGCTCGGCGACCATTTGGTGACCGCGGAGACCCAGGTCGACCGCTACGACATCTCGGAGGACGGCAAGATACCGTGGGAGGATGACGTGCCCTGGCCGGACCCGTTGGTGGAGTTCGCCTCCCTTGCGCGAGTCACGACGACGCTCCATTTCATGACGACCGTCTACGTCCTGCCGGTGCGCGACGCCTTCACGGCCGCAAAGGCCATCAGCACCGCCGCGGTGGTGAGCGGAGGGCGGATCCATCTCGGGGTTGGTGTCGGCTGGCAGCAGCTTGAGTTCACCCTCACCGGGCAGCCCTTCGACCGGCGCGGGGCCCATGTGGACGAGCAACTCGAGGTGCTCCGCAAGCTCTGGACCGGCGCGAGCGTCGAGCACGCCGGCACGTTCTATCGCTTTCCCCGCCTGCGCATGCTGCCGGCGCCGGTGGCGCGCATCCCGATCTACATCGGCGGCGCCTCCGACGCCGCCTTCCGGCGGGCCGCGCGTCACGACGGCTGGGAGGGCGCCGTCTACCCGTGGGAAGACGTCGAGAACAAAGTGAAGCGCGCCCGGGCGGCGCGGCACGCGGCCGCGGGCACGCTCGACGGCTTTCGCCTGATCGTTGGCTGCACCGAGCCCACGCCTGAGCGCCTGGCGACGCTGCGCGACTGGGGGGTCACCGACTACCTGAAGCCCCCGTGGACGGAGGGGCTGAGGCCCACCAACCCCCCGCTCGCGCACAAGCTCGAAGAGATGTCACACTTTGCCGCGACCTACGGGGTCGGCAACGGCTGAGCGCCGCGGGCGCCTGCGCGGCGGTGTCTCCGCCGTGGGCGATGGCAGCGCATCAAAACGGAGATTGAGCCGGCGTAACACCGCGACCGCCCGCCGTCGCTCCGCCGCACTCATCCCTGCCAGAACCGCTTGCTGCGCCGCCATCTCCGCGGCAAACAGCCGCTCCGCCATCTTGACCCCGGTCGCCGTCAGCCCCACCAGTATCGAGCGCCGATCGCGCGGCGCTGACACGCGCGTCACCAGCCGCGCGTGCTCCAAGCGGTCGACCGTGTTGGTGATCCCCGCCGAGGTCTGGAGCAGAGTTCTCCCGAGCTCCGTCGGGAAGAGGCGATAGGGCGGTCCGCTGACGCGCAGCGTCGCCAGCACGACGTACTCCGCGCGGCTGGGCAGCGATTCGACGAGGGCGTCGTCCATGCGAGCACTGTTACCAAACATTTTGCTTGCTTATCAACGGGCATCTTAGTAGCTAGGCAAAAATACTCAGAAGTGATCCAGCCGTTGTCGTTGCGGACGGGACTGCATCGACCGCGAGTCCGGTTCGGGAGCGGTTGCGCGGCAGCGTCGGGCACGTTGCGTAAAGAAACAGGGTGCAGGGAAAGGAACTTACGCGGTGGCGGAACGAACGCACGTGCCCCCGGACCCTCCTTCAGTCGTCGCTGAGTACTTCGCACGGATTCGCGCACGTGACATCGGAGTCGTCGACCTGTTTCATGACGATGCGTCTGTCATCGGCCTCGGCGCACGAAGAACGGGACGGGACGCGATCCTCGAGTTGTACCGCGATGTGTTCAATCGCGTGGGGCCGGTCCCGCGGGAGGCCGCACCGGTCTTGTCGGCAGGTTCGCGCGTGGCCGCGGAGATCTACATCGATCGCCCGGGCGATTCCACCGTCCACGCGGTTGACCTGTTTGAGGTCAGCGAGGGACGCATTCGCTCCCTCACCTATTTCCTTGCGGATTATCCGCAGGGGGATTAGGCGGCGCATCCATGCTGCGAGCAGCCGGCGGAACAGTGAACGCATGCAGGCGCGCACACGGTACGCCGCCGCTTAACCTACGCAACTGCGAGGAAGATGAACGCACTCCGGACGCTGTCGGCTCACTGGGTGGCGGGAATTGGCGTCTTCTTGGGTGCCTTCTCGCTGGGCACCGCCCGCGCGGAGAACCTCGCGTACGACAAGCCCGCGCCGTCCATCAACCCGAAACTCACGGCGCACTCCCAAACCATGGAGCAGCGCGTCTACAAGCTCACCGATCGCGTCTACGTCGCCTTCGGCTTCGACGTCGCCAACTCCACCATGGTCATTGGTGAGGATGGGATCATCATCATCGACACGCTGCAGACCGTCGAAAGCGCGAAGACGGCACTTGCC
>JAGDMS010000103.1 GCA_017860575.1 Deltaproteobacteria bacterium | reverse complement strand
CCCGTGGTCTTATCTGGTATTAGCCCGTCTTTCGACAGGTTATCCCAGTCCCGAAGGCAGGTTACCTACGTGTTACTCACCCGTGCGCCGCTCTACTCATGGGGTTGCCCCCACTTTCCCGCACGACTTGCATGTGTTAGGCACGCCGCCAGCGTTCGTTCTGAGCCAGGATCAAACTCTCCAGTTGAAAAGTTACGTTCCGAAGGAAACCTTCGGATTCCGTTTTCATTCAACGGGTTCCGTCACGTTCCTTAAACTCATCACCTCTGCTGTCACCCGTTGGGTGCCAGCAGATTGGCATTACCACCTAGTTTTCAAAGACCGGCCGCACTGTGGCGGAAAGGGCTTTATATTGAACCGCGGCACGTGCGTCAAGCCCTGTTCGCAAAATCGCCCTCTTTTTTTTCCGCACCGAAGTTTACTGCCATGGCGCGCCGCGGGCCGACCTGAATTACCGCGCTGCGTCGCACCGGGCTGAGGCGACAGTGGATATCCGTAATCCGCTCGCCATCGACGCGCACCGCTCCTTGCTGGATGAGTCGTCGGACCTCGCTCTTGGTCTTCACCATTCCCGTAGCCACGACGACATCAACCAGCGCAAGCGTCGTGGACGAATCCCCCGTCCAGTCAAACGTAGGTAGTTCGCTGGGCAATTCACGGCGCTGAAATCGCTGCTCGAATTTTTCCGACTCTTTCCGGGCGCTGGATTCGCCATGGAAACGGCCGACAAGAATTTCGGCCAACTGTTTCTTGACCTCCATCGGATGGACCGAATTTGCGACGATCTTCTGCCGCATCTCAGCCACGTCCGCCTGGGTCAACAATTCGTAATAGCGCAGCATCATGGCATCCGAGATCGACATGATCTTCCCGAACATGTCTTCCGGCGGATCGGCAATCCCAATGGCGTTGCCCAGCGACTTACTCATTTTGGCCACACCATCCGTCCCCTCCAACAAGGGGACGGTCACAATCGTCTGCGGCACCATTCCGTATGCTTTCTGGAGTTCACGGCCGACAAGCAGGTTGAATCGTTGGTCCGTTCCTCCGACCTCTACGTCCGCACTCAACGCGACGGAGTCGTACCCTTGAACGAGCGGATACAGGAACTCATGCACACCAATCGACCGTTGTTCGGCGTACCGCCTGGCAAAATCATCCCGCTCAAGCATACGCGCGACCGTATAGTGCCCGCACAAGCGAACCACGTCCGCTGCCGACATGCGGTCCATCCATTCCGAGTTGAAACGGACCTCGGTGCGCGACCGGTCCAGCACCTTGAACACCTGCTGCTGATAGGTTTCTGCGTTGGCGCTGACCTCAGCGCGCGTCAGGGGTTTGCGCGTCTCGGACTTGCCGGTAGGGTCGCCAATCATGCCCGTGAAATCACCAATGAGGAAAATAACGCGATGGCCAAGGTCTTGAAATTGCCGGAGCTTGTTTAGCGCAACGGTGTGCCCCAAATGCAGATCGGGGGCGGAGGGATCGGCGCCGAACTTGACCCGCAACGACCGTCCCTCCCGCAACTTCTGCACGAGTTCGTCGGCCGGGAGGATGTCAACCGTACCGCGTCGGATCAGCGCCAATTGCCGATCCGGCGCGCCGGCGTTCGCGGTTGCGCTGCTTTCCATTCGCATTAATCCCTAACGACTGTTCCTTAGTTCGGAGGTGAGGCCAATTGCAACCTGGCGTTAGGCATCACCCAATTCCTGCACCCGGCGTATGCTGTTCGCATGGCCGCTCTGCGGATCGACCTCGACGCATACCCCTTGGAGCACGACCGGACCACCGGCAACCTCAAATCGCACCGGCATCTGGGTAAGGAATTTCTGAATTGCCAACTCGGGTCGAACACCGATTACTGATTCGGTCGGACCGCACATGCCCACGTCGGTAACGTAGGCCGTACCTCCGCACAATACGCGCTCATCTGCCGTCTGGACGTGGGTGTGTGTGCCTAAAACACCAGAAACTCTTCCGTCGAGAAACCAACCCATTGCGGCCTTCTCGGAAGTTGCCTCGGCGTGCATGTCAATGATGATCACGCGGGCACGCGTGCGCAATTCGGGCAGGAGGTCCTCGACAATCCGGAAAGGACAGTCCACGTTAGTCATAAAGACCCTGCCGAGGAGATTGACGACGGCCACCGCCGTACCGTCCGCCGTCTCACACACCGTCCAACCCCGTCCCGGCGCCATCGGAGGAAAATTGGCTGGCCGCACCAGGCGCGGCTCATTCGCCATGAACTCGCCAATTGCCGGATCCCGCCAGATATGGTTGCCTGAAGTCAACACGTCCACTCCCGCATCCAACAGTTGACGCGCGCCCTTCGCATCGACACCGGCACCGCCGGCGATGTTCTCGCAGTTGGCGATGACGAGGTCGAGTTGCTCGCGGTCGATTAGGCGCGGAAGCGCCCTGGCAACCGTTCGACGACCGGGTTTACCGACCACGTCCCCGAGAAACAAGATCTTCATTGTTCAGACGGGGGCGGTGTGCGCCGGACCGCCCCCGCCGGATGCCCCAGCATCACCGGGCAAAGTCACTCGCACGTGTTTCACGGATGACAGTCACTTTGATTTGCCCGGGATACGTCATTTCGCTCTCGATCTTGCGCGCAACCTCTTGTGCGAGCGTTGAGGCCTGGTCGTCGTTGATTGCCCGCGGCTCAACGATGATGCGGATCTCGCGTCCCGCCTGGACGGCAAATGACTTCTCGACGCCCTTGAAGGACTTGCTGATCCGCTCCAGATCCTCAAGGCGGCGCACATAGCTCTCAAGCATCTCGCGCCGCGCCCCCGGTCGTGCCCCAGACAGTGCATCGGCAGCGTCCACTAGAGGCGCCAGGATCGTCTCGGCCTTCACCTCTTCGTGGTGTGCCGCGATGGCATTGACGATCTTCGCGGATTCGCCGTACTTGCGGGCGATGTCCGCCCCGATGATGGCGTGCGATCCTTCGACCTCGTGGGTGAGGGCCTTCCCGATGTCATGTAACAGCGCGGCGCGCCGTGCCTGCTTTTCGTTCAACCCCAACTCTGCAGCCATCGCGCCGCACAGGAATGCGGCTTCGATCGAGTGCGCCAGCACGTTCTGCGCGTAACTGTACCGGTACTTCAGCATTCCCAGAAGCTTGACGATCTCGGGATGAACACCATGGATCCCGACCTCGAAAATGGCCTTTTGCCCGGCTTCCCGAATATTGTCTTCAACTTCCTGCTCAGCTTTGCGTACCACCTCTTCGACCCGCCCGGGATGGATGCGCCCGTCGGATATGAGACGTTCAAGCGCGACGCGTGCAATTTCACGCCGGATGGGATTGTGACAGGAAAGAATGACTGCTTCGGGGGTATCGTCGATGATCAAATCGACACCAGTCGCCGCTTCAATGGCGCGAATATTGCGCCCTTCTCTTCCGATAATTCGCCCCTTCATGTCGTCATTTGGTAGTTGCACGACCGAGACGGTCCGTTCGGCAACGAATTCGCCGGCCAATCGCTCGATGGCGATAGTGATGATCTTTTTCGCCCGGCGGTCCGCTTCGGCGCGCGCCTCCTCCTCCACCAAGCGGATGCGTTTCGCTGCCTCGTGCCGCGCTTCGTCCGCCATCTGCTCCATGAGCCCGCGCTTCGCTTCGTCCCGCGTGAGGCCGGCAGCGTTTTCAAGCTCCTTCCGGGCCTGTTCAATGGCTACGCGGCATTGGTCCTCCCGTTCCGCCAGCGATTTTTCCCTCTGCCGCTGACCGAGCTCAAGCTTGGTCACCTCCGCTTCGCGCTTTTCAATTTGCTCGCCCCGCTTTTCCAGGTTCTCCTCTCTCGCAGTCAGGCGGCGTTCCAGCTGTTGTAATTCTCGGCGCCGCTCGCGCGATTCGTTTTCGGCGTCCGCTCGTCCTTGCAAAATAACTTCCTTGGCCTTTATCTCGGACTCTTTGCGGATGGCCTCAGCCTCGGCTCGCGCCTCACGGAGCACTCGCTGTGCCGTTTCCTCGGCATCCTGTGTCCGCTGCCTTGCCTGTCGCCGCCGCACGAAATCGAGAACAACCGCCAACACCGCCGACAGCACAAGCACTGCCACGACATGGAAATAACTCAGCACAATCGCAACCCTCCTTTCTGGAGCGACTCGGACCGCAGCACCTCCCCAGCCCCGCACCGCACGATCCGTTGCTCCGTGATGATATAGTCCATTGGCACGTCCCACGGATCACGCGGGAGGTAGTCGCAGCGCTGAAACTCGTAGGCGAGCCCCAAGCGCAGGATCCCGCTCGACCCGGTTGCAAAAACTCGATCGTAAAACCCCGCCCCACGGCCGAGACGCGTTCCGTCATCTGCCCAGCCAACCAATGGGATGAGAGCAATCGCGCAACGCTGTCCAGGCAGCGGCAGCCCGCCATGCGGTTCGAGTACGCCGCCAGGCCCTGGCTGCAACCGGTCACCCGGCTGCCAACACACGAACCGAGGCACCGGTGTCGTCGAGGGAAGGTACATTTCCCGACGAGCCTGCACGCAATCGGCAATGATTCCGTCAGTGGGAATTTCGTTCTCTGTGGCCAGATAGGCGAGTAACGCCGCGGCAGGATGCGCGACCAAGAGTAGCCGCACTTGCACCCGGACCGCCGTCCCCGCAGCGCGAACCACGTCGAGGGACAACTGCCTTCGCCGCGCCCTCAGCGCCCTACGCAACGCGCATTTATCGTCACTCACCATCCGGTCGACTCGACCAGGGCGGCGAGGGTCAGCAACGGGTCCGAAATGGACGTTCGTTATCTACAGCGCTGCAGAGGCTCCAAACTTCGCGGCATCCCTGATACGGTGCGTTACGTCCCTCAGTATCGATTCACCTTGCGATGCCGGCGCCGCCAATACTTTCTCGGAAGCGATGTCGGACCAACCCTGATTACCTTCACAGCTCAGCACAATACAACTCAGTCCAAGTACTTGTCCCACAGCCAAACCCAGCAACCCCGCTTCATGACGCCATCAGTGCGTCCTGTCTATTTCTCATTTCCACCCTTTGCACATCCCAGTTCGTCTGGTTCGCAGCATCACGTTCCCTGGATGTCGCAAGGAGTATCCCTTATGTCACCGCAGCAGGCAACGTGGAAGAACCAATCTCCCGACGCCTGTAACGTTTTCTCCTTTTCATTGCAGATCCATGGCGCAGGGCTCAGTTGGGAAGCGCTCCCACCCGCTGAGCCATGCGGCTAATCGTACGCTGAACCTCCTCCTGCTGCTGTCGCAGTTTCCAATATTCGCTGGCGATATTCAATGCCGTGACCAGTGCCAGATGCAGCGGAACACTCGCGGGCTGCATCTCGGCCAGCTTCCGGATGTGCTCGTCCACATACCGTGCAATAGCGCGGACGTGCTCTTCGCTGTCCTCACTCTTGACGGTCAGCCGCTGCCCCAGGATCTCGATTTCGAGCGGCTCACCCATACTCCGTCACCCGAGATCCAAACCGGCGAGCCTACTGAGGATTCGTTCTAAACGCGCTCGAATCTCCGAACGCTCCAGTTCATACTGTTGGAGTTGGCCAGCCGCGTCGGCAAGCTGCTGTTCCCGTTCTTTCAAGCGCTGTGCCAACGTCGCCTGCTGCTCCCGAACACGCTCGTGCTGATCTACAAACTGGTCTATCTTTGATTCCAAAAGCTTCAGGTTTTCTAGATCCATAGTGCCTCAGATATTAACCATTGCTGCACCATAGAAGAGGGCGAAGTCACCTGTCAACCCTTGGCGCCATAGCGGCGAACTTAGTCCTCGGACAGGACAGCCCGGACAAAGGCGTCCGCGTCAAATGGCTCCAGATCGGTCGGCGCTTCGCCAATACCGATGTACCGGATCGGCACACCGAGTTCTGCGCGCACGGCCAGAATCGCGCCGCCCTTGGCCGTGCCGTCGAGCTTGGTCAGCACGATGCCGCTCACCGGTAGGGCCTCACAGAATGCGCGCGCCTGGTTCAAGGCATTTTGGCCCGTTGTCGCATCGATCACGAGCAGGATCTCGTGTGGTGCGCCATCAATTTGCCGGCCGATGATGCGGATGACCTTCTTGAGCTCCTCCATGAGATGGCTTTTGACGTGGAGTCTCCCCGCGGTATCGACGATGACCACATCAACGTTCCGCGCGGTAGCGGCCTTCATCCCATCGAAGGCGACCGCGGATGGATCAGCCCCTCCTTGATGCCGCACGCACGTCGCGCCCACCTTTTGCGCCCACTGCTCTAATTGTTCGCCGGCCGCTGCCCGGAAGGTATCGGCCGCAACTAAGAGGACTTTCTGATGCGCCTGCCGATAGCGATAGGCAAGCTTTCCAATCGTGGTCGTCTTGCCGACCCCGTTCACACCCGCAACAACAACGACGTACGGTCGTGCCGTCGGCGCTGGCGACGACCCGTCCTCAAGGACGGTCCGCATCAGACCTGCCAAGGCCGCATATAACGCCTCCGAGCTCTGGAGCTCGCGCGCGTGCGGGCGCAGTCGATCGAGCAACTGCTGAGTGGCCTTCGGACCAATATCCGCTGCGAGCAGTGCCGCTTCGAGCTCCGAGAAGCGCTCCTCGACCTCTTTGTTCACACCCCACGCTTCTCGCAGGCGGCTTAGCAGGCCCTGCCGCGTCTTCATGAGGCTTTTCTGCAACCGCCCCGCGGGTTGGTGTTCTTTGGCCGGCAGCGGGCGATCAGCTGGCACAGGGATAGCCCGCCGAGAGGCGCGCCGACGCACAGCCCATGCGATGACGGCCCCGCCGCCGGCAAGGACTAGCGCGCCGCACGCCAGCAAAAATTCCCCGCTCCAGAACATACGGCTATCGACCAGATTTTAGAATCCCTCGGCGCCAGACAGCAATGGGCAGGTCGCCCGCAACACACGACGCCGAGCTAGTGCATCGCAACGGAGATGATCTTGGAGACTCCAGGCTCCTCCATGGTCACGCCGTAGAGGACATCCGCGGCCTGCATTGTCCGCTTGTTGTGCGTGATCACAATAAATTGCGAGTGTTCGCTCGTTTCCCGCACCAGATTCGCAAAACGCCCGATGTTGGCATCGTCCAAGGGCGCATCGACCTCATCCAGGAAACAGAACGGCGTCGGATTGATAAGGAAAAGTGAAAATATCAGGCTCACTGCCACGAGCGCCTTCTCACCGCCGGACAGCAGGGTCACTGTGTCGAGCCGTTTACCCGGCGGACGCACGACAATCTCCACACCGCTCTCTAACAAGTTGTGTTCGTCGGTCAGTACCAGGCGGGCCTCTCCCCCTCGAAAAAGGCGGGGCAGCACGCTCTGAAACCTCTCGTTGACAGCCGCAAACGTCTCCGCAAAGCGTGTCCGTGACGCACGGTTCAAGCGCTGGATGGTCCGCTCCAAATCGCCCAACGACCGCTCCAAGTCCTCTTTCTGCGTCCGCAGAAACTCGGCCCGCTGCTCCAACTCCTGAAGTTCATCGATGGCACCGACATTAACTTCACCAAAACGGCCGAGCCTCTCGCGCAGTGCCTCCAGTCGGGCAACGGCCTGCTCCTCCTCGTCGCTTGGGACAGCCGCTGACTGCTCCGTGAGCTCCTCTCCATACTTTTCCCGGATATTCTGGGTGAGCTGCTCGAGGCGGAGCCGCTTTTCCGTCAATGCGATTTCACACTGCGCACCACGTGAACGAAACTCGTCCAACGCCATCCGACCATCGTGCAACTCACGGTCGTGGGCGGCGACGGCAGCGCTGGCGGCGTCGAGCGCCGCACACGCTGCCTGGATCTCATCGCCCACAACCTGCCGCTGCGCCTGCTGCATTCCATCCTGGCGTTCGGCCTGCTGCACCCCCGCCTGCAGGGTGGCATGCTCCTGCAACGTCTCCTCGAGTTCGGCCGCAACGGCGGCCGCTCGTCCCGCAAGCTCATCGCGGCGCCGGAGCAACCCCGACAACGCGGCCGCGGCGGCTTCTTGCCGCTGCCGGCGCTCTGCGAGACGCACCTTGATGCCCGTCACCTCGCCATTGAGCTGGTCCACGCGCGACGCTGCAAGCGCCGAGGTTTCGTGTGCTGCGCGTAACGTCGCTTCGGCCGTCGCACGTTGTGCACTCGCAGCCGCCAGTTCGTTTTCGATCTTTCGGTGCTCCGCGGTACGCTCCGCCTCTTCGGCCGCCGTGTTGGCAGACTCAAAGCGGGTGACCTCGACGCGATCGAGCCAGCGCGGCCGCTCACTCTCCAAACGCGCCAGGTCCTTTTCCTTGGCAACGAGTTCCAGCGTAAGGGAATGGGTCGACCCGTCAAGGCTCTTCAGCAGCCCCTCCTCTTCGGCCAATTCATGCTGAAATCGCTCCAGCTGTGCTCGGGCACTGTGCAAACGCTCCTCAGTCGCAGCAACCTCGGCGGTCAGGTCGTGCGCCAAGCGTCGTCGCGAAACGATCTCCTCCTCCAGCGGCCTCTCGCTGCCGCCGGTGATCACACCGGTGGCATCAATGACGTCCCCTTCCGGCGTGACCATGGTGACGTGCACGCCGTTCTTACGCCAGAGTGCCAGGCCGGATTGCAGATCCGGGACCAAGACAACTTCGCCGAGCAGCGTCTCCGCAACGTTTTGATACGGTTCTTCGACGTCCACCAGGTCGAGTAGGCGGCGGGTATTCCCGTTGAGACTATGGGCACCGTTCCCGTTCAATCGGATCGCACGGGGCGACAACGGAATGAAGCTTCCGCGGCCAGAATCCTCGTGGCGGAGCATCTCCACAGCCCCCACGCCGTCGTCCTCTTGGCGAACGATTACGTATTGGAGGCGCTCACCGAGCGCGGCCGCGACGGCACGTTCGTACTGTTCAGGGACACTGAGGACGTCTGCCACCACCCCAAGCACGCCCCCTCCGCGCTGTTCGCCAAGCAGGACGGACCGCACCCCACGGTGATATCCATCATAATTCCGCTGGATTTCCTGCAGCGACTCCAAACGCGAACGCACCTGCACCAAGACATGCTGCGTCTCGGCGACCGCCCGCTCCGAGCCCCTGCGGTCCTCCGCGAGCAACCGTATCCGCTGCGCGCGCTGCTCCTTTTCGCCTTCCGCCGCACGCAAACGCTCCCGGAGATCGGCGACCTCTGCGTGCCGGCTCGCCGCCGTCGATTCCAGAGCGGACAGCCGCTCCGCTGCCTCGGCCTGTTCAGCCGCGAGTTTCTGCAGGCGCCGCTGCGCATCCTCCCGTTGCCGCGAAAGGGCGCCGAGATCGTTGCGGCACTCCACCTCGCGCGCCAGCAATGCAATCACGGCATCCTTTGCCGCCTCCGCATCCCTGCTCGCCGTCGTCACCTGTACACGCGCATCGGCGAACTGCGCTTCTTTTTGTGCCAACTCGCTGTCGTCAAACAGGGCGAGTTGCGCGTGGCGGCTGCGCTCCGCCTCCTGTTGCTGAATGGCCCGGTGGACTTCCTCTTGATACCCAATCTGCGCATCCGCCTCGGCCTGCAGCCGTGCGATCCGACGCGCACGCTCCCCAACCTCCTGCTGCAACAAGCCCAGGCGCTGCTGTAGGCTGCGACACTCCGACTCCAAGACGGCGGCCGCTTCGCGCTTCCGGGCCAACGTGTGCTCGGCCGCGGTCTGCGCAGCGGCCTTGGCAACGCGCTCCGCTTCCAGGTGCACGAGGCGTGCCTGCGCTTGCTGTTCCTGCTCGCGATAAGTACCCAACTCGACCTCGAGCGCACCGAGCGCCGCACTGAGCTTGCCCCGCTGGGCCGCACCCAGGCCCAGGTCCAACTGGCGGATCTCGTCTTGCAACGCCCGGTATTGCTCGGCCTTCTTGGCCATCCGGTGCAGGTACTGCACCTGCCTTTCGATCTCGTGGAGAATGTCGCTGACGCGGAGCAAGTTCTCACGGGTACGTTCCATCTTTCGCTCGGCGGCAAGCTTGCGGCTGCGGTACAAGGTCGTACCCGCGGCCTCTTCGATGAAGAGACGCCGATCTTCGGGCTTCGCGTTGATCAACTGCTCCACGCGACCCTGTTCGATGATGGCGTATGCCTTCGCGCCGATTCCCGTCCCGAGGAAGAGCTCCGTGATGTCTTTGAGCCGACATGGCGTCTTGTTGATAAAGTATTCCGACTCCCCGGAGCGGAAGTACCGCCGGGTCACCATAATCTCGGTCAAATCGCGAAAGTGCGCGGGAACGGTCGAAACGTCGAGGTCGAGTTCGGTGCTTGGCCGCCTCTCACCCGGATCGTTCTCGAACGTCAATGACACCTGCGCCATGCCGGTGGGCGCGACCCGCTCGTTTCCATTGAAGATGACATCCTCCATGGATTCGCCGCGCAGATGCTTGGGACTCTGTTCGCCCAAGACCCACCGAATGGCATCGACCACGTTGGACTTGCCGCACCCATTCGGACCCACGATCGCCGTGATCCCGCGCGGGAAATCCACCAATGTCCGATGAACGAACGACTTGAACCCGATCAACTCGAGCTGTTTAATCCGCACACCACCACCCCACCTAGCGCACTATTTCACAGCCACTCACCACGGTCAAGAAAATACGCCAGCCCCGCGACCGGACTTGCGCCGCCGACCCGCCTACTCCAGGAGTTCGGTGTTCCAATACGAGACGTCGATCGCAGAGAGGAACGGCATCCATTCTTTGTAGTGACGCAAGCTGAAATTTTCCAACATGAATGGGGTCCATTCCGGACGTCGAGGGGGGCGGAGCAAGCGCATGCCGGCTTGCTCTGGCGTGCGGCCGCCCTTTCGGCGGTTGCAGACATGGCAGGAACACACCACATTTTCCCACCGAGACGCCCCGCCCTGGGATCGCGGCACAACATGGTCGAGGTTCAACTCGCTGCGCCGAAAGTGGGTGCCACAATACTGACAAGTATTGCGATCACGAGTGTAGATATTGAACCGGCTGAACCGCACCTGTCGTCGCGGCAAGCGGTCGAACGCGAGCAAAAGGATCACCCGAGGCACCCGGATCGCCCGGCCCACAAGACCGACGCTGTCATCGTGAACAGAAACCGCGAGATCCGACCAACTCGCGAAGTCAAAGGTGCGATATTGTTCATTCACCGCACACGCAATTCCCTGATAAAGCAGGGAAAACGCTCGTCTCACCGAGGTGATGTGAACCGGCAGATAGGACCGATTGAGAACTAAGACCTTGGTGTCAAGCACTGACGCCGAAGTGGACATCCTCAAACCGCGTTCGCGTAGAGCGACCTGTAGCCGCCAGAGTCGATCAAGTCAAGAATATGACAATGCGGCCCGATCCTCCAGTACAATCCTTGCCCTTTCGTCAGGCTCCCCCTATGATGCCACGACGAGTGGAAGGCGTTTTTCGCACTGAGTTGGCGCTGGACGGCAGCGCCGCCTGCGGATTCCCGATATCCCGTGGCACGCGAAATCATCATCAATTCGGCTCCGTACGAAACCCGCGTCGCATTGCTAGAACAGCGGCGGCTCACGGAAATCTTCATCGAACGCGCACGCGGTCGCGGCATCGCGGGAAACATCTACAAGGGGCGTGTCACCCGCGTATTGCCAGGAATGCAGGCCGCATTCGTCGACATCGGCGTGGAAAAGGCCGCCTTTCTCCACGGTTCGGATCTCTATGCGGACTTAGACGAAGAGTTCGTTACGGAGAACGGTCCACTCCCGACCGAGGAGGGTGCCGGCGCCGGAAGGCCCTCGGAGGCCGCACCGGCTGCCGATTTGAAGGGGACAATCCGCCGCGTGCCTATCGAAGACCGCTTGAAGAAGGGCCAAGAGGTCCTGGTGCAGGTGGCCAAGCAGCCAATCGGCGGCAAAGGTGCACGCGTCACCTCCGCCATCTCACTGCCGGGCCGGCATCTCGTCTTCACGCCCTCAATCGGCCATGTCGGCGTATCGCGGCGAATCGAGGATGAAAGCGAACGCGCGCGACTGAAAGAAATAGTCGAATCAGAACGGACGTCCGCCGGCGGATTCATCATCCGTACGGCGTGCGAGGGGCTGTCAAAGCGAGAGATCCAGGGAGACATTCGCTTTCTGCTCAAGCTGTGGGATCGCATCGAACAGAAGAGCGATCGTGTCGGTGCCCCCGCCTTGCTGCACTATGACATGGACCTGGTCTTGCGGACCGTGCGGGATCTGTTCACCGCTGACACGCAGCGGCTCGTGGTCGATACCTTGCGCGACTATCAACGCATTCTGGAGTTCTTGGACACGGTGATGCCACGGCTCAAGTCACGGGTGGAACTGTACGACGATCCTGAACCTATTGGCGATCGTTTCGGCATCGACTCCCAGATCACCAAGGCTTTGGAACGAAAAGTCTGGCTAAAATCCGGCGGCTATATCGTCATCGACCACACCGAGGCCCTGACCGTCATTGACGTCAATACGGGGCGCTTTGTGGGCAAGAGGACGCAAGAGGAAACGGTCCTCCAGACGAACCTGGAAGCGGCGAAAGTCATCGTCGAGCAACTGCGCCTGCGCAACATCGGCGGTCTGATTGTCATTGATTTCATCGACATGGAGGACCGCGGCAGTCAGCGGGAGGTGTTCGACACGCTCAGCGAAGCCCTCAAGAAGGACAAGGCCCGGTCAAAACTCTTGCGCCTATCGGACCTGGGACTGATTGAAATGACCCGTAGGCGGACTCGCGAGAGCCTCATGCAGCTACTGTGCACGCCGTGCTCCAACTGCGTGGGGCGCGGACAGGTGAAGTCGACGGAAACCATCGCGCACGAAGTATTGCGGCGGATCCAGCGCGAAGCCGCTCTCAACACCTCAGCTGCCCAGATCACCGCCCAGGTTCATCCAACGGTTGCCCAATTCCTGGATCGTGACGCGGACCGAACGGTGCGCGCCCTGGAGGCGCAGCTCAACAAGAAACTCGTCATCACCGCCCTCCCCAGCCTGGCGGAGAATCGCTACGAGGTGATCGCCGTCGAGGCCGCATAGGTACGAATTGAAAATCGTCGCCGCTGTCGCTACATGTCTGATGTTTCCTAGGACTCTCAGGCGGCGTGATCCGCATCGCATGCGGGGAGAGCGGTGTAGCGCTGCCGAAAGAAAGGTGGAGAAATGGCTGGGTTGCCCAGTGAGACCGCTGCCGCGGCGAAATCGGTTGAAGAGAAATCCTCGGTCGTCATTCGGTTCGCTGGGGACTCGGGTGACGGCATGCAGGTGGCCGGCATGCAATTCACGAACGAATCGGCCCTGGCTGGCAATGACCTCAGCACTCTGCCGGATTTTCCGGCGGAAATCCGCGCTCCGGCGGGCACGCTCGCGGGCGTCTCGGGATTCCAGCTGAATTTCTCGAGTCGCGAGGTCTTCACTCCGGGCGACGAACTCGACGTGCTGGTTGCGATGAACCCAGCGGCCCTGAAAGCGAACGTGGCGGACCTCCGGCCAAACGGCATCCTGATCGTCGATTCGGAAGCATTCACCGAACACAACCTGAAAAAGGCCGAATACACGTCGAATCCCCTGAACGACAGCTCGCTCGATCGCTTCCAAGTGTTTTCGGTCGACATTAGCAAGCTGACCGCGCTGGCTTTGAAGGACATGAACCTGTCCGGGCGCGCGGTCAGCCGCTGCAAGAACTTCTTTGCGCTCGGTCTGACCTCCTGGATGTTCCACCGCCCGACCGAACCGACGGAGAACTTCATACGGCAGCGTTTCCGCAAGACCCCGGAGTTGGTGGAGGCCAACATTCGCGTACTCAAAGCGGGGTACAACTTCGGCGAGACAACCGAGCTGTTCGCCACATCGTACGAGGTGAAGCCGGCACGGATCGAACCTGGTAAATATCGCAACATCACCGGCAACACCGCCATCGCGCTCGGCTTTGTGGCCGCCGCGCAGCAAGCCGGTGTGCCGCTGTTCCTCGGTAGCTATCCGATCACCCCCGCCAGCGACATCTTGCACGAGTTGGCGGGGCTCAAAAACTTCGGTGTGGCAACCTTCCAAGCCGAAGATGAGATTGCCGGCATCGGCGCTGCGCTGGGCGCCGCGTTCGGCGGCGCAGCCGCCATCACCACCACCAGCGGTCCGGGCATGTGCTTGAAAGCGGAGACGATCAATTTGGCGGTCAGTGTCGAATTGCCGATCGTCATCTGCGATATTCAACGCGGTGGGCCAAGCACCGGCCTACCGACCAAAACCGAACAGGGCGATCTGCTCATGGCCCTGTACGGGCGCAACAGCGACTCGCCGGTTCCCGTCATTGCCGCGGCGACGCCAGCTGATTGTTTTGACGCGGCCTTCGAAAGTGTCCGCATCGCAATCAAGTACATGACGCCGGTGATCCTCCTCTCCGATGGCTATCTCGCCAACGGATCAGAACCATGGCGGATCCCCCGGGTGGCCGACTTGCCGTATCTCCAGGTGCGATTCCGGACAGACCCCGAAGGCTTCTTTCCCTACCTGCGCGACGAGACGACGCTGGCCCGCCCCTGGGTCGTTCCCGGCACCCCTGGACTCGAGCACCGCATCGGCGGACTGGAAAAAGAATACCTGAGCGGCAACGTGTGCTACGCCCCGGCCAATCACGAGCAGATGGTGCGCGTCCGAGCGCGGAAGATCGCCGGGATCATCGCCGAGATTCCTCCGACCGAGGTCCGCGGCGCACCCACGGGAGACCTGGTGGTCGTCGGCTGGGGCAGCACCTATGGCGCCATCGCCGCAGCGGTGCGCGAGCTGCAACAGGAGGGCACAGCCGTGTCCCATGTCCACCTGCGCTATCTCAATCCCCTCCCCGCAGACCTCGGTGATGTGCTCAAAGGATTCAAGAAAGTACTGGTGCCGGAAATGAATCTCGGTCAACTCGTCAAAGTCTTGCGGGCAGAGTACCTTGTCGACGCGGTGGGGGTGAACAAGATTCAAGGCCTCCCCTTCAAGGTCTCGGAAATCGCCAACAGCATTCGGCGCGCGTTGGAGGCCTAACGCTCATGTCAACTGCCACGGTCAGTTCCAAACCTACCCGAAAAGACTTCGTTTCAGACCAAGACGTGCGCTGGTGCCCCGGTTGTGGCGATTACGCCATCCTGGCCCAGGTGCAGAAGGTCATGCCCGAGTTGGGCGTGCCGCGCGAGAACTTCGTCTTCATTTCGGGCATCGGCTGCTCCAGCCGCTTCCCGTACTACATGAACACGTACGGCTTCCACACCATTCACGGCCGTGCTCCGGCCATCGCGTCGGGGCTCAAAGCGTTTCGACCTGATCTCTCAGTTTGGGTGGCGACCGGCGACGGCGATGCCTTGTCGATCGGTGGCAATCACTTCATTCACGTGCTGCGCCGCAATCTCGACATCAATATCCTCCTCTTCAACAATCGCATCTACGGGCTCACCAAGGGCCAGTACTCGCCGACATCCGAGCAGGGAAAAATCACGAAATCCACCCCGTTCGGCTCGGTGGAT
>JAGDMS010000102.1 GCA_017860575.1 Deltaproteobacteria bacterium | reverse complement strand
GTTGATATGTAGCACATTGCTCGCTACAAGGCGCTCGTGGCGCGCGATGAGATGCAAGACGACTGGCGGTGGTGGCTGGCCCTGCGATTGGTACGCGGCGTCGGACCGGTCGCCTGTCAGGGATTGTTGCGCGCGTTTGGGACGCCGGCGGCCATCTTTGCCGCCGGCCGGTCCGCGTTGGAATGTGCCGGCGTGCGCCCGGATGTCGCCCACGCCATTCGCGAGTTTGACCAATGGTCCGTGGTGGAGGAACAACTCGAACGGCTGCGGCGGCACGCGGCGCGCTTGCTGACCTGGAATGATCCGACCTATCCGGTCAACTTGCGCCAGATTCACGATCCGCCACCGTACCTCTTCGTGCAGGGAACACTCGACGCGCGTGACGCCTTGGCGGTGGCGCTCGTGGGTTCGCGGCAGGTCAGCGCGTACGGCCTGCGACTGGCGCGGGAACTCACCGAGGGGCTGGTGCGCTACGGGGTCACGGTGGTGAGCGGTCTGGCACGCGGGACCGACGCGCAAGCGCACTGGAGCGCCGTTCGCGCCGGGGGGCGCACCATCGCGGTCTTGGGCTGTGGCATTGACGTGATCTATCCAAGTGAGCATCATGCCCTCTTTCACGCAATTACACGACAAGGAGCAGTGGTGACGGAATTCATGATGGGGACGCAGCCCGATGCGGAAAACTTTCCCAGCCGCAACCGCATCATCAGCGGCATGGCGCTGGGCACCGTGATTGTGGAGGCGACCGAGAAGAGCGGGTCCTTGATTACGGCGACGCTGGCGGCGGAGCAGGGGCGGGAGGTGTTCGCCGTGCCCGGTGCCATCGGCGACCGTACCCGCGGCACGCACCGTCTCATCCGCGACGGAGCGAAGTTGACCGAGCGTGCAGAGGATGTGATCGAGGAGATTGCCCCGCACTTGCGGCAGCACCCCATGCGGCGGAGCGCCGAGGATCTGGCGCCCATCGAAGCGGCGATCGTTGAATCCCTGCGCCACGAGACCGTCCATGTCGATGACATCATCGCCCGCAGCGGCCTGACCCCGGCGGCGGTGCTGCAGGCGCTGCTCAGCCTCGAACTGCGGGGCGTCGTCCAGCAGCTCCCCGGCAAACACTTTGTGGCCGCGCTGCTTGACGGGCGGCGGGCGCCGACACAGGAATAAGGTTCACGGTATGGCGAAACACTTGGTCATTGTGGAGTCACCCGCGAAAGCGCGCACACTGGAGAAGTATCTCGGCAAGGACTTCCAGGTGAAGGCGTCCGTGGGGCACATCATGGATCTGCCCAAGAGTAAGCTGGGGGTGGACATCGAACACGACTTTGAGCCGCAATACGAAGTCCTGCGCGGCAAGAAGAAGATTATCGACGAACTGAAGCGGGCGGCCAAAGGCAAGGAAACGGTATTCCTGGCGCCCGATCCAGACCGCGAGGGCGAGGCCATCGCCTGGCATATCGCCGAAAGCATCGGACACGCCAAGCACAAGATTCAGCGGGTGCTGTTCAACGAGATTACCAAACGTTCGGTGGAGGAGGCGATCCGCAACCCCCATGAGTTGGATCGCAATCTGTACGATGCCCAGCAGACCCGCCGCATTCTCGACCGGTTGGTGGGCTATCAGATCAGCCCGCTGCTGTGGAAGAAGGTGCGTCGTGGCCTTTCCGCAGGCCGGGTGCAGTCGGTCGCCGTGCGCATCATCTGCGAGCGCGAGCGCGAGATCCAGGCGTTCGTCCCCAAGGAATATTGGTCGATTACCGCCCGCCTCGAAGGGCAAACCCCGCCACCGTTTTCCGCCCGCCTGGTCCGCATCGGCGCCGACCGCCTCGATCCGGAAAAATTTCGCATCGAGCATGGGGAAGCGGCGCAGGCCGTGGTGGACCGCGTCCGGGCTGCCACCTGGACCGTGTCCCGGGTCGAACGCAAAGAGCGGCGCCGCTACCCGACGCCGCCGTTCATCACGTCGCGGCTGCAACAGGAGGCGTCACGGAAGCTGGGCTTCGCGCCGAACCGCACGATGCGCATCGCGCAACGGCTGTACGAAGGCATCGAACTCGGCGGCGAAGGGGCAGTCGGGTTGATCACGTACATGCGTACCGATTCCACACGGATCGCGCCGGAGGCGCTTCGGGAGGTGCGGGAGTTCATCGGCGAGCGTTTTGGAAAACCCTATCTCCCGGACAATGCGATTAACTACCCGAGCAAGAAAGGCGCCCAAGATGCGCACGAAGCCATACGCCCGACGGCGTTCAGCCATGCGCCCGAGCGTGTGGCCCGGTTCCTGTCGAAAGAGGAACTGGCCCTCTACACGTTGATCTGGAACCGCTTCGTTGCCAGTCAGATGACCCCCGCGGTCTTCGATCAGACCACCGCCGACATCACGGCCGCCGACACACTCTTTCGCGCCACCGGCCAGATCATGAAGTTCGATGGCTTCATCCGCGTGTACACCGAGGGGCGCGATGAGGAGCGCAACGAGGAGGACGAGGAGGACGAATCCGAGCGCCAGTTGCCGCCGCTGGTCGAGGGCGAACAGCTGCGGTTGCACGATCTGCTTCCCGAGCAGCATTTTACCCAGCCGCCGCCGCGCTTTAGCCAAGCCACGCTGATCAAGGAATTGGAGGAAAAAGGCATCGGCCGGCCGTCGACCTACGCGACCATCATGACCACCATCCTCTCCAAACAGTACGTGGTCGAGGACAAATCCCGGCGGTTGCGCCCGACCGAACTCGGCTTTCTCACCACCGACCTCCTCGTCGAAGCGTTCCCCGATATTCTGAACGTCGAGTTCACCGCGGGCATGGAGGACGTGCTGGATCAGATCGAGGACGGGCACGTGCAGCGGGTGGCGGCCATGCGCCGCTTTTACGAGCCCTTTGTCCGCGATCTCGATCATGCGGACGAGCGCATGCGGAACGTCAAGCGGGAAGGCCAGCCGACCAATATCGCCTGCGCCACCTGCGGTGCCCAGATGGTGATCAAATGGGGCCGTGGCGGCGAGTTCCTCGCCTGCCCGCGCTATCCGGAATGCAAGAACACGAAGAACTTCACGCGCGACGCCGAAGGCACCATTCGCATCGAGGAGGCGCAGCCGGTGGACGAACGTTGTGCGCAGTGCGACCGGCCGATGCAGGTGCGCTTCGGACGCTACGGCAAGTTTCTCGGGTGCACCGGCTACCCCGAGTGCAAGAACGTCCAGCCGCTCGTGCGCCCGGTGCCGACCGGGGTCGCCTGCCCGGATTGCGGGACGGGCGAAATCATGGAGAAACGCTCGCGCGCCGGGAAAATCTTCTTCAGTTGCAGCCGGTACCCGCAATGCAAGTTTGCCACCTGGGAGCGTCCGGTGGCGGAGCCGTGCCCGCAGTGCAATGCGCCCTTTGTGGTCGAGAAGACCACCAAGCGCTACGGCACGGTGCGCCGCTGCCTGAGCGAGGGCTGCAAGTACCAGGAGACCGTTGCCGAGGCGGAAGCGGTGTGAGATGCGGACCGCTGCACATTGCAACTGCCCCGCGATGGGCCGGAACGCTGGCGTTCCGGGGCCGGCTGTGCGCTGACGGGTCATGGTGCGCGATCTGGTTACCGTTGTCGGCGGTGGCCTGGCCGGCTCCGAGGCGGCCTGGCAGCTGGCGCGGCGCGGGATCCCGGTGCGGCTGGTCGAGATGCGGCCGCTACAGCCGACACCGGCGCATCAGACCGACCGGCTCGGGGAGCTCGTCTGCTCGAATTCGTTTCGCAGTGCGTCCCTCGACGCCGCCGTCGGCCTGCTGAAGGAAGAGATGCGGGCCCTCGGCTCGGTCATCATGGCGGTGGCGGATCGGACCGCCGTCCCCGCCGGCTCCGCGCTCGCGGTCGACCGGGAGCGGTTCGCGGCCGAACTGACCGCGGTGATCTGCGCTCACCCGGAAATCACCGTGGTGCGGCAGGAACTGACAGCGCTGCCAGAGGGACTTGCGATCGTGGCGACGGGGCCGTTGACCTCGCCGACCATGTCGCGCTGTCTGCAGCAGCGGCTCGGCGAGGGCTATCTGTATTTCTACGATGCCATTGCCCCCATCGTCACCGGCGAATCGGTCGATCACGACATCGCGTTCGCCGCCTCGCGGTACGGAAAGGGCGGGGCAGACTACCTCAACTGCCCGTTGTCGCGCGACGAGTACTACCGGTTCATCGACGCCGTGCGCAGCGCGGACACGGTGCCCACGAAGGCGTTCGAGCGCTGCGTCTACTTCGAAGGGTGCATGCCGATCGAGGAGATGGCGCGACGCGGGCCCGACACCTTGGCGTTCGGCCCCATGCGTCCGGTCGGCCTCATCGACCCGCGCACCGGCCAACGCCCGTTCGCGGCCGTACAGCTCCGCCGCGACAACCAGGCGGGGACGCTGTTCAACATGGTCGGTTTCCAGACCAAGATGACGTACCCGGAACAGCGCCGCGTGTTCCGCATGATTCCCGGGCTGGAGCACGCGGAGTTCGTGCGGCTGGGGAGCCTGCACCGCAACACGTTCGTCAATGCCCCGCGGTTACTGCAGCCGACGTTGCAGCTGATCGACCACCCACAGACCTTCTTGGCGGGACAGCTGATCGGGGTCGAGGGCTACGTCGAATCGGCCGCGGCGGGCCTGTTGGCGGCCATCAATGCGTCGTGCGTGGTTCAGGGCGCAGCGTGCCTCGTACCGCCGGCAACGACCGCCCTGGGGGCGCTGGTCCGCTACATTACCGACCGCAGCCGCCGCGACTTCCAGCCGATGAATGCCAACTACGGGCTATTCCCGCCGCTTCCCGGCCGCGAGCGCGGCCGGGACAAGCGCCGGCGGCTGGCGGAACGTGCACGCCAAGACCTCGACGCGTGGATTGCCCGCCATGCGATCGAGCCGCCGTTGCGCCAGGTCGGCGGCGCAGGGAGCGCCTGAATCCCACCGTCCGCCCTGGTCGGGGACATTCGCCAGGCGGCAGGAGCAGTTGCGGATCGAGGCGGTCCGCCTGCGCCCCGCGGCCTGGCTCGGCGGTCACCGGGCCGTTGAACTTGTAGTCTGAGGCGCTGCCTCGCTAGAGTTGCGCCAATGGAACCGGTGCCAACCGAATTGCGGCGCTTCGGAGTCGACGTGGAGCGGGTGGACCGCATGGGGGAGGAACTCCGTCCTGCCATGCCCGCAGTGGCAGCGCGCCTGCCGGAACTGCTGGCGGCCGCGGCCGACCCCGCCATGGCGCTCGTCGGATGGGAGCGATTGCTCGAGGCGTTCGCGGAGCCCGCGGCGTTGGGGACACTGACGGCGGACGAGCTCTCGGATCTCTTCACGTTACTGGGTGCCAGTCCGTCTTTGAGCAATACCTTGCAGGCTGCGGGCGCCGAATGGATTACGCTGTTCCGCGCCTGCCGCCTGGCGCCGACCCGACCGGCGGCGGAGCACGAACGTGCACTGGAGCCGGTGCTGACCGAGTCGTGGGACACCTTCTCCACGCAACTCCGACAGCGGCGCAACCGTGAGTACCTGCGCATCGGACTGGCGGATCTGGCCGGCCGCTTCGCGGTCGAGACGACCGTGGCGGAGTTGAGCGAACTGGCCGCGGGTGTCTTTGCCATCGCCTGTCGGTGGGCGCGCCGGAGCCTGCATGTGCAGTATGGTGATTTCCCAGCCGGGCCCGCAGCGGGTGCGGCCTCCGGCTCGGGCGACGCCTTCGTCGTCCTGGCCATGGGCAAACTCGGCGGTGGCGAGCTGAACTTCAGCTCGGACGTCGACGTCATGTACCTGTACCGCGCCGACAGCGAAGAAACCCTCGGCGGTCCACGGGGTGCGGTGCAGCCGCGCGAGTTCTTCACCCGCCTGGCGGAACTCATCACGCGTGCGCTGCAGGAGGTCACCGCTGCCGGCTTCGCGTTCCGCGTGGACCTGCGGTTGCGGCCGGAGGGTGTGAACGGCCCGATTGTCAATGCGCTCAACGACGCGCTCCTGTACTACGAAGCGTACGGCCAGACGTGGGAGCGTTCGGCCATGATCCAAGCGCGTCCCATTGCCGGCGACCTGGGTCTCGGCGAGCGCTTCCTGCGCGAGGTGCAGCCGTTCGTGTATCGGCGGTATCTCGATTTCACCACCATCGCCGACATGAAGGACATGAAGGCGCGCGTGGAGTCCCAACTGGCCGCAAAGGGTGCCCAGGGGAACGTCAAGCTGGGCCGCGGCGGCATTCGGGAGATCGAGTTCCTGGTGCAGGTGATGCAGTTGGTCCATGGCGGGCGCGACGAGCGCGTGCGCGGGCGCGGCTCCCTGCCGACGCTGGCCCGGTTGACTGCCGCCGGGTACCTGCCGGCGGACGAGGGCGAAGCGCTGATGGCGGCGTACCGCTTCCTGCGTAACGTCGAGCACAAGATCCAAATCGTGCACCAGCGCCAGACGCATACCATCCCCACGGACGAGTACGAACAGCAGACCCTGGCTCGACGTTTGGGGTATCGGGGCGACGACGCGGTCGGCCGATTTCGCGCCGACATGTCCCGGCACACCGAACGCGTGCGCCGCGCATTCGAAAAACTGTTCTACGAGCCCGCGGCGGAAACCCGGCGTGCGGCGGATACCGAAGTGGTCGAGTTGCTACAAGAGCTGGAAGATCGGTCGACGAGTTGCGCGCGCTTGCAGGGACTCGGATTCACCCATCCGGAGACAAGCTACGAAGACCTGCTGCTGCTGCGGGACGGCCCGGTTTCCGCGAGGGCGCGCCGGCAACGCCGACAAGTACTCTACGATATTGCCCCGTCGTTGCTGCGGACGATCCTGAAATCCGCCGATCCCGATCTGGCCTTGCGCAATGTGGCGACCTTCATCTCGTCGGTGGGCGCCCGCACCAGCTTCTTGGCCCTGCTGCGGGAGAATCCGGCAACCCTGCGCATGCTGGTGGAGCTGTTCGGGGGCAGTCAGTTCCTCGCCAACGCCTTCATTCGTCACCCCGAGTTGCTCGATACGTTGGTGCGCGCCGACCTGGTGCGCGTGCGTCGCTCACTGGAGGAGTTGGCGGCCGAATTGCAGAGCGTACTGCCGCGCGACGGAGATTTTGAGGAACTGCTCGATGCGCTCCGGCGCTTCCGCAACCAGGAATTCCTGCGCATCGGGATCAATGATCTGCAGTCGGTGCTGCGGACCGACGAGGTGAGTACCGAGCTGAGCGCGCTGGCGGAAGCGTGTTTGCGGAGCGCGTGCGACGTGGCGCTGCGGGACCTGTGCGTCCGCTACGGTGGCACGGAGGTGCCGGGGCAGCTGGTGGTGGTGGCCCTGGGGAAACTCGGTGGCGGCGAGTTGAACTACAACTCCGATCTGGACCTGATCTTCGTCTACGAGGAGGCGCCGGCAGCTACGTTGTCGGTCTCGGTTCACGAATTCTTCTCCAAGGTGGCGCAGCGACTGATCACGGTGCTGCAAGTGACGACGCGGGAGGGGATCGTCTACCGCATCGACACCCGGCTGCGTCCGTCGGGGCACTCGGGTCCGCTGGTGTCGTCGCTGGACGGATTCCGCGGCTACCACGAGAGCAGCGCGCAGATCTGGGAACGGCAGGCGCTCATCAAGGCGCGGCCCGTGGCGGGGGCCGCAGCCCTGGCGCAGCGCGTTGCCGCGATCATCTCCGCCTTCGTCTACCGGGCACCGCTCCGTGCCGAGGACGTGCGGGAGATCCGTCGGTTGCGGCTGCGCATGGAGCGTGAATTGGCCCGGGAGAGCCGGGAGCGAATGAACATCAAAACCGGGCGCGGCGGTCTAGTGGACGTGGAGTTCCTGACACAGATGCTGCAGTTACATTATGGCGCTACCATCGCGGCCGTCCGTGTCGGCAATACGCTGGGGGCCTTGGATGCGCTGGCACGGGCGGGCGTGCTGCCGGCGTCGGATCACCAATTGCTCACCGACGGGTATCGCTTCCTGCGGCGGGTGGAAAATTCGTTGCGGCTGGCGTATGACCGACCCGTTGAGGATTTGGATCGGACGCACATGGATTTGAGGCCGGTCGCGAGACGCCTGGGATTCGAGGGCGAGGCCGAGGAGGCCAGCGACCGGTTCTGGCGCGAGTTCAGTGTCCGGCGCGAAGCGATACGCGGATGTTACGAGCGCTGGTTCGATCGCATGGAGGGGAAACTCGAGTAACCGGGCTGTGGTGATCGGCACGGGTGAGGGAAAGGCTAATCGTGGAGAAGAGCGACTATATCTGGTTTGACGGCGAGTTGGTGGAATGGGACCAGGCCCAGGTCCACGTGCTGACACACACGCTGCACTATGGCCTGGGGGTGTTCGAAGGTATCCGTTGCTACGAGGGAACGGCCGGGCAGCCGGCGATTTTTCGGCTGCCGGAACACGTGGACCGGTTGTTCGGCTCGGCGCATATCCTGGGGCTCTCCATCCCGTTCACGCAAGAACAGATTATCAACGCCTGCGTCGAGACCGTCCGTGTCAACAAGCTCCGTGCGTGCTACATCCGCCCGATCGTCTTCCTCGGTGCCGGCGAGATGGGTTTGGCGGCGGTGCACAATCCCGTCCGCGTCGCCATCATCGTGTGGTCGTGGGGGGCGTATCTGGGGGAAGATGGCGTCCGCAAAGGGGTGCGGCTGCGCACCTCCTCGTTCCAGCGCATGCACGTCAACACGCACATGACCAAGGCGAAAGCGGTGGGGAATTACGTCAACTCGATTCTCGCTGCGGTTGAGGCGCGTCGCGGGGGGTATGACGAGGCGATGATGCTCGACGTGGACGGCTACGTCTCGGAATGCAGCGGTGAAAACATCTTCATCGTGCGCCGCGGGCGCGTGAAGACGACGCCGCACACGTCGATTCTTTCCGGGATCACACGCGACGCCGTCTTGGAGGTCCTCCGCGAGGACGGCGTCGCGGTGGTCGAGGAGCGGTTTACGCGCGACGAGACGTATCTTGCCGACGAGGCGTTCATGACCGGTACGGCAGCCGAGGTCACCCCGGTACGTGAAATCGACGACCGCCAGATCGGGACGGGACGCCCCGGTCCGGTGACACTGACGCTGCAGCAGCGCTTTGCCGCGATTACGCGGGGGGAGGATCGCGGCCATGCCGGCTGGCTCACGCCCGTCCGCTAGGAGCCATGGAACTGCTCATTCTGCTTCACATTTTGCTTGACTTTGATTGACAGGTCCCGCCTGACCGGTTTATAAGGCTAGCTCGATACGTGGGCTGGGCGGCAGCGACGCCGAAACGGGATGGAGAACCCCCCTGGGTGATGCGAGCGAGGAGTATGGGACCGATGGGACGTGCCAAGGGGGCGATTGCGCGCGGAGCGGTGGCCCTTTTGTGCGTGCTCATCGCCGGCACTTCGTCGTTGCGTGCCGATACGACCTCCGAGCGTAGCAGCTCGATTTTGATCTTTCCCAAGGTGATGGCGATCACGGACGGCATCCACCCGACGGTGGATACCGTCATCCAGATCTCCAACACCTCCAATTCGATGGTCTACGCCCACTGTGTGTATCTGAACGGTGCGCCGCTGGACCCCAGGTTTCCACCCGGCGCGCAGAACCCGCCACAGTGCCAAGAGGTCGACTTCACGATCTTTCTGACGAAACAGCAACCCACGCATTGGGTGGTGTCCACCGGGCGCCGGGTAGAACCCAGCCCTACGTGCAACCTCAACTTCTCGGCGTGTGACGGCGCCGGTATTGATCCGGGTGCCATTCCGCCGATGGGAGACTACTTTACCGGCGAATTGCGCTGCGTCGAGGTGGACTCGTCCGGTGCGCCGATCAACGGGAACCACTTGAAAGGCGAAGCCACCATCGTCGTCCCCGACGGCGATGCGAGTAAGTACAACGCGGTCGGTCTGATGGGACTGAACACCGGTGCGAGCTCGAACAACAGCGACAGCACGCTCTGCGTCGGTGGCGGGCTCTCGGGCGACTGCCCGACGGGGGCGGAGTACAATGCCTGTCCGCAGACGCTCATTTTGAACCAGTACGCGGCCGACGCCAGCAACCCCGTCATCGACGAGTTGGGGGGGCCGAATTCGGCGGTGCGGACGGAGTTGACACTGGTGCCGTGCACTCAGGATTTTGAGAATCAGGTTCCCGGGCGCGGGATCGTGCAGTTTCTGATCATCAACGAGTTCGAACAGTTGTTTTCGACCAGCACCACGGTGACCTGCTGGGGAAATCTGGACCTCTCTTCACGGTTGTACGCGTCGTTCAATGCCATCTTCAACGAGGATTTCCTTGGTTCCCGCTTCGCGCAGACGCGCATGACACCGGCCGACCCGACGCAGTCGGGCTTCGTTGGCGTGGCCGAGGAGTTCCACGTCGTCCCCCCGGGCTCCCCCAACTTCACCCGGGCGGCCGCGAATCTGCACGGCGAGGGGCAGCGCCCGAGCGGCGACATCATTCGGCTGCAGGGGGGATTCTGATGCGGCCAGGTGCTCGGCCAGCCGGTAGCAGGCGCATCAGCGTCATCCACGCCCTTGCGGTCGTTGGGCTGCTTGCGGGTGCCGCGCAGGTGGCACGGGCGGACGTGGCCTCCGACCAGGCTGCCGCGATTCTCGTCTTCCCGAAGCTCCGGGTGGACACCAAGAACGTGGCGGGCCAGGGCCGTGTCGACACGCTGATTCGCGTGAGCAATACCTCGGCGCAGGCAATTTCGATGCGCTGTTTCTACGCTGATGCGACGCCCGTGTGCAGCAACGGTACCGGCAGTTGTCTGGCCCCGGGGGCCTGTACCGGCGTCTGTGTGCCACAGTGGCAGGAAACCGATTTCGTCGTCAACATCACGGCACGCCAGCCGATTGCCTGGCTCGCCTCGCAAGGGGCAGCCGGCTGCGAAGAAAGCCCCGTGCCGGGCATGCCCTGCTTTCCGCTCACGACCAATGGCGGCCGCATCGGTCCCAACGGGCAAACGAACAACGGCAGCCGGATCCCGCCCGCGCCGGAGGACCCGTTCATCGGCGAACTCAAGTGCATCGCCGTTGACCGGAACGACGTGCCGGTCGAGCGCAACGACCTGAAGGGCGAAGTCCAAATCACCCGTGTCGAAGTGCCGCAGGCCTCGGGGGTGGACGTTGAAACGTACAATGCCATCGGCATTCCGTCGATCCCCGGCACGAACAATGGAGACAACACTCTGATCTTGGGCGGCAACGTGTGCGCTGGTGGCGCGAAAGCCGGGAGCATCTGCGCGGCGGCGGCCGACTGTCCCGGGGGGAGTTGCATCAGCGCGGCGGAATACAGCAGCTGCCCCAATATCCTCATCCTCGACCATTTCTTCGATGGTGCGACGGACCCGATTTCCGGCGAAACGGTCACCACTGACTTGACGCTGGTTCCCTGTTCGGAGGACTTTCTCAATCAGGCGCCGCTCACCACGCCGGTCCAGTTCCTCGTGTTCAACGAATTCGAGCAGCGGTTTTCCACCAGCCGGCGCATAACCTGCTTCCAAGAGTTCAGGATTTCTGATATTGACACTCACACCCCGACGAAGTCCATCTTCAGTGCGGCGGTGAACGGGACGTTGACGGGGCAGACAAGGATGCGGGGAGTGGCTGACCAGGACACCGGCCACGGCCATACCCTGTTGGGCGTGGCGGAGGAGTTCCGCGGCGGGCGGTCGTCGGCGGCGTTCAATCTGCATTTCACCGGCAGCCGGCCACAGAGCGATTTTGTATACCTCCCGTGAGGGGGGCAAAAAGTGGCAAAAAAGAGGCCTTTTGACTTGACAACTCTGTACCTCACAGATATAAGGCCGCTACTTGATCGAGGGGTTCGCCATTGCGAATTCGGTGCGGCGTGATCGAAAGGAGGAGGGTAATGCGTAGGCAGCGAGGGCTAGTTGGGCTCACAGGACTGGCGGCGCTCGTCGGATTGAGCATGGTTGCCAAGCCGGCTGTGTCGATGGTCACCACAGAGCAAAGCGCGTCGATTTTGGTGTTTCCGAAGGTGGTTGCCGACGGACAACGCGACACGGTCATTCAGATTACCAATACCTCCAACAACATGGTGCATGCCCACTGCTTCTATGTGAACGGAGCCCCGTCGGCTCCCGGCAGAGGCCCGCTGTGCTTGGAGACCGACTTCGATATCTGGCTCACTAAGCAGCAGCCGACGTTCTGGACGGTCTCGAAAGGCCGTAGCGGCGTATACCCTGGGGGGCCTATTTCCCCGTACTGGCCCGGCATCGCGCCCGCTGTGCTGATTCCGCCGGTCGCCCCGGATTTCGTGGGCGAACTCAAGTGCATCCAGGTGGACTCCAGCGGGGCGCCGCTCTCCGGTAACGCTCTCAAGGGCGAGGCCACGATCGGGTATCTCAACGGCGGGGAAGTATCCAAGTACAACGCCATCGGGGTGAAGGGCTTCAACACCAACGACCAAGATACGGTCCTGTGCCTTGGATCGAGCAGCGCTTCCTCGAACTCCTGCCCGAGCGGCCGTGAGTACGAGGCGTGCCCGCAAGGCTGGTTCCTCGACCATCCGGCAACAATGTCGCTGGCGGCTCCGCAATATCCGGGCGGGCCTGTGGGCTACACAGGCACCAACCTGACGATCGTTCCCTGCACTGAGAACTTCGAGACCCAGGCTCCAACCAGCGTAACGCTCCAGTTCCTCGTGACGAACGAATACGAGCAGACGCTGTCCACATCGACCACCGTTACCTGCTGGGCTTCGTGGGATCTCGGGTCGGTCCCTACGGACTCATTCCTGAGAACATTCAGTCTGGGCGTCGTCGGCGGAACTCAACTGCAGACGCGGCTCCGCACGGCAAACGCCAGTAGGTCGGGCGTGATTCCAGTGCTGGAAGAATACGCCGGCGACCCAGGGACTCCCACGCTCAACGCGAAGGCCGCCAGGAACGCCCACGCCACGCCGCAGGATCAGGCCGGAATGGATATCATCACCTTCCCTGCCGATCAGGGCAGAGTTCAGTAGCTCAGCAGCGGAGGCGATGATGCGGCGTCCAAGGACAGGGGAAAGGAGAATGAACATGGGAAAGGTGCGATGGACGGGCTGGACGGTGGCGCTGGCGACGTTGCTCGTAGCGGCCGGCGTGCAGAGCGCACGGGCGGATGTGGCCTCTGATCTTCCGGCGGCCCAGTTGGTGTACCCACGGATTGTGGTTAATAGCGCGATTCCCGCCGGGTACGGAACGGACACCTTGATCCGCTTAACCAACACGAGCCCAATTCCGGTGAATTTGAAGTGCTTCTATGTGAATGCGAACGGCCACTGCAGTAGAAATAACAAAGTCTGTGGTGGCACCAGTGGCTACACATGTACCACGGACGATGGTAGCTGCACCCCTGGGTGGATGGAGACGGATTTCCATGTCAATCTGACCTCGTATCAACCGCTTGAGTGGTCGGCAAGCGAAGGACTGTCTTCAGTTCCGATTCCGTACGGCGTGTGCTTCAATAACCCCCTCTTCACCTGTGGTAGCAACGCCGAGTGCGACTACTACGGCATCGGCGGGTTCTGCTCCGCGGCCTTGGCAGGTACGAACGCTGGGACGCGTATTCCGCCGGTATCGGAAGATCCGTACAACGGCTCCCTCAGGTGTTTTGCCGTCAGTCCCGAAACCGGGAACCCGGTTGTGCGTAACGATCTGAAGGGCGAGGCTGTGGTGTTGGCCGGCAACCTGGTCGCCTCTCCTGACATGAACAGCTACAACGCGATCGGCATCCAGGCTAAGGGCTCGTTCGGTGCGGACCTGGGTGATGGCCCGACGTACCGGATGGGGCCAGGCGACGGTGGTGAGTACAACGCATGTCCGACAGTGGCGATCCTGAACCACTTCTTCCAGGATGCGCCGGATACTTTGCCCGCTCCGGGAGTGGTCGCGACCCGCATAACGATCGTACCTTGCTCGGACGATTACCTGCACCAGGTTGGCGGCAGCGCCGTGATGCAGTACCTGGTCTTCAATGAGTTCGAGCAGCGCTTCTCAACGAGCAGGACCGTGAACTGCTATCAGGAGATCGAGCTCTGTAATATTGATACGCCGACATGCAGCCGGTCGATCTTCAATATCAACGTTGCTGGTACAGTCGTCGGTCAGACGCGTATCAACGCTATTCCGTTGACGAATGCTCCGAACCTTCCGAGCCGCATGCTGGTGCTAGCGACGGAGAAGCACACCAATAGCTACGGACCGCATACGGCCGCGTTTAATGTGCATTTCGCAGGGACGAGCGACACAGCTGATACGTTGACGATTCCGTAAGCGGGATCGGAAACCTTCGGACGAGTTAGCGGGCGGGGCGCCATAGGCGCCCCGCCTTTTTTTTGCGTAGCGGGTCCCGAGGTGACCTGTGCGGACGCCGTACACCGTGAGAGAAAGTGCTCCCCGCTGAGGAGTGAGGCTGTCGCTAATCGTTCTCGCCCAAGGGAGCGATGAGCGACTCAAGATAATGGATGACGGCGACCTCGAGCGGCGTCGCTGGGCGAGACAGGGCGTTGATTTCTTGCACGCCGGTTGGGCTGGTTACATTCACCTCGGTTAGGTAGTCTCCGATGATGTCTATGCCGACGAAGTGGAGACCGTCCCGGCGAAGCTGCGGAGCGAGCGTCGCAACGATGAGTCGATCCCGCGGTGTGATGGTCGTCGCGACGCACGTGCCACCGACATGGATGTTGCCGCGGTGTTCATCCTCGCGGGGCACGCGCAGCGTGGCGCCGAGGATGCTGCCGTTAAGCACGATGACCCGCTTGTCGCCCTGACGGATGGCGGTTAGGTAACGTTGGCCCATGATCAGGCGGCGGCCGTAGTCGGTGGAGAGTTCAAGGATCGCGTTGAGATTGCGGTCATTGCGGCGGAGGTGGAAAACGCCCGCCCCACCGCAGGCATCGAGCGGCTTGACGATCATTTCGCCGCCCTGTTCATCCATGAAACGCTTGAGGCGATCCATCTCGCAAGTGACAATCGTTGGTGGGATGATGGATGGGAAATTGAGGGCGTAAAGCTTCTCGTTGGCATCGCGGAGCGCACGGGGATCGTTAAGGACCAGGGTCCCACCGGCGACGGCGAGGCTGAGGATGTGGGTTGCGTAGATGTACGCAAGATCAACCGGCGGATCCTTGCGCATGAAGATTGCGGTGAACCAGGAGAGCGGCTCGGTGCGATCCTCGAAGAGCTGGTAATGCGGAGTGGCACGGGTGACGACAGCGCGCCGGACGTGGGCGTGCGGCGCACCGTCTGCCACAAACAGGTCATTGAGATTGCAGTAGTAGACGCCATGGCCGCGCGCTTGGCTCTCCAGCATGAACACAAACGTGGTGTCCTTGTCTGGGAGGACGCGTTCGATCGGGTCCATGACGAAGAGAATCCGGTAGGCTGTCATGGTCGGTATGCTACGAGCGTGCAGCCGTGGCCGCAAGCGCTTTGATGGGGCGCAACGAGCAGCGGACTCAGTGCAGATCTCCCCAGAGAAA
>JAGDMS010000012.1 GCA_017860575.1 Deltaproteobacteria bacterium | reverse complement strand
TCAACTGAAATAGTTGTTGAGCACTCTTCAAATGCGTTTCGATAACAGCAGGATGTGCGTCCACCCGGCCGACGTCCGCAGGCGACCGCTGGAGTGCCGGCGGCGCGCATGGCATGAGAGCACATGCCCAACGCGCGTGCGGAAGCCGTAGACGACCAGACAGCATCCCGCCCTGCCGCACGGTTCGGCCCCGCCGCCATGCTCCTGGCCGGCAGCGTCTTGCTGTCCCGGATCCTCGGCTACGCGCGCGAAGCGCTGCTCGCCTATCAGGTGGGAGCGCGGTCGTCGACCGACGCGTACTTCGCCGCCTTTCAAATTCCGGACCTGCTGAACTACCTGCTCGCGGGCGGCGCGTTGTCGATCGCATTTCTGCCGCTGTACACCCGCTATCTCGCCCGGCGCGACGCGGACGCGGCCCACCGCTTCTTCACCACCGTTCTCGGCACGCTGGGCCTGGTCGCGCTGTTGGCCACCGCCGCCCTGTGGTGGTGGGCGGAGCCGTTGGTCGCCCTCCAGTTCCCGCATTTCGACGCCCCGACCCAGGCGTTGACGGCGCACCTGACCCGGATCGTGCTGCCGGCGCAGATCTTCTTTGTGACCGGCGGCATCATCAACGCAACGCTGCTGGCGCGCGAGCGGTTCGGCGCCGCCGCGGCCGCGCCGCTGATTTACAACGCCGCCATCATCGCCGGCGGCCTGCTTGTGGCGCCACGCCGGGAACTGGGGGTGGAGGGTTTCGCCTGGGGCGCGTTGGCGGGGGCCGTGCTCGGGCCGTTTCTGGCGCCGCTCCTCGATGCGCGCCGGCACGTGCGCCTGGGGGTGCGTGTGAATGTGCGCGATCGCGCCGTTCTCCGCTACCTGGCCGTGGCGGCACCGCTGATGTTCGGCCAGACCTTACTGACCGTCGACGAGTGGTACGGGCGCTGGTTCGGCGCCCTGCTCGACGCGGGAACGGTTGCGCATCTGTCCTACGCACGCCGGCTGATGCAGGTGCCAGTGGCGGTGGTCGGTCAGGCCATTGCCGCCGCCGCGCTCCCGACACTCGCGCGGCTCTGGGCGGAAGGCCGGCACGAGGAGTTCCAAGGACTGGTGTTGCGGACGCTGCGGGCGGGGCTGGCCCTGGCGGTCTTCGGCGGCGCCGCGGTCATCGTCCTGGCGCAGCCCACCGTGCGGTTGGTCTACCAGCACGGCGCCTTCACCACGGACGACACGGCACAGGTCGCACGGCTGCTGACCCTGTTCTGCCTGGCGGTACCGGCCTGGATCGCGCAGCAGATCGCCGTCCGGGCGTTCTACGCGCGCGGCGACACCTGGCGGCCCATGCTGCTGGGTACCGCGATTGCCCTCGCGGCCATTCCCCTCTACCTGCTGTTGGCGAAGCGGTTCGGGGCCGTTGGCATCGCGGCGGCCGGGGCTCTGGGCATGAGCACCAACACCCTGGCCACCCTGCTGCTCGCGCGCTGGGTGCACGGCGGCCCCGACTTGGCGCAGCTGTGCGACACCACCATGCGCGCGGCGGTGATCGCCGCCATCGGCTGCGGAGTCACGTACCCGGCTGTGCAGCTGCTCCCGCACGGAGGGGCTGGAGTGCTTCTGGAACTCGCCTGCGGCGGAGCGCTGTTCGGGGTAATCGTGCTGCTGGGAACGCTGGCCATCGGCGACGCAACGATGCGCGAGACCCTCCTGCGTCTGCTCCGCTGGGGGCGGAGGCGGGGGTGCCGTGCCGGCGCCTGACACACACCCGCGGGTTGCCGCCTGGCCGTTTTCGCCTGGAAGGATGAACAGCAGACGCGCACCCGCCGTGCCGTGGGCGCTATCGCGCCAAAGAGTGGCATAGTGTCTGAACTACTAAAGTCGGAATTCGTCGCGGCCCACAACGATTCGGTCCAACCACTTCAGACTTTGGGCTTTGGGCTGCCGACGAGGCCCGCGCTGAAAAGGGAGGAACGGGATGGCCGCGGAGACCCATCAGGTACCCGATGACGAGTCGGTTCGGGAATTGGCCGCCAACATTTTTCCACCGGACTGGGTCAACCCCGAACCCGCCCCGACGTACAATCTTGCCGTGATCGGCGCCGGCACCGCCGGGCTGGTCGCCGCCGCCGGCGCCGCGGGTCTCGGCGCAAAGGTCGCCCTGATCGAACGCCAGCACATGGGCGGCGACTGCCTCAACGTTGGCTGCGTCCCCTCGAAGGCGTTGCTGCGAGCCGCGCGTGCTTACGCGGATGTGCGCGACGCCGCCGCCTACGGGGTCGAGGTGCCGCCCGGTGTCCGGGTGAATTTTGCGGCGGTCATGGCGCGCATGCGGCGGCTGCGTGCGCACCTGAGCCCGGTTGACTCGGCGGCGCGTTTCCGCAGCCTCGGCGTCGACGTCTTTCTCGGCCAGGGGCGGTTCAGCGGTCCGGACACGATTGCGGTCGGCGGCAAGACCCTCCGCTTTCGCAAGGCCGTGATCGCCACCGGGGCGCGGGCCGCCGCGCCGCCGATACCGGGACTGGCCGCGGCCGGCTATCTCACCAACGAGACCGTCTTCGCGCTGACCGAGCGGCCGCAACGGCTGGCGGTGATCGGTGCCGGGCCGCTGGGGTGCGAGCTGGCCCAAGCCTTCGCGCGCTTCGGTTCGCAGGTGTCGCTGCTGGAGATGGCGCCGCAACTGCTCGGCCGCGAGGACCCCGACGCCGCGCAGCGCGTCGCGACCGCCCTGCGCCGCGACGGTGTCGAGATCCACCTGGGGTGCACGATCCCGAACGTTGAGCGGGCAAGCACGGACAAGGTGCTGCACCTGGTGGCGCACGGCCGGAGCAGCCCCCTGCCGGTGGACGAGATCTTCGTCGGGACCGGCCGGGCAGCCAACGTCGCCGACCTGGGTCTCGACGCGGCCGGTGTCGCCTTCGACTCCACCCGGGGGATCCAGGTCAACGATTGGCTGCAGACCACGAACCGGCGCATCTACGCGGCCGGCGATGTGTGCTCGCCGTACAAGTTCACGCACATGGCGGATGCGCAGGCACGCATCGTCATCCGCAATGCCCTCTTCGGTGGCCGCGCGAAGGCTAGCGCTCTGACGATCCCCTGGTGCACCTATACCGATCCGGAGGTTGCCCACGTCGGTTTGTCCGCGCGGGCGGCGGCGGCGCGCGGAATCGCGGTGCAGACGTTCGTGCAGGAACTGGCCGACGTGGATCGGGCGGTCCTCGATGGCGAGACCGACGGCTGTGTGAAGGTACACGTTCGGCGGGGCAGTGACCGACTGGTCGGCGCGACAATCGTGGCCCGCCATGCCGGCGAGATGCTCTCCGAGCTTACGTTGGCGATGTCCCGCGGTATCGGAGTGGCCAGCCTGGCACAGGTGATCCACCCTTACCCGACGCAGGCACTGGCGTTCCAACGGCTGGGCGACGCTTACAACCGCACGCGCCTCACGCCCGTGGTCAAAACGCTCTTCGAGCGCTGGTTGGCGTGGACGCGCTGACCGTCACGCGGGAGCAACCGGCGGCCGCGCCAAAACGATTTGCAGATCGCCGATGTAACGCACGGAGAACGCCGCCTCGCAGCTGGCCAGATAGAACTCCCACATGCGGATGAAGCGCTCATCGAAACCGAGGCCCCGCACCTCGGGCAGGCGGCTGAGGAACTGCTCGCGCCACCACCGCAGGGTGTGTACGTAGTGCAGTCCGATGTCCCGTACCCACTCAACCCGGAAATCGGTCCGCCGCTTCAGTGTCTCAACGATGGCGTGGAACGAGGCCAGCAAACCCCCGGGGAAAATGTACTTCTTGATCCAATCGAACTCGCGCCGGTACGTATCGAAGCGCTGGTCCGGCACCGTGATCGTCTGCAGCAGCATGCGCCCGCCCGGTTTCAAGAGCCGGCAGCATTGTGTGAAGAAGGCGCCGTAGTACTCGTAACCCACCGCCTCAAACATCTCGATCGAGACGATCCGGTCGTAGCGGCCGGTCACCTCGCGATAATCGCACAGGCGAACGTCCACGGAGGCCTCGAGGCCCGCGGCTCGCACGCGCTCGCGCGCCAACTGGCGTTGTTGTTCGGACAGGGTGAGAGAGGTGACCTGGCAGCCGTAGTGCCGCGCTGCATAGAGGGCAAACGCTCCCCACCCACTGCCGATTTCGAGCACCCTCAGGCCGGGGGAGAGGTCGAGGCGGCGGCAAATGTCGTCGAGCTTGCGTTCCTGCGCCTCGCGCAGCGTCATGTCCTGCCGCTCGAACAGGGCACAACTGTAGGTCATCGACTCGTCGAGAAACAGCCGGTACAGGTCGTTGCTGAGATCGTAGTGGTACTGAATGTTGCGCCGGCTACCTGACAGCGTGTTGGCGCTCAGCAACCGCAGCGCCCAGTGCCGCAGGCGTGCGACGCACCTCCACGACCACCGGTAGGCCAGCACGGACTGGTCATGCAGGAACTGCCGAAACAGCTCCACCAGGTCGCTGCAGGTCCACTCCCCTGCCATGTACGACTCACCGACGCCGATGTCCCCCGCGGTCAAGACCCGCCAGAAGAACTTCCAGTCCTTGACCGCAATGCTGACGCGGCGCTCCGCGGCCGCACCACCGAACTGCACCGCGGTGCCGTCCGGCAACCGGAGCGTCAGAAGGCCCGCACTCCAGCGCGCCAGCCGCGCCATCACCAGCTTCGCCGCCACGCGATAGCGCAGCGGCACATGCGCTGTCCGCACCAGGATCGCTTCGGTATCGCTCATCCGCCGATCTCCTTCGCCAGGGCACGCATCCCCTGCTGCTGCCCGACCTGCTCGGGCGACGCGGCCGGCTGATGATGGAACGGCGCGCCCTTCAGGTAGAGACGCAACGCCTGCCAGTGGATGGCACCAATGATCCTGAGCGTCAAGAGCGGATACCGGAGCATGAGCCACGCCAACGCGCCGTCGGTGAGCGCGGTGCGGCGACCGCGCAGGTAGGCGGCAAAAAAGCGCTGCCCGTGCTCGTATTCCGTCATGAACACCGACAGGCGGTCGCCCACGGGCGCAAAGCGGAATTCGTAGCGCGCGTCCATCGACACGAACGGGGACACATGCATGACCTTGCGGGCGGCGTACCGTCGGTAACCGCCTGCGGCATTGTCGCCAGTCCGGACATCGTCCGACAGGAGATACAGGTAGCGCTCGCCGAATGTGTTGTTGACTTCCGCCACCACACACTGCAAGCGCCCGTTCGGCCGATGACAATAGTAAAAGCTCACCGGGTTGAAGACGTAGCCGAACATGCGGCACTGCGTCACCAGGGTGATGGGGCCGCCGTCGAGTTCGACGCCGTGGGTACGCAGGAAGGCGAGCACTTTCGCCTTGGTGTTTCCGGGACCGCCATCCAGGTGATCGTGGTCGTGGAACGCGATCAAATTCGGCCGGTTGACGCTGAACCAGCGCAGCCGGCGATCCAACTCCGGCAGTTCGTCGAGATCGAGGGCAAAGATCGCAATCGGGTAACGGAAGGCGTGCCGCACCGGAACCGTCCGGCGATGCATTACCTCGCCGCTGTAGATGCCGGACTTCACGCCGCAGCCCTGCCCGCCGTCAGCGCCTCCGCGGCCGCCAGCCCGGCTTTTGCACCGTCTTCGTGAAAGCCGAAGCCGAGATAGGCACCGCAGAAGTAGGTGTGACGTTGACCGTTTAACCGATTCAACTCCGCCTGCGCCCTCAGGCTGTCCGCAGTGAACAGCGGGTGTTCGTACGGAATCCGCTTGATCACGCATTCGGGCCGGATGCATCCGCTGTCGTTGAGCGTCACGCAGTAGGGCCGTGTCGCGTCGAGCTGCTGCAGGCAGTTCAAATAGTAGGTCATCGGCAGGGGGCTGCCGATGCGCTCGCAGTCGACCATATGGTAGTTCCACGACGCCCACGCGTGCCGATTGCGCGGCAAGAGCCGGTGGTCCGTATGCAGTACCGCTTCGTTCTGCTGGTACCGCAACGCCCCCAGTGCGCGGGCTTCCGCGTCGCTGGGATCCGTCAGCATTGCCAGCGCCTGATCCGCATGCGCGGCCAATACCAGTCGATCGAACGACTGCGTTGCGCCCCCGTCAAATCCCAGTTTGACGCCGCCCGCATGGCGGCGCACCGACCGCACTGGGCGCTTGAGCTGGATGCGGTCGGCAAACGGTTTCGTCAACGCCGCCACGTAACGCCGGCTTCCGCCAGTGATCGTACGCCACGCTGGTTGATTGGCCACCGACAGTAATCCGTGATTCGCGAAGAAGCGCAGAAAAAACTCGAGCGGAAACGCCCCGGCATCTGCGGTGGACATGGACCAGATCGCGCTCGCCATCGGGGTCACGTAATGCCGAACGAACTCGCGCGAGAAGTGATGCTGCCGGAGGAAGTCTCCGAGTGTCCGGTCGGCGGGAATCGGCGCCCGCAGCGCCGCCGCCCCGAGCCGGTTGAAGCGGAAGACCTCCCACAGCATCCGGTAGAACCGCGGACGCAAGAGTTGATCGCCACGGGCGAACAATCCCCGGATACTGCGGCCGCAGTACTCCAAGGCGCAGCAGTCACACTGGACGCTGAACGACATCTCACTCAGCTGCGTCGGCACGTGCAACGCCTTCAGCAAGCGCGTGAAGTGCGGATACGTCGTCTCATTGTAAACGATGAAGCCGGTATCCAGACCGATCTCGCGTTCGCCGTCCCGCACCGCCACGGTGTTGGCGTGTCCACCGATGTAGCCGTTCTGCTCGAACACCGTGATGTCGTGTTGCTCATAAAGATGGTAGGCGGCCGTCAGCCCGGCTATGCCCGTACCAACAATCGCGATCTTCATACGCTGGTCACCCTCCGCTGTCTCGTTTGCGCCGCGGTCCGGGGCCAGCTTCCGCTTGCCACCTTGCCCGCGGGACTAGGGATAGCGCAGGCCCCAAGCAATGTCAATCTATGTCCAGACAGATCTTGTCGTCGTTGCTATTTCGGGCTATGCAAAGGACATGCATTCTGCAAAGACGAGTCGGCGGGGACCCGCAGGGCGGCGCCTCACAATGCGAACGGACGCACCTGCAAACGTGGCCGATGGGCCGGGCGTTGTTGATGCCTTGCTGGACCGCACCATTCTGTTCTCCTTCGATCGCAGCGGCTTTCAGCGGCACGCGCGGCGCTTCAGACCGGACGATCTGGCGGTCGATCTCACCGGTCGTGTCTGCCTGGTCACCGGTGCCAACGCGGGGATCGGCTTCGCCGTGGCAGCCGCCCTCGCGGAGCGCGGCGGAACCGTGTGGCTGTTGTGCCGCGACCGCCGCCGCGGACAGGCGGCAGTCACGGCCATTCGCGAAAGGACCGGCAACCGGCATGTTCATCTCGGCGTGGTCGATGTCGCCAGCCTGGCCTCCGTCCATGCCTTCGTCGAGCGTTTCACGCCGGCGCGCGTGGACGTGCTGATCCACAACGCCGGCGTCCTCCCCGCCACCCGGCAGGAAACCGCCGACGGAATTGAGTTGACGCTGGCCACCAACGTCGTTGGACCGTTCCTGCTGACGCACTTGCTGCGCGAGCGGCTGGCCGCGGCGGCGGACGGGCGCGTCATTTTCGTCTCCTCGGGCGGCATGTACACGCAGCGGCTCGCACTCGATGACCTGCAGTGGAAGCAGCGGGCGTTCGACGGCGTAACCGCTTATGCGCAAACCAAGCGCATGCAGGTCATTCTCACGGAACTGTTCGCCAAACGATGGTCAAAGACGGGGATCGCGTTTCACTCCATGCATCCCGGCTGGGTGGATACGCCGGGCGTCCGCGGTTCGCTTCCGCGGTTCTGGCAGTTGATGCGCCGACGGCTGCGCACGCTGGACGAAGGTGCTGACACGGTTGTCTGGTTGGCCGTTGCGCCACCGGTGGCGCCGTCTGGACGGTTCTGGTTCGACCGGGCGCCGCAGCCCACGCACCTGCTGCCCTTCACCCGGGAACGCAGCGCCGATCGCGCAGGGCTATGGCGCAGGTGCCTGCGGCTCGCCGAGCTCGACAAAGTCTGACGCCGGCCCTGGCGTTGGCCCCTAGCTTTCCGCCGGGCCCGCGGGCGCCACCCCATCCGGGGGCCAAAACGCCACCCCGTCCTCGACCGGAATTTCGAGACTGCGTGCAACCTGCGAAATGAGGTGCCAGGTGGCGATCACGGCCGCCAGTTCGAGGCACGCATCCGCACTCCCGAGTTGCCGGCGACAGAGCGCCCACGTGTCCGCAGACAGCGTACCCGATGCGAGGGTCTCATCGGTTGCCGTCAGCACCGCGCGCTCCACCTCGCCGATGCGCTGCGCCTGGCGCCAGTCCCGCACGGCGAGCAGATCGTTCGGGCCGCAGCCGAAAGCCGTTTGGGCAACCGTCCAATGCTGCGTCCACTCGTACTCGCAGCCGGTCATCCAGCCGATGCGCATGATCGCCAGTTCGCGCAAGCGCCCGTCGAGGGCAGCGCCGAACCGCTGCGCATAGAGGAGATCGTTGATCGCTTTGGCGACCCGCGGCCGATGCAGGAGGACGCGGAAGAGATTGCGATCCACCCGCTCCGCTGGCACCCCCACCTCGGCAGCGACGCCCGCCGTTTGCTCCGGCGGAGCAGCGCCACCCGGCCGCGGGACCGTCCCATTTTTGCCGTGCTCATCCGCCGCCCCATCAGCCTTCGAGGCTGGCGCCCTCCAGGGCACGCAGCCGCCGGATCAGGTCTTCGGGCAATGGCGCCGACTTGCCCGTCGTCCGATCGACGTTCACCCACGTGATCTCTCCGGTCCCCAGCACCTGGTCACCGCCCTTCGGGCAGATCATCGTCTCGTACACGATGCTGGAGCGCCCGATACGGGCCGCCCGCACGTGGATGTCGATCTCTTGATCAAACCGCACCGCCCCTTTGTACTCCGCCACCACTCGCACGGTGTGCATATCGGTGCCGGGCGCCTGCGTGGCGAAGTCGAACCCGAGCGTGCGCACGTACTCCGTCAGCGCGGTCTGATAGTAGACGACATGATTCGCATTGAAGACGACACCCTGCGAATCGACCTCGGAGTACCGCACCCGCAGCGGAAAGCAAAAGTGGAACCGTGCCTTCTCCATACACCGCCTTTCCTCCCTACGAACAATTCACGGCAGCGATACACCGGCAGCCGGGAACGAGCAATGCGGCGGCAGCAGAAATGCCGGCAACGGTTTGTAGAGATAGCGGGAGCGAGATGGTAGACTGAAAACGAAGGAGGTCGCCATGAACCGGATCCTGCTCACGGCGCTGCTGATGTCCGCCACGCTCGCCACGTTGACCCAGGCACAAACGAGTTACAAAGACAGAGTCCTAGAGAAATACCAGCGCACAGGCAAGCTGGAAAACTGCCTCCCGCTCGGGGCCATACGGGAGACCAAGGTGCTCGGAAATTCGAGCGTACTCTTCCACATGGCCGGCGGCGATGTCTACCTGAACGAAACGCCGCAACCATGTCCAATGCTCGATCCACCGCAGACTCGGTCGTTCATCTACGACACCTCGCTGTCGAAACTGTGCAACACCGATGTCATCACGGTCACCGACCCGGGCTCGTCCGTCCCGAGGCTGGGCAGCTGTGGTCTCGGACAATTCGAGTTGCTTGCGGAAAAAGCACCGCCCACGAAAACCAACTGACGAGGTGGGGCCGCGGCTGCAGCCACTTACCGCAAGATCTGCTCGAGCAGCCGCTCGTGCTCTGTCTCCCAGCGCTGCAGGCGGGTACGGTAGCGGACGCGGACCAGCGGGTCGCGCGCGGCCAGATCCACCTTTTCACGCGGGTCGCGGCTGCGCTCGAACACCTGCTCCGCCTCCGTGTGCGGCGTGAAGATATAGGTGAAGCGCGCGTCGCGCAGTCCGAAGCGGGAGACACCATTTTCGGTGAAGTTGGCGATGACGCGTCCGCGGTCTTCGTAGAGCAGGGACATGCCACTTCCCGGGTCCGCATGACGCCACCCGAGGATGTCGAGGATGGTCGCGCGCAAATCCACCTCGGAGCCGAGCTGCGGGATATGCCGCGGTAGCCCGAGCCGGCGGGGGTGCAGGATGAAGCACGGGACGTGCACATTCTCCTCATAGATGAACGCCGCATGACCAAAGTTGCCCGGGTGCTCGCCAAAGGCCTCCCCATGATCCCCCAGCACCAGGAGCAGCGTGCGCTCAGCAAAGCCTTTCTTCTTCATCCAGCCGTACAGGTCGGAGAGCAAGTGGAGATCGTAGTCCACCAGGCGTTCGTAGGCCGCTTTCCATTCGACGGTCTCCGGCTCCACGTCCTGGACGGCTGCCGCCGGCCGCACCGCGCCTTCTTGCAGCGGGGGCAGGTGCGCAACGGAGTACGGATGGTGCGGATTGCTGGTCATGGCAAAGAGGAAGTAAGGCCTTTGGGGCTTGCTGACCAGGAAGCGTTTGATCTGTTCAATCAGCAAGCGATCGTCGCGCCCCCACGGCAGGAGGGCGTAGTTCTCCTGCCCCGGCCAGTCGTTGGTGTCGAGCACGCGGTCGAACCCCCGTCCCGCAAAGCTGCGAATGTTGTCGTAGTTGAGGTCGCCGGTGATGAAGAACTGGGTCGCGTAGCCGGCCCGGCCGAAGAGCTGCGCCATCGAGTCGGTAACCACCGAAGCGCCGGTACTCGTCCAGAACGGCCCGAGATAGGGGTAGACGCCGTACAGGATGGAGAAGATGGCGTGCGCCGAGGTCGGCACCGGGGCGTAGATGTTGTCGAACACGACCATCTCATCGCGCCAGCGCAGCAGCTCCCGGCCCGCGGGGGCAGCAGGATTGTACAGCGCGAGGCTTGCAGCTCGGGTCGATTCCAACACGAAAATGATCACGTTCGTCGGCCGCTCCTTGACCGCAAAGCGGCGGTGGCCCGTCCGACCGAACGGGGTGACAGCCCCGCCATCGTCGGCCACCGCCAGTCCCGATCCGGAACGGCTGCCCACCACCATCCAGAGTAGCGGATGCGGTGCGAGCAAGGCCTGGCTCAGCACCGGCTTCGGCAGGATGGCGGTCACCACACTCGCCAGCAACGCCACTCCGGCAACGGCGACTTGGTGCCCGACGTCCCAACGCGGCAACCATAGTCCGGGCGGCGCCAGATAATACCCCGCCAGCACCAGCACCAGGCCGGCCAGGACTTCCGGTGCGCCCAACACGTTGCCGGCCGTGACGATTTGCCCGGTCCAACTGATCATGCGCAGCTCCTCCGGTCCCAGCGGCGCCAGGAAGAGCTTGAAGTGCGCGATTTCCAAGACCTCGATGACCGAGAGCGCGGGGAGCACCAGGAAAGCACTCACCCCGACGAGGGATCGGGACCACCGTCCCGGCCGTGGCACGCAGCGCTTCCACAGCAGCACCGTCACCAGTAAAACCGTGAACACCGCGAACTCTTGTGCCGAGAACAGCGCGAAATGGAAACAGTTCGTCAGAAACCGTCCACCACCGACCCAGGCGACGCCATAATCAGTCGTCTCCCGCATCTGTACAAACTTGACGAACAGGCTGATCGCCAAGAAAGCAACCAACTGCCCCACCAGCAGCTCGAATGGACGGGCAACAAGCGTACCGTAGCGGCCGAGCGCCCGAGCGAAGCGGGATGGCCGTCCGCCGAATGCGGTCAAGGATGCCAACGCGGGAGTCGTTGCCATTTGTATTGCGGATGCTAATAGTGCCACACAAAGAATGTCAAGCAAGAGCGGCGCTGGAAGGCCTGGTACCGTCTTCGCACCTCACGCCGCAACGTGTTTCGCCGCGCTGGTTGCCCCGGTGGAAGCGCCGGGCCTATAGTGTCCAGCAATGAGCGCGACCCCACCCCGCAACTGGACAGCGATTGCCGACCGCTTCGAGATCGCGGAACTCCTCGACCGCTATGCCCACGCCATCGACACATGGGACTGGGATCTGCTGGCCACCGTGTTCACGCCCGACGCGGTCGTCGACTTCTCCTCCGTCGGCCAGTACGTGGAGGGCGAGGCCAAGGTCCGCGGCTTCGACGCGATCGTCGCCTGGTACAAGATGGCACTGGCGCCCTTCTTCGGCGTGCTGCACTTCATGGGCAACCACCTGGTCACCCTCGATGGTGACGTGGCGCGCACCAAGAGTTACATGCACGTGCTGTCGATGCCGATGGGCGGGCTCTACCAGACCGAGTGCGTCCGCACGCCCGCCGGGTGGCGGATCAGGCTGCTGCTCTTGGACGAACGTCGCTTCGAGGACGTCGAGGCGCGCTTGCGTGCGCACATGGCGTCCATTGACCGCGGAAACGGCTAGCTGTCGAATTCCTTCGGCGTAGGCCTGGAATAGGCGCAGGGGTCCCCTGCCGACCTGACCGCCGAGCAGGCACGCAACCGTGCAGCCCAGGTTGCCGGCGTCGAGGGCCGGGCCGTCAACCGACCGCACCTACCGGGCGGCCGTCCCGTCCCAGTAGGTACGGGCTTTGTCGTAGGCGTTTTGACCGATGGTCGAGCCCATGACGCGGCCGCCGAAATCGTCGGCAAGGATGTGGATGCCGCCCCAGATCCGCGACTGCCCGGCCTGGTCGGCCGCGTCAAAGTACGTCGCCCATTGCAGCCGGACGTCTTCGCTCGGACCGAGCTCAAACTTAAGGAAGTGGTTCTTGGGCGCGACAAATTCACCGAGGCCGCCGGGAAAGTACGGCGAATCCGTGAAGCGCGCGAGCACCTCGGCCGCCGCGCGGCTAAAGGTGCTGTGGCCCGACGTGTAGCCCGGGAAGGCCGGTGTGACGAAGGTGTCCTTCTGGTAGGGGACCCATTCCTTGGCGCGGATCCAGCGAGCGCCGCTGTGGTCCGTCGTCGGATCCGTGGGCGCGCCCGGCCACGCGAACAGCGCGATCTCGCCGACATACGCGGCCAGTGCCGCATGCCGCTGGCCCGGCGTGCTCGACGTGGAGGTGATCACTTCGATGAGTCCGGGAACCAGCGGCAGCCCGTCCGGGTCATACGACGGTCCTGTTGGGTCGGACGACTGGCCGAGCCCCCCCATGTAGCGGATCATCGAGATGGGACGGCTGGAATCGTAGATGCGCTTGGTCCCCCAGCAGCCGACCGCCGCGTCGTGCACGGCGCCGTTCAGGGCGAAGTAGAGCTTCACGTCCCACTCGAGGTCGTCCACGAGCGGGCCGCTGCCGCCGATCCGCTTCTCGGTGTGTGGGTTGTCGGAAACGGCATTGGCAAGAACGTTCCAATGGCCGGGCGGGGTCTCGGAGCTGGGACCGTCAGCCCAGAACTCCGCAATCACACGCCAAAAGTCGCCACGCATGACCACATCGGGCGCGTACGGCCGCCCGGTGATCGGGTTGCTGGGGTAGCCGCCGCCGTCGTTGGTCCCCAGCGGGTTGTTGCCGAAGGCGGCCGGCGAGATATCGATCGTGACGCCGTCATCAGGCGTCAATTCGCTTGACGCCCGGATGACGTCAACGGCCGCTTGTTTGAAGGCCACGTCGTCCAATGGGTCGTGCAGCCGCGGCGGCGGGCCCGGGAGCAGCAGGTCGAGGTTGGCAGCGAAGGAGAGGACGCTGCCCCACTGCGGGCACACGAATGCTTGGACGTTGCCCGGGATCGGGATACCGTTCTGGCTGACCTGGTGCGACAGGGCCAACGGCTGCCAGCGGTTGGGGTCGTCCATCGTGGTCCCCGGAACGGCGACGATGAGGGGATCGTTTACCGGCGTGTAGGTCGGATCACGGTAGTTGTTCGTTTCGTTCGAGCCGTCGCCGAGGCCGTAGGTGATCACGGCCTGCGCGATACGGTTGCCGATCGCGGCCGGGGTATCCCCGGCGACGGTGGTCACGCTCGGGTCGTAGCCGAGCGCCCGCATGCGCGTGGCGAACGACGCCAGGGAAGTCGCGGCGTTGACCGAGAGTGCGTAACGTTCCGCCAGCACCCGGTACGCGGCGTAGCTGATGGTCTCGGCCCGGTCGGCGTCAGGGTTCGCGGAGGCGTGCTTCTCGGTCGTGAGGTAGCCCCGTGCGCTCGGGTCGTATGCTGCCCATGCATCCCACATGGCCACGGCGAAGTGGAACAGGTTGCGGGCGTGGACGGGGGGGCGGGGAAGATCGATACGGATAGCGCTAAGCAGTTCCTCGTCCCACTGCCGGGCCACCGACTGCGGGCGCGGTGACGGTGTTGCGGACGGGGTCGGTGTCACCGACGGCGATGGGGTTGCAGACGCCGTGGGCGTAGCGGAGGGCGTTGCCGTGCTCGTCGGCGACGCGGTGCGTGTCGCGGTGGGGGTCACACTGCGGCTCGCCGTTCGCGTGGCGGACGGCGTCGACGTGGCGGAGGGAGGCACGGTTGCGGTGAAGGTCGGCGTATGGGTCGGCGCTGCCGTCGGCACCGGGCTCTTGGTTGCGGCTGACGTAGCTGTCATCGAGAGCGTCGGTGTCGCCGTCGGCGTGGCCGCGGCGTCGTCGTCGCTGCCGCACGCGGATAGCAGAACGCAGCTCAGCGCAAGCGCCGCCACAGTCGATGGACTACACCGCACGATCATGTCTCCGATATTTCCGCTGTGTGGTCATTCGACGCTCACCAAGAGCCGGGCGCCCGCGTGCTGGCAGACGCCAACGTCCCGCGCGGCGGCCCTGCTGCTCCGTCCCCATCGGTCGTGCCTACGATGGGTAGAGGTCGGTCAGCTGTAGTGCAGCCGCGCTCCACCATCGTGCGGACGCGCACCGACGGTGCGTGCGGAGCCGCGACGGCAGTCGTTTACCATGAGGGATGCTTCCCACCTCTTCGCGCTTGCCGTGCGGTCAGTCCTACCCCGGCGACGAGCAAAATCAGTACTGTCACGCCGACTGCCGGCATGCTCATGACCGGGGCAGACGTCACCGGTAGCCGTTGCTGGCCATCGATAATGGTACAGTCGGCGAACGCGTTCTGACCGCATGTTGCATTGGCATCGAAACTGTCGAAGCCACAAACGCCACTGCCGGCAGCCGGGCATCTTGCCACGCAGTCGTCTTGCGTATCGATCGTCGTAAAGCACGCAACTCCCGGCTCGGGGCACGGCACGCATTTACAGCACGCGGCCCACCCGGCCTCGACGCCGGCCAACACGGCAAGCGCCGTCACCACCCCTGCGAGCCAAACCCATTTCGTCGTCATGCCGCCATCCTTTCCGGTGCCGCACCGGCCACTACGTTTCTCAATAGCCCAAATAGAAAGGTAGCGGCAAGCGTTCTCTCCTTGTCCGCATTGGAGGCGGTGGCCGGTGGAAACCCTCGTGATCGTACCAGCGCTGGAGTGCTGGATCACATCACTTCCAGAATCAGCATACCGACCATGATGGTGAGGATCGTCAGCGGCACACCGACGCGCATGTAGGTGACCGGACCGATGTGGACCCCGCCGCGGCGCGCGGCTTCGATCACGATCAAGTTCGCGACGGACCCCGGGATTGTCAGGTTCCCCGCCAACGTGCTGGTCAGCGCCAACACGAGCCAGGCATGCTCGTGGTCGGCAAAGGCGGGAATTGCCTGCTTGAGCAACAGGACCGCCGGAACGTTGCTGACCAGGTTGGATAGGGCCACGCTGGCGACGGCGAACCAGCCATCCGACAGCACGGCCGGCGACGCCACCAGCTGCGCGTGCACCCAGGCGTTGAGTCCGGCCTGCTCCACACCGCCGACGACCACGAACAACCCCGTGAACAGCACGAGGAGTTCCCAGTCGACCAGTGCGAACACCTTGGCGGGCTTGACGCGGCGTGTGCACAGCATCCACGCCGCCGCGGCCGCGGCGCTGAGCGCGATCGGAGCGCCCGCCACCAAGGCGATCAACAACAGCAGGGTGATGCCGCCGTTTTTCAGCACCAGCCAGCGGTGCACCCGGCTGCGCCCGCGCCGCGGCGGCGCACCGTCCGCCCCCTCGTGCAGCGCCCGGCGGCAGACGAGCGCCACCACGACGTAGGCGATCGCCAACCCCGCGAGCGCCGGCAGTGCCAGCGCCGCAGCGAACGCGCGGTAGGAGAGGCCCGACAGGCTGCCGATGATCATGTTCTGCGGGTTGCCGATGACGGTGGCGGTGCTGCCGATGTTGGCGGCGACGGCGAGTGCGATCAGGTATGGCACCGGGTTGCGCCGCAGCGATCGTACGACCTCGAGCAGCAGCGGTGTCAGCACCAGGCAGACGATGTCGTTGACGAACACCGCCGACAGCACGCCGGACAGCCCGATCACCACCGCGAGCAGCAGATAGGGGCGGGCGGCGCGATGCAGGACGACGTCGGCCAACCAGCGGAAGGCGCCGCAGAGGCGCAGACTCGCGGCCACGATCATCATCGAGAACAAGAGCACCAGAGTCGGGAAGTCGATGGCGGCGAGCAGGTCGTCCGCCGGCACGACGCCGCAGAGGACCATGCTGACGGCACCGATCATGGCCGCGCTCGTCCGGTAGATGCGAAAGCCGGGGAACTCCCCGATGAGTAGCACCAGATACGTCAGGCCAAAGATGATCCACGCGATGGTCATGCAGCCGAGCGGCACCGCTCCGGCCGCCAGGCTTACCACGCGGAGGCATGAGGTCAACGGCACCGCGGCCCCAGTCAAGCATACAACCCCAGCCCGGGCCCCTGCCCCAAGATGTGGGGAGCAGGAGCCGGGGGAATTGTACACGCTGTCCGTTCGATGCCACCGCACGCGAACATCGTGGGGCGGGCGTGCACTTTATTGCGAGAACGTGGCAGTATGGGCCCGGGAAAGGGGGCAAGGCGATGAACAGATTGATCGATAGGATGATCCGTGCCGCTCGACTGGACGTTGGTGTCTACGAGGAGGTGGAGGCGGACCCGGACGCAATGGTTGAGGCGATGGTTGCCGTGCTGCTGTCGAGCCTGGCAGCGGGCGTGGCCGGCATTGTCATCACGGGCATCGGCGGACTGCTACTCGAAACGGCCGGCGCTCTGATTGGGTGGTTCGTCTGGGCCTACCTGATCTACCTGATCGGCACCCGCCTCCTGCCGGAGCCGCAGACCACCACCGATTTCGGCCAGCTCTTGCGCACGCTGGGCTTTGCCAGCTCACCGGGGATCATCCGCGTTGTCGGCGTCATCCCTGGGCTGCTGCCGCTGAGCTTTTTCGTTGCCGCCGTGTGGATGTTCGTGACCATGGTCATTGCTGTCCGTCAGGCACTCGATTACACGAGCACCCTGCGCGCGGTCGGCGTGTGCCTGATCGGCTTCCTCGTACAAGCCGTCATCCTCGCGGTCGTGCTGGTGGCGCTCGGCCCTCCGGGGGGCTGAGGTCGCGCGCGGCGAGCCGACGGCTGGGGTTAGATTTCGTCGATCAGAGGTGGGACATCCTGAGCGTGCTGCAGCACCCGCACCACTTCGATGGTCGTTTTGCTTACGCGGTAGAAGATGGGAAAGGAAAGTGGATGAAGAAGGAGCACGATTTTTCCAAGGGAGCGCGCGGCAAGTTCTATCGTGCGGGTGCAAAGCGGCGGCGCGCCAAGTCGGGCCCAAAGTCAGGGGAAATCTCGATCGCCTGGGTCAGTTCGCCCACACGCATGCGCTGGTCCAGATCAGCGTAATCGAAGATCGCTGGCTGCTCGACAACGTAGCGGGAGCTTCGACCTCGTCTTCATTGGATCGCCTCACATCGCTGCTCCGCACGTTTCTAATTGCTCGGCCAGCTATCGGCTGGCTTCAGGTCACCGGATCGGAACTTCGGATGGCGGGCGCTCGGTGCAAATCGGCAGTCGTCTTGGTACCGCCAAATGCGGCGCGGAAGAGAGCGATGACGGTCCGTTTCAGGATGATTGCGTCGCCGCGTAGAGAGCACGTGGCGGCGTATTGGCGGTCGAGCTCCGCCCGGCGTCCGTAGTCGGCACTGGTCTCGCGCTGGATCTGCCAGGGACCGGTAATGCCCGGGCGCACGAACCGAAGAGTGGCGGTGAACTCCGGATAGCGTACCGCCTCGGCGGGGACGATCGGACGCGGCCCGACCAGGCTCATGTCCCCGCGCAGGACATTGAAAAGCTGCGGCAGCTCGTCGAGATTCGTCCGTCGCAGGAAGCGGCCAACCGCGGTTATGCGCGGATCCTCGCCGTCGGCGACCTTGCAGCCGCCGGCAAGGTAGCGATCATACAGATCCGCGCACGCGCGAAGGACGTCTTCCGCATCGACGTGCATGGTGCGCAGCTTGTAAAGCCGGAAGCGGGTGCCCTTGCGGCCCAATCGCTCCTGCCGAAAGAGCACCGGGCCGCGCGACGTCGCTTTTATCGCGACGGCAATCACGAGCAGCAGTGGGCTGGCGAGCGCGAGCAGGAGGGTCGCGCCGACGAGATCCATCAGCCTTTTGGCCAGCGCGAAGCGCCGGGAAAGGGACACCTGATTTGAGTTGACCCGCTGTTCCTTCATGCTTGCGCCCCCATAGCACATGCTGGATGTCGGCGACACGCGCGGTTAGCCGGCACGGCCGACCGTGTGCCCTCCCTCAGGCGGCTGCCGGACACACGCCGCTGCGGCGATACGCGTCGAACAGCACCGACAGCGCCGCCACCCTCGCCGTCGAGCTCGATGATGCCCGGGACGTGTACCGTCAAGCCACGATACCCGGCGGCGCGCACGCGTCGACCGTCGTCGGCCGACGCCGCAAGCGCCGTCGGCACGGCGTTGAGCGTTCCCCCCTCCTAACAACCTCTCTCCACACCGCTACCTACCCCGCCTTTCCCACGGGAATGTTGTTCCAAAACACCGTAGCGGTTCCGTCCCACGTCCCCGTGCGCCAGGCGTTGACGTCGAGCGGGCGCAGCAGCACGTGATCCACGGCGAAGCGGGCTTCGCTGTCGTTCAGCCCTTTGAGGAAGATCTTGTAGGCTCGCTCCGGGTGTGTCGGCCGGAAGACGAGCCGGGCGATCATGCCGTTCTCCAGCTGCATCGGCATCGAGCGAAGGGTGCGATGCTCGGCCCACATGGATCCACCGCCACCCGGCCGTTCGTGCTCGACGATCACATCGATGTTGACCGCCGTGCGATCGATGCTGTGGAAGATGAAGCTGATCTCGTAGGTCCGCTTCGAGTCCAGTGCGCCCGGTTCCAGCTCCAACAATGTCGTGTACTCCCTCGCCGTGCTGGCGATCGTATCACGATCGGCGGCGGTGTGAACCCGCGCCAGATCGGCCGCATCCGCAGCCCGCAGCAGCCAGTCGCCTCGGTTTGGCGGGGTCCCTTCCAACGCCGCGAACTCGCGCCGCAGCTGCTTGCGATCCGAACGAAAGAGCTCGCTCGCCGCAATCGTCCTCAAGGTCGCGACTCGATTCGCAAGCAGGGGTGAGCCGCGATCCCACAGCTGCTGCTCATCCGCCGTCAGTGGATCCCCGCTCCACAGCAGAACGAAGACGGCGTCGCGCGGCACGTAATCGGCCAGTGATTTCGGGAACGCCGTAGGTGCCAGCAGCGCCATCAGCTCGCGCGTGCGTCGCAGGGAGGTGCGGTTGGCGAGGCCGGCCATAAGAGGTACGGCACTGTGGTAGGCGAGGGGAAACGCTACCGAGAGCAGCTTCGGGGTCGTTTCCATCACGTAGAGCTCCGAGCCGACGTGGACGTACGGCAGCGGGATGATCGCAGCGGCGCCGCTCTCTTCAGTCGCACGCACCAGCTGCACGAGCTCGCCGTCGAGCTGACTCGCGTTGAAAACGTTCGGGGCGTGTCCCACGGACGCGGAAGCCCAAACGTGGTAGCTCCAACCTTCGACGGCATAGAAGCCGACCACCATCAGGAAGATCGGGATCGCCGTGGCCCTGCGGATCGAGGCTGAGATGACGAGATACTGGTAGGCGCGCACGGTGCAGAACACCGTGCAGGCGAAAAAGAAGATCCACGCGAATCGCCCGGTAGCACGGAACTGCAGCAGCATCGGGACGTATCCGCCGAGCCACCTTTGCCACGGGCCCATGGCGAAGAGCAGCACGAGGAACCCGGAGCCGAGATAGAGGTTGAGGTCATCCCAGTGCGAGCCGGTGCCGGCGGAGGAAGCCCAGCGTTTGATCTCGACGCCGGCCGCGACCGCTAGCATCAGCAACGAGCTGAGACCGATGTAGCACCAGGTCTCCCACTGGGGCCCCCTGATCTTGACGAACACGTCGAGCAGGGCGCGCAACGGCGGATGCGTCGGCACGATCAGGCTCTCGAGTCGAGTTACATATTCGGGCGACTGGATCGGCGTCACCGGCCGATCCGTTTCGATGTCGCTTGCCCGCACCAACAAGACGAAGACGATCACCGGCATGACAGCGACGAGAGTCAGCTCGCCGTAGGTGCGCCACGTCCGCGCCGCCGGGCGCCCGCGGAAGAGCAGCAGCACCGTGTAGTAACCGCCGCAGAAGAAAACGATCATCAAGCCCATGTACGGGTGGGTGAGAAAGCACCCGAGTACGAGCAGCATCGTCGCAAGGGCCCACGGGATCCAGCGGGCGCTGGCGCGGGTGCGAAGGAGCAGATACCATCCCAGCGGGATCATCCAACTGTGCGCCAGCGACAGGTGCCCGCCCAGACGGAAGAGCTGAGGTTGCAGAACCGCGATGCCGAAGGCGCCGGTGGCCGCCGCCCAGGGGGCGACATCGAAGCGGAGGAAAATCCCGTAGACGGACCAGGCGCACAGGATCAGACCGAGGAGAAGCGACAGGTTGAGGAGACCCACCTTGATCGGCGCGAGAAAGGGCAAGAGCTGCAGCGTCCAGCTCAGCAGCGGATGGCCAGGGGTGTAGAAGACGAGCTCACCATAGGGAAAGCCGGCGCCGGAGTAATGCAGCAGGCTCGCGTCGCGTTCGACGTGCCAGACGTAGGCGAAGTAGCTGTTCAGCCCATCGCCCCAGCCGGCCAGCAGAACGCGGTTCGGGGCTCTGAGAACGTGGCTGTAAAAGAACACTAGCACGGCGGCCATGCCCAGCGTCAGCACGAGCACCCAGATCCGGACGAGCTTCGCCCGCCCACCGTCGCGGCGATCCATAAACGCCTGTGGCCGACCCTCGACCCCCCCGACCCCTTTCTTCAGGCAGCTGCCGGACACACGCCGCTGCGCCGATAGGCGTCGAACAGCACCGGCAGCACCGCCTCCGCCGCATGCAAGCGGGCGATCGTCTCGGCCCCGCGTTCGGCCATGGCGGCGACCCCGGTGGGATCGTGGAGCACGCGCTCGACCTGCTGCACCCACTCTTGCGCGCTGCTCGCGACGAGGAGCGAGGGACGCACCTCGGGAGCCACGCACTCTGCGGCGCGCGGACTGCAGAGAACCGGCCGGCCAAGAAGCAATGCCTCGCACACCTTCTGGGAATGCCCGCCACCGATGCGCATCGGCGCGATGACGGCCGTGGCTGCACGCAGCCAGGGGCCGATGCGCTCGACGTCGGCGGCGACCCGCACCCCCTCGAGCCTCGCCAGGGCGCGCACCGCCAGCGACGGCGCGGCGCCGACAATGTAGAGCTGGAGACCTCGGAACCTCGCCCGCAGCAGTGGGAAGGTCTGACGCGTGAAGGTCATCATTGCATCGACGTTCGGTGGAAACGACAGGGAGCCGTGGAAAACGAGCGCCGGGTGCGGCAAGGGCTCGTCTGCGCCGCCACCCTCGCCGTCGAGCTCGATGATGCCCGGGACGTGTACCGTCAAGCCGCGATACCCGGCGGCGCGCACGCGGCGACCGTCCTCGGCCGACGCCGCAAGCGCCGTCGGCACGGCGTTGAGCGTTCCCCCCTCAAACGACCGCAGCCGCCGCGCTTCCAGTCTGTAGAACAGGGCCCGGGCGCCGCGCCCGAGGGCCGCTCGCTGCTCGGCCGCCCAGGACATGCAGTCTGGGAGGTCGAGCACCACTGGCCGCCGGATGCCGGCGGCCAGTCGGGCCAGACGGAGCCGATCGACGTGTACGACGTCGATTCCGAGCGCGTCGCTCTGGCGGTTGAGCTGGCTGACGAATCCGTCGTGCGCGTGCGTGTAGGCGGTGCGCAGGGCCTCGCCGCGCGCATAACGCCAGGCGCCGCCGGCGAGCAGGCGCGGCAGGGACACCGGCAGGCTCTCGATCGAGACACAGGCGGCGCGCAGTTGCTCGACGGCCCGGGCGCTGCCGAAAGTCCAGCGCATCTCGACCGGCGGCGCCACGACGCGCAGATGCAGCTCGTGGCGCTGGGCGAGGTGGAGGACGAAGTTCAGCGGGCGGCGCTTCGTCACCGTCGGCACGTAGGGGCAGACGAACAGAATCTTCACCGCTTGTCCCCGGAGTTCAGCGTCGCGTAGAGCGCCGCGAGACGCGGCCCCAGACTCGACCAGCGCAGGAACGAGGCACGCCGAAGGCCGTTGCGGCGCAGGTGCGCGTGCAGCGCGTCGTCGTCGAGCACGCGTCGCAAGGCGCCGGCAAACGATTCGGGTTCACAGGCGATCATGGCGTCCTCCCCATTTACGCAGTCCAACCCTGCCGCCCCGACTTGCGTCGAGACGACCGGGACGCCGGCCGCCCAGGCTTCGAGGATCTTGAGGCGGGTGCCGCCGCCGGAGAGCAGCGGCACGATCGCGGCTCGGGCGGCGTGCAGGTATGGAAGCGGGTCCGGGACGTCGGCAGCGGCAGCGCATCCCGCGCTCTCGATCGCTGCTGCCAGCGCTCCGTCGAGACCGCTACCGACGAAGCGCACGGTGACACGGTCGCCGACTCGCCGCATGCAGGGCAGCACCTCGGAGAGGAACCAGTATGCGCCCTCGGCGTTGGGGCGCCAGGCGAAGCAAGCGACGAACACCGCCTCGTGCGGTACGGCTGTGGTCGACCCGCCGGCAGGAGCGGGTGCGACGCCGTCGTCGACGCCGTTGGGCACGACGTGAATCGGACAGGCGTGCGGCGCGGCCAGCGCCTCGAGCGCGCGACGATCGTCATCGGAGACCGCGAAGCAGAGACGAGCCGCAGCGAGCGCCCGGCGCTCCTCCGCCTCCGCGCGGCGTCGTTCCACCGGCGCCAGCGACGCCGCGATACCACCGCGGATGCGAAGCAACCGCTCCGACAGCTCGGACTCGACGTTGTGGGCGCTGTAGACGACCGGGACCCCCAGAGGCAGCCCGGGAAGATTCCGCAGGATCGACAGCTCTTCCACCTGGACGGCGCTGTAGCGGCCGGTGGAGAGGAGAGCAGCAACGCGGCGCTGATACGCCACCGACCGGAATCGGGCCGAGCGGAAGGAACTGCCTCGGCAGACTTCGGCGGTGAAGTGCACGGCGCGGGCAGCGCCGCGTTCCATGCGTACCGGGTGAAGCTGGCGATAGGCGGCCAACGGCGGCGCGGTCTCCAGCGGCTCGGGGTCACCGGGCACGCGAAAGCCGACGGCGTCGACTTCGGCAAAGTGGGACAGCGCTCGCCCCAGCCCCGTGGCGCGCACCTTGCCGCCGTTGTCCTGGCGCGCGGACAGCCACTTCCTCAGTTGCAGGATGCGCATGCGGAGGTTTTCCGCGGTTTCGTTTTCATCCGCATGGGTTTGCGCTAGGGTCCGCCTTAGAGTCGGCGAGCAGAGCGCCGACACCGTAGCGCAGCGGTCCGAAACCCTCAAGATGTCCTGGATTACCACCGCCCTTCTGTGCGGCCTGTTCGCAGCGGCAACGCTGGTGCAGACCCGACTTCCGGTCGGTAACCTCTCGGCCAACAATCTGGCGGCACCGCTGTTCGCCGTGAGCCTGGCCTGGCGCGAGCGCGGCACGGCAGTTGTGGCGCTGCGCCGGCACAGGCGCCTGCTGACGGCGACGGCGCTGCTCTACGGCTGGGTTTGGCTGTCTGCGTTGAACGGTGTCTTGCCGGTGCTCTCGTTGCGCATCGCCGCCAAATACGGCGGCTACGTCGTCGTCTTCGGCTGCCTGTTGGTCCTGCTGCAACAGCGCGCGACGTGGCACCGGGCGCAGCGCACGGTTCACGCCGTCCTCGTTGCCTTCGGGATCCTCGGCGCGATCGAGTACTGGTTCCCCGTCTTCCCCTTTTGGCAAGTCCGCGGCCAGCTGATCCTCTATCCGCGCGTCGCCTCGCTGCTGCTTTGGCCGAATCAGTTCGGCGTGCTCATGGCGATTGGCGTCGTCTTCGGCGGCGCGCTGCGGCACGAAGGCCGTCTCCCAACCTGGGCCGACAACGCGACGCAGCCGGTGTTTCTCCTGGCGCTGGTGCTGTCCGGTAGCCGCAACGGTTGGTGTACCTTCGCGGCGCTGCTCGCGGTCTCGACCGTGGTGCGGGTGATTTCCGTTCGGCGCGCCGCGGTGCTGGGGCTGGGCTTTTTCCTCCTCCTGCTGACCTTTCCCGTGCCGACCGCGCAGCTCGGCCTGCGAGGTGTGCCGGGGCTGCCGCTGTCAAAGTTCGCCGCCGGCATCGCTCCCCCGGATTTATCGCACACGAACACACCGGCGCAGACACTGACGTCGCGGCTGACGTTGTGGCGGGCGGCGATCGCAGAGATCGAGCAGCATCCCCTGAGCGGCCTCGGTCCGGAGGGTTTCGCAACCACCATCGGCCCGCGGATCACCGGTCAGGTGGGGATCAACACACACGATCTGCCTCTGGACCTCGCGACCGACCTGGGATTAGTCGGTCTCGTGCTGGCGGCGGTGTGGCTCGCGGTGCTGCTGCGCGCCGGCGATCTGCGGCGTGGGACCGCCTCGCTGCCGCTTCTCGGCCTCGGTCTCGGGCAGATCGTCGACTGCTTCACCTACGATTACACCTTCATCGTCTTCGGCCTCATTTTCGCCGCCTGCTACGCGAGCGTGCCACGTGAAGCCGGCTGAGAACGCCGCCTGGCAGGCGCTCGATCAGGGGCTGGGACGCGGCCTCCTGCTTCTCTTCTACATGAGCATCCCGATGGTGATCGGGCTCGAGGCTTACGGGCGCTTCGCTTTCGTGCAGGCGGCCATGCTCATCGTGGCGCAGCCGGTGATGCTTCTCGGCCTCGACCTGATCGTCGTCAAGCGCGTCGCCCGCGGCGAGCACGGCGCCGTTCGCGACGCCGTGCTCGCGCGTGCCGGGCTCGTCGGGGCCACGGGTGTCGTCGTCATCGCCGCAGCCGCGGTCGCCGCGCCCGGTGATCTTACCCTCGTGGCTCTGCTGTGGCTCTACCTCGGCACGCTGGCCTTCGAGGGGTTGGTGTTCGCCTACTTCCGCGGCATCGAGTGGATGCGCGCCGAGGGAATCGTGGGCACGACCCAGAAGGCACTGGCTCTGCCGCTGCTCGGCCTTCTCGCAATGGCGCAGTTGAGAGGTGCGGTGCTCCCGGCTGCGACCTTGGCGCTGGCGGCGAGCGCCGGCGCGGTCTTGCTGGTCCTACTCTACGGCGGCCGAGTGGCGCCGGCCTTTCGGCGTCGTGAGCGGCGCGGGGAGAACGCGGGCGCTGCCGCGATGCTGCGCGAGGGGAGCGTCATCGGCCTGGCGGCGCTCACCAGCGTCATCTACTTCCGCGTCGACAGCGTCATGCTTGGCCTCCTGCGCGGCAGCGAGGCAGTGGGTATCTACAATGTCGCCTATCGCCTCATGGAGGGCACTCTGATCGTGCCAATCGTCTTCATGAACGTCGTCTTTCCGCGCCTGGCGAAGGCGGCCGACCTTCGCGCTGCAGTGGGACGGGCCGGTGGGCTGCTCGCAGCGGTGGGCCTGGTGGTCTCCGCGGCCTTCGCCTTCGGCGGGCCGCCGTTGATCACCCTCGTCTACGGAGGCGCGTACGAGCGCGCCGGCAGCGTCTCGACCGTGCTGGCGCTCGCGATCGCGCCGATCTACGTCGGCACCCTGCTGACACAGGCACTGATCGCCTCCGACCGACAGCTCGAGTACCTGCGACTGGCCGTGCTCGCCCTGGCCGCGAACGTGGGCCTCGACGCAGTGCTGATTCCGCCGTACGGCGAGGTGGGCGCCGCAGCAGCGACGGTGGCGACGGAGGTCGCCGTGGCAATCGCAGGAGCGCGGCTCCTGAGCCGTCAGCGGGAGGGGACGGCGATCTGACTCAGGGCACGCCACACTGCCGCAGCCGTGGTGTCCCAGTTGAAGCGCGCAGCGCGCGCACGCCCGCGACGCGCCAGCTCGGCGCGCAGATCGGCGCTGGCGGCGATTCGCTGCAGCGCCGTCGCAATCGCCTCGAAATCCAACGGGTCGACCAAGAGGGCGGCGTCGCCGGCGATCTCGGCAAGGGCGGAGCGATCCGAGGCGATCGCGGGCACACCGCACGCCATCGCCTCCGCTACCGGAAGCCCGAAGCCCTCGTGGAGCGACACGCAGGCGAGCGCGAGCGCCGACGCCATGACACGTTCGAGCTGCGGACCCGGTAGGTAGTCGAGAAAGACCACCTCGCCGCGATGCGCCATCGCCCCGTGGGTACGCAGCACGTCGCGGTAGCGCCACGCCAATCTGCCCGCGAGCAGCAGCTTGACGTTGGCGCCCGAGCGCTGCTTGAAGAGGTCGAAGGCGCGCAGCAGCGTGGCGACGTTCTTGCGCGGCTGGATGGCGCCGACGTGCAGGAAGTACGGCGTCCCTCCGGAGACCTCCTGCCGGACGCGTTGCTGCTCGTCGGGAGGGAGCGGGGTGAACCCCTCGCTGATACCATTGGAAACGACGTCGATCTTGCCGGCCTCGAGGCCGTACGTCTCGACGATGTTGCGCTTGGAGAAAGCCGAGACGGTTGCGATCCGTGCCGCGCGCCGCGCCGCTGCGCGCACCATGGTGCGACAGTAGAAGCGCTCCAGCGGCCCAAGGTGGCCGCGAAAGTGCTCGAAGGCGAGGTCGTGGATGACGAGCAGCGTTGGCACGGAGGAGCGCAGCGAGAGGAAGCCGTCGGGAGAAAGGAAGGCAGCGGGTTGGTAGCGTGCGAAGGCGCGCGCGAGCGAATGCTCGAACCACCAGAGGAGCAGCAGGGGATGTCGCGTCGGCGGCCAGAGCACGACCGGCCGCACGTTGCCGGCGAAGATGAAGCGTGGGTCGCAGCGGCGATCGAAGAAGAAGAGGAACTCGTGCTCCGGGGAATCGCGCGCTAGGCGCCGAGCCACCTCGCCGGTAAAGCCGCCGATGCCCTCGATGTAGTGCGGCGTCAAGAAGCGCGCGTTGACGGCGATCCTCATGCGCTCACGTGCCGCGAGGGATGGGGCGCCAGCCGAGCCGTGCGGGGACACCGAGCTTGGCATGCTCGTTGGGGAGGTACACCGCGTTGGGGCTGCCCGCGCCCTGGAACCCGATGTAGTCGGGTAGCGCCGGCGTGAAGGCGCGCACGCTCACTTCGATCTGCACGATCGGCCGGCAGTGCGCGATCGTGTTCGCCGCCCCGGCTAGAATCTCCTCCTCAGCGCCCTCGGCGTCGATCTTCACGTAGGCGACGCGGTCCAAGCCCTCCCGGCGCAACAGGTCATCGAGGGCGACCGCAAGCACCGGCAGCCCGGGGGCGTCGCCAGCCCGATACGCGGTGCTGAACAGATTCGGCCGCCCGAAGTTGAGCCACAGAGTGCGCGGCTCGTTCCGCGCGCCGAGACAGACGCTGCGAGGGCGGACGTGGGTGAAGCCGTTGGCGCGGATGTTGTGCTCCAGGGTTGCGTAGACGCCGGGAAACGGCTCGACGGCAACGACGACGCCGCTCGGGCCGACGCGCATGGCCGCCTCCATGGTGTAGATGCCGGTGCTGGCACCAACATCGACGAAGACATCCCCACGCTCGAGGAACGCGCCGAGGTGGGCAAACTCGGCCTCGATCGCGTCGCCGAAGACGTAGATTCCGCGGCCTCCGTATCCGGGCTGGTTGCGCCCGAAGACAACGGCACCGCTGGGTAGCGTCGTTTTCAGCAGCCGGTCACGTGGCGTCAGAGCTACACGTAGTTTGCGGAGCAGGCGCATCGTGTGCGGGACGCACTATACGGAAACGGTCCTCTTTACAGAAGCACCCTGCGGGGCGCACCAATGATTTCCGCCAGCTCTCGGCGGCCGCGCACGTGCCTTCTTCAATTTGCGCCTCTTTCAAGATCGGCCTGACGAGTCCAGTGTCAATCCCCGCCTTCCACCCGGAAAGACAGCCTAGTCTGTCGCCTTACTTTCGGCCCGTTTCATAGTGGAGATCTCCGCCTTGCACAACGAGTATGACGACCTCGGGCTGGGCGAACGTCCGCGACAGTCCGTCACCTACTCAATCTGACGGCAAGTCCCGTGCGCAAGGGGCCGATCAGCTCAAAACAATGGGCCGTTTGGCCCCAAATGCCCACGCTCAAGCCTCGCGACGGTAAATGGATGCGCGGCGAGGGAGATCAGTTAAGACTGCAAAATCGTCCGGTGCACCGCCCCAAAGTGGACCCACGGCCGCCAGGCGAGCGACTAACTATTTTATTTTACAGGAGAAAATTGGTGCGAGGAGGGGGACTTGAACCCCCTATCGCGGCTTCAAATCCTTGAGGAATTTAGGGGCGAATGTTGCGCCGTGTTGCGGGTTGTTGCGTCAATTGGCCCCCGGGGGCCAATTTGGCTCGGACGAGAGGCAAGGGGGCACGCGGGCGCTCCACGTCAGGACCACGGGCGCGGAGTGCCCGCCGGCAATAGAGGTACTCTACGTCAAACGCCTCGGAATTAGGGTGTAGCCCGTCAGTCGTGGGCGACGACCCGCCCCTCGATAACCTCGGGCTTGGAGATCATGAGCTGCGACAGGTGCTCCCGCACGAAGTCCGCAGCCAGCTGCACCGACTCGTCCGCACCCGCTTTGTCGCGAAAGACTCCGAAGGACGCGCCCTCGCCCTTGCCCGTGTCGAGCCAGTAGTAACGAATGAATCCCTTTGCCTTGCGGATGAGGGGCACGAAGCCCTCGCGCACCTTGCGGTCGATCTCGGCGCCGTTCTTTGGGTCGAAATGGTAGTGGCGGATTACTGCGAACATGAGATCCCTCCGTGTGGGTTACAAAGGTATGCGCAGAGTATTGTGGCCCTGGTAGAGCTATGTCAACCGACCCCGAGGATAGCTCTAGCTAGGATGCTGTGCGGGCCGGGGGGGGTCGCAAGGCTCGATATCGGACTTTGAAACGGTCGCCATGGACACCGGCGTCGCGCTCGACGCCGATAACGAACCGCAGCTCACACCTACCGCACATCTGGCGCCCGCTGCCGCACCACCTAGAGTTCGGGCCCCCGTTTGTTGGAATGCGGACGCCGTCACAAGTGGTGTGCGGGGAATCTGTACGGCCTGCTGTACAGCCGACGTCAGCTGCAAGAATTTGACGCAGTCAGCACAGGCACCACCACCACGGGGTTCACGTGCCACAGAAAGTCGCGCGCACCCGTTCCTCGGGCAGCGGTGGCTTGGCCAGATACGTGAACTCCGGCTGATCGTCGAAGGGGCGCGCGAGCACCCGCACCATTGTTTCGAACGGCTCGAAATCACCGCCTATGGCAGCCACGATGGCCTGCTCCACGCGGTGGTTGCGGGGGATGAATGCGGGGTTGACGCGCCGCATCGCGCTCGCACGCGCTGCCGGCGTGATCTCGTCGTTGAGCAGTCTGCGCCGCCATGATTCGGTCCATGTACGGAAGGTCGGCGGCTCTTCGAAGAGCGAGGCCACGTGCGCGTCTGCTGACGGATCTTCAGCAGCCACGCACAGTGCGCGGAAAAACACCGTGTGGTCGACACCACTCGACGCGAGACGCTGCAGAAGATCGGCGACCAGCGCCCGATCGTTCTCCTCTTCGCGCATGAGGCCGAGCTTGGCGCGCATCACACCGGTGTAGGCTGCATCGAAGATGGCCGGGAAGCGTTCCAGACGTTCGGTGGCCAAGCGGATTGCTTTGCCGTCATCCTCGGAAATGAGCGGGAGAAGCGTGTCGGCAAACCGTGCAAGGTTCCAGTGCGCCATGCGCGGCTGATTGGCAAATGCGTAGCGCCCACCGTGATCGATGGAACTGAATTTCTTCGCGGGATCGTACTCGTCGAGGAAGGCGCAAGGCCCGTAGTCAATGGTCTCACCGGCGATCGAGGTGTTGTCGGTGTTCATGACGCCGTGTACGAAGCCGACGCCGAGCCAGCGCGCGACCAAAGACGCCTGCGCTTCCAGGACGCGTTCGAGCAGCTGCAACGCATCATTCTCACTGTTCGCACTGCCGCCCGTCTCACGCGCATAATGCCGAGCGAGAGCGTACGCGGTCAGGATCGCCAGCGCTTCACGGTCATCGCGGGCGGCAAAGAATTGGAACGTTCCCACCCGTATGTGGCTCGCGGCTACACGCGTGAGCACCGCGCCAGGCAGGAGTTCCTCACGGACGACTGACTCTCCTGTGGTGGCCGCGGCGAGCGCCCGCGTCGTCGGCACCCCCAGCGCGGCCATGGCCTCGCTCACGATGTACTCGCGCAGCACCGGGCCTAGCGCCGCACGTCCATCGCCTCCCCGCGAGAACGGCGTGCGTCCCGCGCCCTTGAGCTGGATATCTCGTCGCCTGCTGTCTACCCCGACAACTTCACCGAGTAGGATCGCTCGCCCATCCCCGAGCTGCGGCACGAATCCGCCGAACTGGTGCCCGGCGTACGCGAGCGCAATCGCCGCTGCGCCTTCGGGTACCACATTTCCGGCAAGGATCTGCGCTCCGTCGGCCGAATCCAGCTGGGCCGGATCGAGTCCGAGCAGCTCCGCAAGCGGGTGGTTCATCGTCACAAGCCGGGGCTCGCGCACTTTCGTTGGAGCAATCCGAGCGTAAAAGCGCTCGGGGAGGCGCGCATAGGTGTTGTCGAAAGCGAACGTCATGGTCGAGGTATAGTGACAGACTGACACAGCGCGGGAGCCGGCGGAAGCCTAGGCCCTCCTCGTACAGATGCCAAGCGCCCCTTGAACGCCCCGCCGCGATTTCGGGCAGCTGCAAGATATCTCCTTTGAAGAAGAAGGAAATGCGAGGAGGGGGGACTTGAACCCGTTCCTCCGGAAGCCGCCGACCGCAATAGAGCGCAATTTCAACAACATGCGCAAGTGCTTCCGCTCAGTTCTGCTCGCTGTTGCTTGTTAAATAGGCCCCGGGGGCCTATCACCTTCTCCGGGCGCTCCGATGCGCGGGAAACGCCACGACCGGCAGGGTGGGATAGCGCCTCGTAGGCCCATCAATCCAAATATCCTGGGTCTCGGGTACGCCCCCGCGGCCGAAACTGGGCGTAACCACCACTTCCGTTCGCGAGAACTGGTATTCCGGACGACGACGGGGAGGAGGATCTGTACGCTGTCCAAGAGCTGGGCAATCCCGCAAGCCGGAGTAGGGACCAGGGCCGAACGTAGCCCCTGCCAGTCGCAGGCGCGTGCGATGGGTGGTGTCGCGGACGACGCGGTCAGAGTGACGATTCGGTATCTAACCTGTCAAGGGGAATCAATTTGACGCAACTTCCGACCTGGTCTATTTGTGTCGAGAGCGGGGCGGTGAGGCGTTCATCCGGGAAGTATCGGTTGGCACCGTGACGCAACGAGGAGCCAGATCATGGCAAAGTATCTCTTCAAGGGGGCATATACCGTCGCCGGAACGAAAGGACTGCTGAAAGAGGGCGGCTCTGCGCGCCGGGCCGCGTTTGAGAAGGCGGTTCAGGGGCTGGGAGGAACGGTGGAAGCGAACTATTATTCCTTCGGTGAAGCGGACGTGGTTTCGATCGTCGACCTTCCCGATGCGACCTCCGCCGCGGCGCTCAGCCTGAGCATCAATGCGACCGGTGCCGTCGAGGTGTCGACCACACCGCTCATCAGCCCGGAAGAGTTCGACCAGGCGTGCAAGAAGTCGGTTAAGTACCGCCCGCCCCGTGGCTAAGGGCTAAAATCACGTCGCCGCCCGCCAGGCTCAGCGCAGCCGCGGAAACGGTGTGTGCCCGCTGCCACGTTCGGCCAACGCAATCGTGAAACAACCGGCGAGGGAGCCACCGATGGCGGCG
>JAGDMS010000285.1 GCA_017860575.1 Deltaproteobacteria bacterium | reverse complement strand
ACACCGCCGATACCTATCGGGCACGCGACCTCCTGCGCATGATTGCGGACGCTACCCACCTGTGTGGCGATCCGGGCATGCAGTTCGATACGACGATCAACAGTTGGCATACCTGCCCGAACTCCGGCCGCATCAACGCCTCCAACCCGTGCTCGGAGTACATGCATCTCGACAATTCGGCCTGCAACTTGGCCTCGCTCAATCTGATGACGTTCGTTAGTGAGAGCGGCGAATTCGACACCACGGCCTTCCGCCATGCCGTCGGCATCATGATCACGGCGCAGGACATCATCGTGGACAATTCGAGTTATCCGACCCCGCAGATTACCGACAACGCGCGGGCGTTCCGGGAACTCGGCCTGGGATATGCGAACCTGGGCGCGCTACTGATGGCGCTGGGGGTAACTCGGACCGTTTGCGGGGTATGCGGCGAACCGCGAGCCCATGTTGGACGTGATCGCTCGACATCGTAGCGCCGCGCACAAGATCGACTCGGCCTACGTTCCGCTGGAACTCCTACGTGCGTCACGCGCGGCGTGGGACGACGCCTATGCGCTTGGCCGAGAAGTGGGCTTTCGGAACTCGCAGACCACCGTGCTCGCCCCCACGGGCACCATTGCGTTCATGATGGACTGCGATACCACCGGCGTTGAGCCAGACATTGCGCTGGTGAAATACAAGAAGCTGGTCGGTGGCGGCATGCTGAAGATCGTGAACAACACCGTGCCGCGGGCGCTCAAGCGCCTGGGATACGAATCGAAGGACATCCAGTCGATCGTGGAGTACATCGACGAGCACGACACAATCGAGGGCGCGCCCGAACTAAAGGACGAGCACCTGGCGGTTTTCGACTGCGCCTTCAAGGCGGCACAAGGTGTGCGCGCCATCCAGCCACTCGGCCACCTGCGGATGATGGGCGCGGTCCAGCCGTTCATCTCGGGGGCCATCTCGAAAACCATCAACATGCCGAACGCTGCAACCGTCGACGACATCGCGCAGGCATACACCGAAGCCTGGCGCCTCGGCGTCAAAGCCGTGGCCATTTATCGCGACGGGTGTAAACGCACGCAGCCGCTCAACACGGCCAAGCACGAGAAGCGCGCGGCGGTATCCGAGTTCCAACCCGTGCGGCGCCGGCTGCCGCAGGACTGCCGGTCGTTGCGCCACAAGTTCGATATCGCCGGCCACGAGGGCTACATCCACGTTGGCCAATACGAGGATGGTGCCCCGGGCGAACTGTTCATCAAGATCGCCAAGGAGGGCAGCACCATCGCAGGCTTGATGGACACCATCGGTATTCTCACTTCGATGGCGTTGCAGTACGGTGTGCCGCTGGAGGTGTTGGTCAACAAGTTCAGCCATGTGCGTTTCGAACCGTCTGGCTTTACGAAGAATCCCGAGATCCCGATTGCGAAGTCGCTGATCGATTATATCTTCCGTTTTCTTGGAACACGCTTCCTCAATGCCGAACAGCGCTCCGAGATGGGCTTGGGGGGAGTGGAGGCGAGCGCGCTGGACAGCAAGGCGCAGCACATCGGCCGACAGGGGGGGGACCGGGATGCGACGGTCGAGGCTTTGGGATTCAGCCCACAAGCCGATGCGCCGAGTTGCTCGGATTGCGGTGCGATCATGATTCGCAACGGCAGTTGTTACAAGTGCCTCAATTGTGGTGCAACCAGCGGCTGTTCGTGAGCACAGGGCGTAAGCGGGAAAGACGAGTGGACTCGTTGAAGCTGTGGAGGAGGGAAGGTGCGGCGGTTGTGTGGCGGGGCGGAGCCTTCCTTGCGGGTGGCGGCGGCGGCCGAGGGTGACTCGGGCGGGGCGCCCGTTACGGGCGCCCCGCGGGCGTGCTTCCGACGGCGGGAACCAACAGCCGTTGGAAGAGAGTCGTCTTCAGATGCTCGATCAGGTCTCTGGCGTCGTCGGGAGAGCCGTCGCTCCTGAAGTGTTGGATCAACAAGCCCGCGAGCGCCGCCATGATCAAGCCCGCTTCGCGTTCGGGCTGCGTTCCGTCACGAAAAACGCCGTGGCGGCGGCCGCTCTCGAAGATCTCGGCCAGCGATTTGCGGAACACACGGTACAACTCCTGCACGCGGCCGAGCACTTCATCCTGTTGGCGGTCCACTTGCAGCGTGAGGTTGAGAAAGAAACGCACTGAATCCACGTTCTCGTGGACGAAGTCATAGAACAGATCGATCAGCCGCTCGATCTGTTCCCGCTCTCCCAGCCCTTCGAGGCCGTCAACATCGATGAAGTACGGCTCCAGCGTTTTGCGCAGGGCGCTGCGATAGAGCTTCTCTTTGGAATCAAAATGCCAAAAAATCAGGGCCTTGCTGACCTTTGCCTGACGCGCCACCTGCGCTAGGGACGTGTTCTCGTACCCTTGTTCCGAAAACAGCCGGCTCGCCGTTGCAAGGATTTTTTCCCTTGCTTGGAGGGAGTCGATCTGTTCACTTTCTGGCATCGCAGGGCCCCTGATGGCTCTAAGCTAGAGTAAGACGCCGTCTTCTGTCAACGTGCTCATCGGTTGCAATGATCGGTTGCGCCGCAGGGACAAGTCGTGCAAAGTGATCCCCGATGATTGAGTCCCCGTTCGGGCTGAGCGGTGCGCTGCGCTGGGGGGCTGCGGTAGTGGGAATGGCCGCCCTCGCGGTGGTCTTGCAACCGCAGCACGCGAAGCGATCCCTTGCTGCCGCTCCGTCCGCGCCGGGCAGTGTCGATCCGCAGCCGGACGCACTGCAGCGGCCAGGAACATGGTCGTTGCGGGCCGGCGGGTGGTATATTCGGGTCGATGGCGCGGAGGTGCCCGTGCCGGCGTTGTCGGATCTCACCGCGGCGCCGCCGCGTGCGCGTCTGGCGATCACCATCTCGCCGTTTGATCGACTGATCGCGCATCATGCCGAGGCCGAGGGCTTTGATTGGCGCCTCATCGCGGCCTTGATCTTTGAGGAGTCGGGTTTCAACCCCTTCAGCCGGAGCGACAAGGGAGCCGTGGGCTTGATGCAGGTACGGCCGATCGCAGCTGAGTCGGTGGGCGCGGATCACTTCGAGACACCGGCCGACAACGTGCAGGCGGGGGTGCGCTACCTGCGCCAGCTGGATGAAATGTTTCACACGGTGACGGGCCGTGAGCGGTTGCCTATCGTGCTGGCGGCCTACAACATCGGGCCCGGCCATGTGCGGGATGCGCAGATGTTGGCGCGCCGCTTTGGGTATGATCCCAATCGGTGGGAGAGCGCGCTGGAGCTGATGCTGCCGTTGCTCGAGCAGCCGTCTCTGTACGCGCCGCTGTCCAACGGCTATGCCAAGGGCAGTGAGACGGTGGCCTACGTGCGTCGAATCCTGGATCGCTATGAGCGCTACCGGGTGCAGACCGCCATGCCGGTGGACGTCGACTGAGTGCTCCGCAGGCACGTAGTGCACCGCTGCGGTTGTCAGACCCGGCCCTGAACAGACGGAGCCCGCGCTTCCCCGGAGCGGAAATGCGTGAAACCAGCGTGTGCCGAGGATGACACTCTACCACGGCGTTGCCCCCTTATTGTTCCAGCTGGATCCTGAGCACGCCCACGATCTCGCGATGCGTGGTTTGGCTGCAGTGGAGTGGCTGCTCGCGTCCCGTTTTCTCCCCCGGCCGTTGACCCACCCCGCGTTGTCGCAAGAGTTGTGGGGTATCCGTTTTCCGAATCCGGTGGGTCTGGCGGCCGGATTTGACAAGGACGCGAGAGCGGCACACGTGTGGCCGCTACTTGGTTTTGGATTCGCCGAACTCGGGACAATTACCGCTGCGGCCCAGCCCGGGAATCCCAAACCGCGTCTGTTTCGACTGGCGCGTGACCGGGCCATCGTCAATCGGATGGGATTCAACAACGCGGGCGCCACCGCGATTGCGCAGCGCTGGGGGACACATCGACAGCCTTCTTCGATTCCGATTGGGATCAACATCGGGAAATCACGCGCCACGCCCATAGGGGATGCCGTGGCGGACTACCTGCGCAGCTTTCGGCAGTTGGCTGCTCTCGCGGATTATGTGGTGATCAACGTCAGCTCGCCCAATACACCGGGCTTGCGCGACCTGCAGACACCAGCGCACCTGGTGGCCCTGCTCTCCGCGCTGGGCGCCGAAAACGATGCGCTGGCACGAGGTCACGGTCTGGCCCGTCGGCCGATCCTGGTCAAAATTGCGCCCGACCTGAGTGAGGAGGCACTGCCGGAGATCGTTGCCGCGGTAGGCCGCGGCGGTGCCAGCGGCTTGGTGGCCACCAACACGACGACGCAGCGCGCCGGCTTACGCACCCCGTGCGATGAAAACGGCGGCCTCAGCGGCGCGCCGCTTCGGGAGCGAGCAACCGCCGTGGTTCGGACGCTCCGCCGCTTGGCAGGTCCGGACCTGCCAATCATCGGTGTCGGTGGAATCTTTGGTCCGCTGGACGCCTACGAAAAGATCCGCGCCGGCGCGTCCTTAGTGCAGCTCTATACGGGTATGATCTTCGAAGGGCCCCGGCTGGCCGCGCGGGTCGCGCGCGGCTTGGTGGAGCTGCTGCAGCGAGATGGCCTGAGTCACGTTCGCGAGGCAGTCGGCAAGGATGCATGACCGGTGTCGCTCGGGTGGCACGAGAGATTGCGCGGTGCCGATAGGGTGCGGCCGAACCGGGCGTGACGAGCGCATGCGATGACCGAAGGGGCAATCCTGCGCGACCTGGTCGTACTGTTCGCGACCGCACTCCCCATCGTCTACGTTTTTCAGCGACTCAACGTGCCGTCGGTCGTGGGCTTTTTGATCGCCGGCATCATCATCGGTCCCAACGGCGCCGGCCTCATCGCGCAAACGGCCGATGTGGAAAGCCTCGCCGAACTCGGCTTGGTCCTGCTGCTTTTTGTGGTGGGTCTCGAGCTGTCGCTGGCCCAATTGGCCCGGTTGGGGCGGGTCATCGTCTGGTCCGGGTGCGTTCAAGTGCTCGGTACCGGCGCGCTCGGTTTCGGCGTGGCCTTGCTGCTGGGATTGAGTCCGTCGACGGCGCTGTTACTCGGCTTCCTTCTGGCGCAATCGAGCACGGCGATCGTCTTGAAGACGTTGAGTGATCGGGGCGAGATCAATGCACCCCACGGCCGCCTGGCCGTGGGGATTCTGCTCATCCAGGACCTGTCCCTGATTCCTATGATGTTGCTGACGCGCCTGTTGGCTAGCAGCGACGTGATGTCGTGGCTGGCGGTCGGCAGGGTGTTGTTGCAGGCGGCCATGACGGTCATGCTCATCATCGTCACCGCACGCTTTTTGATGCCCGCGATTTTGCGGCAAGTTGTCAAGTTGCGGAGCCGTGAGCTGTTCACCGGCGTCGTTATCCTGCTCTGCCTTGGCACCGCATGGCTGGCGGCTTGGGGGGGCCTCTCGCTGGCCTTGGGCGCGTTGATCGCTGGTCTGGTCGTTTCGGAATCGGAGTTCAGTCACCAGGCGACTGCGGAGATCCTGCCGTTTCGTGACGCGTTCAACAGCGTGTTTTTCATTTCCATCGGGATGTTGTTGCGTCTCGACTTTCTCTGGGAGCATCTGCCGCTGTTGGCGGGGGCCGCCATGGCGCTCGTCGTGTGCAAAACGGTAGTGACGACGGTGGCCATCGCGCCATTCTATCGCTCGGCGCGGGTCGCCGTGACGACGGCGCTGTCGCTGGCGCAGATCGGAGAACTGGCCTTCGTTCTGGCCCAGTTTGCATCGCCGGCCGGCTTAATGACTGCCCAGCAGTACGAGATGTTTGTTGCCGTCGCCGTGCTCACCATGGTGGCGGCCCCGTTCCTGATCTTTGCCGCCTCGAAAGCGAGCTATACATGGCACGAGCCGCACGCGGTGGCCGAGGCGGGTGGAGAACGGCTGCCTGCGCGCAGTCACGTGCTGATCGTGGGCTACGGTCTCAACGGTGAAAACCTTGCGCATGTGCTGCAGCAGACGGGCTTGCCGTATCTGATTCTGGAGATCAATCCCGACCGTTTGGCGGTGGCCAGACGCGGGGGTGAGCCGAGCCTTTACGGTGATGCCACCCGTGGGGAGGTGCTGCGCCAGGCTGGTGTCGCGGCGGCACATGTGGTGGTCGTGGCCATTTCCGACCCGGTGGCAACGCGACGGATCGTGGCGCTGACCCGGCAAATGAATCCGCAGGTGCCGATCATCGTCCGCACGCGTTACGTCGCCGAAATGGACGATCTCGAGCACCTGGGTGCGACTGAGGTGGTTCCGGAGGAATTCGAGACCTCGGTGGAGATCTTTGCGCGGGTTCTGCGCCGCCTGCGGGTGCCCCGCAATGTCATCACCCTGCAGGTGGAGCTGATCCGCAAACAAGGCTACAGCATGCTCCGAGGACTGGCGCTGCCGCGGCAGACGCTGGATCAGCTCGACCAGATCCTGGCGGCGACGACGACGGAAAGCTTCATGGTGCCGAAGCGTTCACCGGCAGCCGGGCGCTCCATCCGCGACCTGCAGCTGCGGAAAATGACTGGGGCGACGGTTATCGCGGTGGTTCGCGACGGCCAACCAAGCACCAATCCGTCGCCGGATTTCGTGATGCAGCCCGGAGATATTCTGGTGATGGTGGGCAGCCACGGGCAGCTGGATCAGGCGCTCGCGCGGCTGGGCGTAGAAGCGGAAGCGGCGGCACCCCCGTGATTGGTGTCATTCTGGGCCTCGCGGTGATTGCCGCCGTCGCCGCGGGCGGGTTCCGGCGCTGGCAGCGGTCGCAGGCCGCCCGCCGGCGACCCGGCGCAACCCTGCATCGGGCGGTTCCCGTATCCCGCTTCGACGAGATCGACGCGCTGCTGGAAGGACGAACCTGCCGCTGTGGCGCTCCGCTGCTGAGCGCTGGTGAAACA
>JAGDMS010000284.1 GCA_017860575.1 Deltaproteobacteria bacterium | reverse complement strand
CTGCGGAACCAGTCAGGTTCGCGAGGCTCTGTTGGAGATGACGTTGCACCCGATTCAACACTATCTGCAGCGGCTGAACGCCGCGCTCGCCCCATTTACGGATCCCGATCACCTGAGCCTCTTTCTCGCCGGGGGAACGGCGGTGGCCCTCATTCGCCCGCCGCTGGGCCTGGCAGTCTTGCTCGTGGGCAGCCTGGTCATCCCCTTTACCGTCGGCACCGGTACGCAGACGGAACTCAACTTTCCCTTCCTTTTCGTGCCGTTGATCATGACCCTCTGGTTGGCGAAGACGGTGCGCAGCCGGGATTTCAGTCTTTTGGCGTACCGACGAATCCACGCGGCGCTGACGGTGGTCTTTTCTGGACATGGCTGGTGGCATTGGCCTTCAGCCAGGCCATGTTCAACCGCCGCCTCCACTTGCTCGGGCGGCTGGGGACGGCCGGACTGGCGTGTGCGGCCCTCTACGTCGGAATTGTGGTGCTGCGCGATTGGCTTTCGGGTTGGCTCCCGCCGCTCATTGCAGTGGGTACAATCCTCTGGGTGGGTGCGCCGCGCCTGGGGTGCCTGGCGACCCTGGGATGCGTGGCAGCAGCGGCCGTGAACCTTCCCAATGTCATCACTAAGGTCACCACTTTGGTTGCCAGTGGAGATAATCCCTACAGTCTATCGAGCCGGATCGCGGCCTGGCGCGCACTAGCCAAGATCATTTGCTTCAATCCCGTACTGGGGCTTGGCCCGGCGAATTACTATCATTCGACTCCCCTGTTCCCCATTCTCGGCTATTACGTGCACTTCAGCTCGCACAACACTTACGTCGATCTCATTGCCCAGACGGGCTTCCTGGGATTGGGCTGCTTCCTGTGGTTTGTCTGGGAAGTCGGTCGTTTGGGTTGGACGTTACGGAAGCGGGTGCCCGCAGGGTTCGCTCAGGCGTATGTCTATGGTGCGTTGGGCGGACTGGTGGGCACGTTGGCATCTGGAATGCTTGGCGACTGGGTGTTGCCATTTGTCTACAACGTCACCCTTACGGGTTTTCGAGCCAGCGTGCTCGGCTGGCTATTTCTCGGTGGAATAGTCGCGATCGAGCGTATGACGCACGCGGAACCTGATCAGCGATGAAACCGCGCAATGCATCCGCTGCTACCGTCTCTCAGCCGGTAGAACACTGCCCGCGTCGCCATCCCGATGGGCGTAGGCACCCACCGGGACAGTCCCGCGAGTGCTTGCTCAATCGCATAGCGCCCCGGTGAAGTGGCTTGGCGCGACAGGTGCAGCGCCGCCTGTGCGCGCGGTCCACGAACGGTTGGACCATCGGCCACCCCACACATGCTGTGTGCCTCCGGCATAGGGTCATGCACCGCCAGGTTGCCGCGGCACATCGGCCGCTGACCCCGCATTCACCCGGCTTCCTCGATTCGTCCGCGGTGGGAACCGTCGGCACCGGCAACGTAGCGCGCGAATTGGCCCAACAGTCCGCCGGCACCGCCCGGCATCGCAACCGCTAGCCGACCGTTGCCGGCAGTCCAGCAGTCGAGGTCCATTAATAGGCGCCTCGCATGCTTAATACAGCAGGAATCGTTTTCAGCAGAATAACCACGTCCAGCAATAGAGACCAGTTATCGATGTACTGCAGGTCGAGCACAACGCGTTGGCTGTAGTCGACGTTTTGCCTGCCGCTCACTTGCCAGAGGCCCGTAAGCCCTGGTTTCACGCTGAGACGCTTCTCGATGGCGTCCCCGTAGCGCACCGCCTCTTCCGGCGTGATAATACGGGGACCGACCAGGCTCATCTGCCCACACAGCACGTTGAATAGTTGTGGGAGCTCATCAAGGCTCGAACGGCGCAGAATCCGTCCCAGCCGGGTAACGCGTGGATCATCGGGAATCTTGACGTTAGCCTCGAAGGCCGCAAGCAGCTCCGGCTGCGTGCGTAGCAGGTCGTCGGCATCCGCCACCATGCTGCGGAATTTGAAGGCATCAAAGCGGTGGCCGTCTTGTCCCAACACCCGGCGCCGGTAAATTACCGGACCGGGCGAGGTCACTCGCACGAGGAGGGCAATGACCAGCAGCAGCGGCGCCAGCACAATCAGCAGTGCGGCCGATGCGAGTCGATCCAGGGCCGCTTTCACGAGCCGTGCGGTCACGCCCGCCCCCAGTGCGACTCTGTGCCCGCTCACCCCTCGATCAAGTTGCTGCGTCTCAACGTCCGTCATACGCTCCCTGTTCGAGCTACACGGTGCAGCGGCTGTTGTGCGAAGCTCTGGTGCGTTCTGAACTGCGCGATCGCACGGCAATAGATGTCTTCGAGTTGCACCCCCACAGTTCGCTGGTCGTGATGGTCCTCCACATACCGCCGTCCGTTCTCCGCCAGATGCACCCGCAACGCGGTGTCATCGAATAGGTGTAAGACATGCTGCGCAAATTGCACCGCATCCTCGGCTATCAGCAAATGTCTGCCATGCTGCACGCGCATGGAGCCGGATGCCGGAGGCGTCACCACCACCGGTGTTCCCATCGCCATTGCCTCGAGGATCTTACTCTGTACACCGACCGCGTAGACAAGCGGATTGACCGAGACGGTGGCGCGGGCGAGAAAGGGGCGGGTGTCCGGAACGGCGCCGGTTACCACCACGCGCGGCCCATACTGTCGAGCCAGCCGCCGCACCGACCGGTTCGGGTTCGACCCCACAATGAGGAGTCGCGTGTCCGGGCGCTGCGCCCAGATGCGCGGCATCACAGAGTGCACGAACTGCAGCACCGCCGTGACATTTGCGTGATAGCTCATGCGGCCGACGAAAACGAGCGTGCCGGCTTCCCGCACCGAATGTCTCGGCTGAAAGTACTGCAGGTCAACACCGGTCGGGACAACCGTGATCGCGGGCGCCGCCGGCGTTTGCGGCTGCTGACGCGTGGCGCCTCCCAGTCGCTGCCACGACTGCTCCACCAACGTCGCTAGGGCCTGCCTGTCCGCGTCGGATGTCGCCAAGGTGTGCTCGAACTCGCCGATGAGCCGCCCTTCAAATCGCCTGGTTGCGTTGAGGTCGATGCGAGCTGCGCAGCGCGCAATCGGAGACCCAGCCAGCGTTGCCGTACTTTCCAGAAGGCGACTGATGCAGTCGACGGAGTCATACACCCGTGGCAAGCCCTGGACTGTCAGGCCAAACAGCGCGGCTCGCAGGAATTCAATGTGGATGAGGTCGTACGGGGCGCCATGGCCGTTGCCCCCGCGGGTCGTGCCTAGCTCCGTCGCTAGCCGTCGCCCCAATACAGCGGAAAAAGTGCACAGGGCCTGCAGGGGCGCTTGCATCCACGCATTGCGGACGCAGTTCCATATGGCGCCACCAAAACCAAACGGAGCCGTCAGCACGCGCTCGCACTCCACCCGCAGCGCCGCAGCGGCGGTTTCCTCACCCGGCGTGCACAGGGTGGCCACGGTCACACGATGCCCTTGGCGTGAGAGCTGGCGGATGAAGTTGTAGGATCGGACGCGCAGCGGCGACGGCACATAGGGCGTCACGAACAAGATGCGAAGGCCCGTCATGGCTGCATGTGCGATTTGAGCTCGGCAACCCGAGCATGCGCTCGCGCTTCTTGTTCCCCTATTTTCCACAGCTTTGCAAGTTGAGGAGCCAGCCGGCAACAGTGCGCAGGACGTCGGCTGCCCTGCCTGCGTGTCGGCCAGCACCCGCGATTCGATCTTGCGGACCGGATCGGCGTCTGGCTCCGCGGCGTGAACAGGCGACCCGCACAGTTGGAGACGTACGCACGAGAGGTGCAACGATGAAGACGCGGACTGCGGCGGCGCGGATCGCTGCACAGGTGGGGAACTCAAAGAGCCGGGGCATGGAAGCCGTCCTCAAGGCGCAGCTCATCGCGGCCATCTGTCGCGGGGCCGAACGCAGGGGCCTGACGCACGCGGAGCCGGCCGCCCGCTCCGGTCTGCCGCGCAGCGCGGTGACCGGCATCCTTTGAGGCACGCTCGCCGTGGGGCACCGTCGTATGTTGTTTTCGGCTGGCTATGGTACCAGCTTGCCACCAGAATGTCCGGGGACGCCGCTGGCCCCCACGAAGGCCCGATTTGCCAGGCGACAACGGGACGGATGGGCGATGGGGGCGCGTCCGTTCGCCGCATGGGGACACATGCCGGCGCCTGCCGTTAAGCCGCGCCCGCCCGGGTCGCCCATCCGTCCCGAAAGCTTCTGCGAGAACCCCGCTGATCACGGAAAGGGAATCAGCGGAGTCCTGTCGGTACCGATGTCGGGCGCTCCGGTCAGCTTGTCGGCCTCTGTCACCCAGCCGCCCCCCATGGCCTGATAGACCGTCACCAGCGAGCTCAACAGCGCGGCGCGCGTTTGCGCCTCGTTCAGTTCGGCCGGGAAGAGCTGCTGCTCGGCCTGCAGGACGGTGAAATACGGCGTGTAGCCGCCGGTGTATTGGAGGTTCGCCAGCCGGGTGTAATCGCGGGCGGCGGTAACCAATTCACGCTGGGCCTCGAGCTGCTCGCTGAGTTTTTGATGGGCGACCAGTGCATTGGCGACGTCGGCAAACGCAGCCTGGATCGCCGCCTCATAGCTGACGAGCGCGGCCTGCTGCGCGGCCTCTGCCTGTGCCACCTGCCCCGAAATCGCCCCGGCCGTGAAGATCGGCCCCGTGAACGACCCGGCGTAGCGCCACGTACGCGCCGGTCCCTGGAAGAGGTCGTGCAGCTCCCCGCTCATCAGGCCGGCGGTACCCGTCAGGGAGATGGTGGGGAAATAGAGCGCCTTGGCCGCCCCGATTTGCGCGTTCGCGGCGACCAGGTTCTGTTCGGCCTGCGCAAGATCCGGACGCCGGTTCAGCAGCTGCGATGGCACGCCGGCCGGCACCGCGACGAGGGGCAGGGCGTCGATCGTCGTACCGCGCGTGATCGGCCCGGGATTCCGGCCGAGGAGGATCGAGAGGGCCTGCTCGAGCTGCGCGATCTGCGATTCCAATTGTGGAATGGTCGCCAAGGCGGTCGCGTACTGCGTGCGGGCCTGGGCCACGGTCATCTCGGAAACCTGGCCGTGCTTGAATTGCAGGCTAAAGAGCTTGACGGCCTCCGCGTATGTCGCCAGCGTCCGTCTGGCGACCTCGAGTTGCGCGTCGAGGCCGCGCAGCTGGATGTAACTGCTGGCGACGGAGGAGACGAGCGAGAGGATCACGCCGCGGCGCGCTTCGACCGAGGCAAAGAAGCTGGCGCGCGCCGATTCCGTGAGTCGTCGGATCCGGCCCCACAGGTCGATCTCCCAACTGGCGCCGCCCAGCAACTCGAACGACGATTGCGGGTTCGAGCCCGCGACCGGACTGGAGCCTTGCGTACTCAGCCGGTGCCGGGCGGCGTTGCCGCGGTAGCCCACCTGCGGAAACAGTGGCGCGCGCGTCGTCGTCAGAACCCCGGCGGCTTGCTCGATGTTGGCTGCGGCGATGCGTACGCCCTTGTTGTTCGCAAGCGCCTCCGCAATCAGGTCATCGAGCACCGGGTCGCCGAACTGCCTCCACCAGTCGGTGTTGGCCGTCTCCGCGGCCTGGGGAACTTCGAAGCGGAAGGTGGCCGGGGTGTCGATGCTGGGGCGCTGGTAGTTCGGGCCCATCATACACCCCGAGAGCACTGCACCAACGACGAGAACGATCGGGTGTCTGCGCATGAGCGGCTGTCCGACTACGCGGTGGGTCCGGGCATCGGGTGCGCCGCCGCGGCGGCTGCCGCGCCCGCCGGTGCGGGGGGGAGCGCACTGCCCTCGCCTTTACCCGCCTCGGGCGACTTCCGGCGCTCGGCGAGACGATCGAAGATATAGAAGAACAGCGGCACGTAGAGCATGGCCAGTGTGGCCTCACCAATCATGCCACCCATGATGCCGGTGCCGATCGAATGCCGCGCGTTGGCCCCCGCGCCGCTGGCGATCGCCAGCGGTAACACGCCCAGGATGAACGCGAGCGAGGTCATGATGATCGGGCGGAAGCGCTCCTCGCCCGCCTTGATCGTGGCGTCCATGATCGACAACCCCTGCTGGCGCAACTCGACGGCGAAGGTCACGCGCAGGACGGCGTTCTTCGCCCCCAACCCGATCAGCACCAACATGCCAATCTGGAAGTACACGTCGTTCTCCAGACCCCGCAGCCAATTGAACACCAGTGCGCCCAGAATGCCGAAGGGCACCGCCGTCATGACGGCACCGGGCAGTGTCCACGACTCGAACTGGGCGGCGAGCAGGAGAAAGATGATGATCAGCCCGAAGACGAAGGCCGCCACGGACGTGCTACCGGACTGCTTTTCCTGGTAGGCCATCCCCGACCACGCGTAGGCGTACCCCTGGGGCAAGACCTCGTCGGCGACCGCTTCCATGGCCGCGAGGGCGGTGCCCGAACTGTACCCCGACGCGGCCGAGCCCGTCACGTACGCCGCCGGGAAGCCGTTGAAGTGCGGCACCAGGTCGGGACCGGTCACGTACCGCGTCGTTACGACGGACGACAACGACACCATCTGACCGTTGCTCGACCGCGTGTAGAGCCGCGTGAGGTCGGCCGGCGTCCGTCGGTAGGGCGCGTCCGACTGGAGGATGACATTCCACACACGGCTGTACTGGTTGTACTGACTCACCTGGATCGAGCCGAATTGCGCCTGCAACGCGCTGTAGACATCCTGCACCGGCACGCCGAGCAGCACCGCCTTGGAGCGATCGACGTCGGCGCGCAGCTGTTGCGAGGCGGCGCGGAAAGTCGTGGTCAAACCGGCCAACTCGAGCCGCTGTCGG
>JAGDMS010000577.1 GCA_017860575.1 Deltaproteobacteria bacterium | reverse complement strand
AGATCGCCACCGACCAGGTGCCCGCGGACGAACTTGTGCACGTCCTTCAAGCCGTCGCCGTCGTAGTCCTCGTTCAGGGTTACGTGGCAGGCGGTGCAGGTGTTGTGCTCAGGGCAGTTGGAGTTATCCGCCGTCAGCGACGGGTTGGGGAAGCAGACATTGGCGTGGGCGTCGTAGCCGACGCGGAACAGGGTGCCTCGCTTGTAGCCGGTGCGGGCGTGCTCATGGCAGCGCAGGCAGGTGTGCTCGTCGGTCTTGCCGACGGACAGTACGGCCGCCACCGAGCGGTCCTGCATGACCGTCGGCCAAGGCGTTTCCGGCGTGCCGTCACCGTTCAAGTCCTGCTTCAGCGGCCAGTCGCCGACCCCATCGCCGGTCACATCGATCACGAGGTCGAGTTCCCCGTCGTGATCGAAGTCCGCATCGTCGTGGGCAAGTTTTCCGTAGCCCTGCGGCGACGGAGAATGCTCCCCCGGTTCCGCATAGCCTGCGATCTCCAGCGTCTGCAAGGTCCAGTCGATGTCGTCACGCACCGACAAGTAATGGTCCGCGTGGCAGATCAGGCAGTCCAGGCCGCCGTCGACGAGATTGGTGGCATTGGTGGCCGCCAGCTTGGGCGGCATCCCCATCTGCAAAAACACACTGGTGAAGGCGTTCTGCATGGGCGGGAGGAAACGCCCGACGTGGCACTTGCCGCACTCCCCGAGGTTGACGTTGCTGGTGTAGTTGATCAGCGCCGTGGTTCCCGGCAGCCCGCAGGCGCGGTCAAGGGCACCATGGGCGCCCCCGCCCGGGAACAGGATCCGCGGATTTGGGCCCTGCGCGCTGAAGTGAATCGAGTTCTTGAGCTGGGCGACCGCGTCCTTGTGGCACTCGCCGCAGAGGGCCGTCGAAAGGCTGCGCTCCACATCCCCTTTGGGCACGCGCTTGAGCACGACACCGCCCTGGGTGAGAACGTACTCGTCGGAGGTGTCGTCGAACTGGATGAACCTGTCGTGACTCCTGGACGGCCCGCTGCCGTCGGGCGGGCCGCCCCCTCCTGACCCTGGGCCTCCCGGCCCTTGGCCTGCCTGCGCCGCGAGAGCGAGTGGCGCGAGCAAGAGCGCGAGGATGGCTGGTTTCAGCAGTTTTCGGCTTTGCTGCAAATTGCGAGTCACGGCAAGTTCCTCCTGATCGTGTTGTCTGATGCTCCTGCCTGGTCGGTCTGTCTCTCGTACGCGGATCGGCGGGCCTCAGCCGCCTAAGGGACGTGCGGAAGCGGTGCGCTTCCTACCCTGCGTTTTTCCATACGACTAGTATGGAAAATATTGAGATCGCCGCCTCGCCGCGAAGCTGATGCACATCATTAATTTTTGACTTTACCGAAGGGCGCTGATTCGCGGGATAGAGGCCTGCTACTGGCTAAGCGTCCGCGCAGCGCGACGGGCGGGTGCTCGATGCACAAGCTCAAGGGGCCGGTCGGGCGCTTCCAAAAATCGCCGGTCCACACCGCGCCGTGGTAAGTTTTAAGCAACCGGCGCCTGCGGTCGGAAATGACGATATTCACCTGGCACGGGATCGCCTACATCTGATTATCAACATTAGGAATGTGCGATAACACGCAGCACGCAGGTTTACCGGGAGGTCGATGAGCGTGGCTCACCCCGATACGGAATCAACCGCCTGGCCTTGGAGTGCGGAGTTCTCGAGCTGTTGATCCGCGCACATAGCACCCCGCCGCAGGTCGCCAGACGAGCCCGCATCGTAGGGCTGGCCAATGGCGTAGGTGGGAGTAATGAGGCGATTGCCGAGACGCTGGGGATCGACAAGGCGGATGTCAGCGCCGGGACCCGGCACTGCATCGAGCGGTGCCTGGAGCCCGTGATGGATCGGCTGCGGGGCGCCCGACACCCTGACGGCGCCGTAGTGGTGTCGGATCTTCGCCCTCGCGTGCGAGTCGCCCCACCCGGATGGTCGCCCCATCACTCATTGGACGACCCGGGAACTGGCCAATGCGGGAGCCAAAGGAGGGATCGCGGAGCGTCTCTCCGACGGGCATTTGCGCAAGGTGCCTGAAAAGAGACCTTGCTGCCGCGCCGTAGCCGCTACTGGCTGAGTGCCTCGGCGGCTCCGAACAAGGCGGCGCGCGGGAACAAGATCTGCCAGGTGGATCGGACAGGCTCAGGGAACGACCGGTAGGTGATCGCAGCGCTGCGCGCGGCCATCAGCAGAGTATCGATTACTTCAACACCACCAGGGCCAAACCGCTCCGGTGGACGTATCAAGTAAAACCGCTGGTTGCAGGATGTTGTTGCCACCTCAGCGCAACGGTACTCGGGCTGCCAGTGGTCGCCCTACTCTGGCGGGGTAAGCTTGGCGACGTGTCGGGTCTGGGTCGCCAAGCCCCCACTCCTCCGCGGCTCACCTTGGGGCTGATGCCCTGAACCAATCTGGCCAACCGTCCATGCCGACCTCCTGCTTCGGAAACCGCGCATGGGCGATCGACCGTTTAACCGAGCCGGATTCCCGTCTCGAACGCCCATCCACGCTTCGGCTAGAGGTGCCTCTTTTGTGCGGTGGGGGCTCGGAGGATCAGGGCGGCGGTCACTGGCCAAGCAAATAATCGCGATCACGGTCTCTATCGCGGTCTCTGTCACGGTCCTTCTCGACGTCTCGGTCTCTGTCGCGGTCCCGATCACGGACTTGGTCCCGCGTGGGATCAGCGGTTAGCCGACCAGTTGTCGGACCCGCGTTTGGTCCCGGACCAGCACTCGGGCCAGGACCAGCACTCGGACCAGGACCAGCACTCGGACCAGGACCAGCACTGAAGCCGGGGCTATCGCTACCGTAGCCAAAGCCGCTGTCGGAGGAGCCACCGGAACCAGAGGAACCACCGCCTCCGCTTCCGCCACCTCCACCGCCACCGCCACCACCGCCACCACCGCCACCGCCACCGCCACCACCCGCATCAGCCGACCTCTTGGCTGCGACGAGCGAGAGCGAAGCGACGAGCATCCAGAGCGAAAACGTTCGTCTGTCCATCTTGGCCTCCACGATTTTTTCGGATCGAGGTAACTGCGTACCCCGGGGTTCGCGATCGTCCAGTCGCATTCAGTTTAGCGAATTGTTTCCTTGACGCTTTTCCTGCAGGTGGACCTCTTCTAAGAGTCTCGTTGAAGAGTCGCGGACAAGACGCTGACTTGCAAACAGGCCCCGCCCGTAGCTGCCCCCGTGGGGTCATCCTGCAGAGCATCGTACCGCGCAATATTCCTGGACTGCTCGGGTGGGTAATAAAGCTCCCCTGCGCCGCTTCACGGGGGAGAAGAGCGGCCGGGACAACCATGGCAGCACCTCACCCCCAACCACGCCGCCCGCATCCGGCACCCTCACTGCAGTTGAGACAGTCCGGCGGTTGGACTTCCTTCTACGAGGGCTTCCTCCAGTAGCCTGACTCGGGCGTCGATGCCCGCCGCTTCGACTTCGACTCACTGTGCGAAGCGCAGCCGCACCGCCCATCGCGCGGAAGAATCGTGCAGCCAGCTTCAATGACGCTGATCAGGTAAATACCATTTAATTGTTATGGGTATGTACTAATTTTCAAGGTAGCGTTCGAGAGGATTCGATCACCGGAGATCCGGAGCCGGTTGCTGTCGCGCTTCAGCTCGG
>JAGDMS010000101.1 GCA_017860575.1 Deltaproteobacteria bacterium | reverse complement strand
GAGGACTAAGTCGATTCGAGGAAAGCGATTCGTCTTTCCAAATGGTCCAGCAACGGGCGCGCGGTTGGCGTTTCGCCGGTCGCGAGGGTGATCAGTTCGACCGGCCGGTAGGTCTGTCCGAAGCGATGGATGCGTTGGCGCAGCCAGCCGAGCAGGACGGTGAACTCGCCGGCGGCGAGGGCCGCGTCGAGAGGGCCGATCTCCGCCTCCGCCGCCTTGAACAGCTGTGCGGCGTACACATTTCCCAAGGCGTAGCTCGGAAAGTACCCGATCGAGCCGCCGGGCCAGTGTACGTCTTGGAGCACCCCATCACGGTCCGTCTCCGGTTCGACCCCGAGGTAGTGTCGCATCTTCTCGCGCCAGACCTGCGGTAGGGCCGCTACTTCGAGACTGCCGTCGATCAGGGATCGTTCAATATCGAAGCGCAAAATGATGTGCAGGTTGTAGGTAATCTCATCCGCCTCCGTCCGGATGAGCGATGGACCCGCGTCGTTCACCGCGAGGAGCACGTCGCCCAGCGAGCGGCCCGCCAAAGCGGGAAACGCCTTGCGCGCCGCTGGCAGCAGGTGTGTCCAGAAGGCTTCGGAACGCCCGACTTGGTTCTCCCACAGCCGCGACTGCGATTCGTGAATGCCAAACGAGCAGGCGCTGCCGCGCGGGGTACCCCACGCCCCCGGATCGAGCCCCTGCTCGTAGAGCGCGTGTCCGGTTTCGTGAATCGTGGCGTAGAGCCCGTAGCGGAGGTCGCGCCGATCGTAGCGCGTGGTAATACGCACATCGTCTCCGACGGTTGTGGTAAACGGATGGGCGGCTTCGTCGAGACGGCCCTTATTGAAGTCGAACCCTAGACGGTCGGCAACCAGCTTGTTGAAGCGTCGCTGGGCGTTGACCGGAAAGGCGCCGCACAGCGCCTCGGCACCCCTGTGGCGCCGGTTGGCTTTGCGTTGGATGCGGTCGACCAGCGGTTGCAGGCCGGTGCGCAGTTCTTGAAAGAGCGCATCGAGGGAGGCGGCAGACATGCCCGGCTCAAACTCCTCGAGCAAGACATCGTACGCCGGCCGGCGCTGATCGATGGCGGTGGCGACGCGGCGCTCGGTATCGATGACGCGGCCCAGCCACGGGGCAAGGGCGGCGAAGTCGTTGTCGCGGCGGGCGGTCACCCAGATCCCGCGTGCTTGCGCGTGCAACGTGGAGCGCTCGCGCACCAGTTCCGGATCGAGACAGCGAGCGCGATCCACGTGCCATTTGGTCTCCCGCACGTCCACCGCCTGTGACGGGTCGAGTTCGGCACTGATCGCCGCCAACTCATCGACCAACGTCAAGAACGCGGGGTCGGTGCGCCGTTCGTGCAACGCTGCGGCCAGGGTCCCGATCTGCCGGGCGCGCCGTTCCGCCGCGCCGGCGGGCAGGACCGTCTCCTGATCCCACTCGAGCAAGTGCAACGCGTCGGCCAGATCCGTCTGCGCGCGTAATGCCTCCACCAAGCGCGCGTAAGCCTGATCGACCCGGGACATCACTCAGCGGGGGTGCGCACGTGCGAGGAAATCGGCTGCGTGATGCAGACCGGCGATGGTCTTGGCATCCTGAATCTCGCCGTTGCGGATCATGCGCAATGCCCGCTCCAGGGGCATGCGGCTGACCGACAACACTTCATCCGCGTCCAGTTGCTGCGCGGTCGGCGTCAGACGGCGGGCAACGAACAGATGGATGCGTTCGTCGCAGAACCCCGGGGCGGTGAGGATCGTGCCCAGCGGCAACAGTTCCTCGGCCCGGAGTCCCACCTCCTCCTGCAATTCACGCGCGGCGCAGCGTGCCGGGTCCTCGCCGCCATCGAGTTTGCCGGCCGGGATCTCCCAGATGAAGCCTCCGGCGGCATAGCGATATTGGTGCACCAAGGTGACTGAATCGTCGTCGTGCAGCGGCACGACTGCCGCCGCCCCAGGGTGGCGGATCATCTCGAGCGTAACGGTGACGTGGTTCGGCAACGTCACCTGTTCGAGGCGCAGGTCAACAACACGACCCTTGTAGAGTTGCCGCACCTCCACTCAGATGACCGTTCCTGGCGGAATCACGCCGTTCTTCGGAATGATGACAATGCCGTCACGGATGTTGTAACCGGGACCATCGAAGTTCTGCAGCTCCTCTTGGGCACGGATCACCACGCGTTCGCCAATACGGGCGTTCTTGTCGATAATGGCGTGCTCGATCACGCTGCCCGCCCCCACCCCAACCGGGACAGGCTCGTCCTTGTCCCGGTCGTTTCGCGAATCGCCGAAGTAGTCGGCACCCATCATCACGGTGTGCGACAGGCGAACGCCATCCCCGATCACGCTGCGGATGCCGACGACCGAATGTTCGATCTCGGCCTGGCCGATGCGACAGCCTTCACAGATGATGGATTGTTGCACCCGGGCGGCGTGCAGGTTTGTCGGCGGCAGGAAACGCGGGCGCGTGTAGATCGGCGCGTCTTCGCTGAACAGGTCGATGGGCGGATTATCCGATGCAAGATCGATGTTCGCCGCGAAGAACGTGCGGATGGTCCCGATGTCCTCCCAGTAACCGGTGAAGAAATGCGCGTGGACCCGATGCTTACGGATCGCGCGAGGGATGACTTCCTTGCCGAAGTCGATCTGCGTCGGGTCTTCGAGCACGTGGCCCAGGACTTCCGGGCGAAACGCGTAGATCCCCATCGACGCGAGGCAACGGCGGTCGCGGGGAACGCCATGGGTGTCCAGCATTCGGTCGCTCAGGGCCAGTCGCGCCAGGATGGAGGCATCGCGTGGCTTCTCCACAAAATCCGTTACGGTGCCGGCGTTGTCGATCTGGAGAATGCCGAATCCGGACACTTCGGTTTCCTGTACGGGCGTCGCCGCGACGGTGATGTCCGCCCGGCTGGCGATGTGCACCTCCAGGATCTTGCGGAAATCCATGACGTAGAGTTGGTCGCCGGACAGGACGAGAACACATTCCGCACCCCGACTCAAGAAGCGGCGTAGTTGCTTGCGCACGGCATCCGCCGTCCCCTGGTACCAGTCGGTACTCTCCTCCGTTTGCTCGGCGGCGAGGATCTCGACGAAGCCGCTCGAGAACGGATCAAACCGGTACGTGCGCGACACGTGCCGGTTCAGCGAGGCCGACTGGAACTGCGACAGGACGAAGATGTTGCGCAAACCGGAGTTGATGCAGTTGCTGATCGGAATGTCGACCAGCCGGTATTTCCCAACCAGCGGCACGGCCGGCTTGCTGCGCAATTGCGTCAGCGGGTAGAGCCGCGTCCCGCGTCCACCACCCAAAATGACTGCCACCACGTTGTTCACGGCACCGAAGATACCTGAGCAAGGGTCCTCGGTCCATATGGCGGCAACGGTTTGGGCGCTACTCCCGCAGTTGGCCGCGCACCAGTGCCGACGGGGTGCCCACGCTGGTCAGCCACAACTGATGGACCGCGCGGGTCGCTGCCACATGGAGCAGACGGCGCGACGCCGGAGTATCGGGAAAGGTCGCCATGCTCACCTCGACCAGGATCACGTAGTCGAATTCCAACCCTTTCACCTGTTCGATCTCGGTCACTTCAACCCCGGGGGCAAAGGTGAAATCCTGATTCTCGACCCGACGCAGGCGCGGCACCTCGCCGTTGACCAAGCCGCGATGATACAGCGCGCTCAACTCCCGCGACGCGGTCAGGACCGCCACCGACGCCAGACGCTCCTTCCACAGCAGTTCCTTGAGGGCGTCCGCCAAGAACGCCACGCAGGCCCCGTGATCCGTAAAGCGAAACAATTCCACCGGCGGCCCGGAGCGGATCGTCAACGGCGGCGTCTCGTCCTCCCGCAGGTCACCGAGTATCCCCACGGCAAACTCCGCAATCTCGCGCGAGCAGCGATAGCTGACCTGCAAGGTATTGACTTCGGTTCCCTCGAGTCCCAAGTCGCGGAAAAACCCGGCCCACGAAGTGAAGCCGGCATCCTTCATGATGTGCTGCTGCGTGTCGCCCGCCAGGGTCAGACTGCGGTGCTCGTCCAGGCAGCCCAGAAGCACCTGCACCTCGACGGGGGAAAAATCCTGTACCTCGTCGATCGCGATATGCCGGTAGTGCAACGGCTTGTTCCCGCGCGGGATGGCACCGATGCGCATTTGCCAGGCGCGCAGCAGCAACGCATCGTCCTCCGGATCGAGTTCGGCCTGCACCTGCTGGTCGCCCTCCCTCCACGCGTTGAGTTCCTCGTAGCGCTCGCGGTTCCACGTCGCTGCCCGTGCGAGTTCGTCGGTGGTGAACGCGTCCGGCGCAACCGCCGCGAACACCTCTTCCAACAGCACCGTCTGGCTCAGCACACTGGCCCAGTCGTCGACCACCTGCTCCGGCCGCGGCGCACCGGGGACGCGCCGCACCTGCTTCTCCAGCGCAACCAGCAAACCGGGATGCAGCTTCAACCGTTGGACCAGCGCCGGGGTGTCTTCACGCGTGTGCCGCGGCAGTTTCGGAAACAACCGGCGGGTCTGTTCGGCCGCCCATTCGTGGAACGTCCGCACCTGCACGTGGTGGACGCCCAGTGCGGGCAGCACGTAGCTGACATAATCCCGCAGGGCGCGGGAGAATACGACGACAAGGGTCCGGGCGGAATCGATTCCCGAATCTTCGTACGCCAGGTAGGCGATCCGGTGCAGTGCGACCGTCGTCTTCCCCGAGCCCGCCGTGCCGCGGATGACGACGAAACCCGCGGACGGCTGGGTGATGAGTTCGAACTGCCGCGGGTCGATCAGGCCAGCGATATCCGGAAGGTGCTTGTCGGCACGCCGGCGGATCCCGTGCGGATCTGTTCCCAGCCGGCGGTGCTCGCCCGTGCCGGGGGCATGCGCCCGCAGGGCTGCGCCTTCGCCACCGGCCAGACGGGGGGGCTCGACCCTCGTGTGATGCCACTGTGTCGCATCGTGTTCGTCACGCGCGAAGGTTCCCTCCGGGGCCTCGACGCGGCGCAGCGTTTGATTTCGAATCGCCACAGTCCGGCGTGCCAGCACTTCCCCGCTGACCGTTCGACCGGCAATGTCCTCCTCGTATTCCTCGCCCTGCTGGTAGCGATAAAAGATGCGCGAAATGGGGGCATTGCGCCAGTCGACGATGCGTACGCCGCGTTGCAGCCAGGTCGCCTTGCCGAGCAACACCTCGCGCAGCATCTGCCCCTCACGCAGGCGCATGTGGGCGAAATACGGGGAGTCGCGATCGATCTGCGGCGCCAGGCGCGAGGCACGCAGTTGCTCCAGCAACGCCGACTGCCGGTGCCACTGGTCCAGCAATGCCGGTTGATCTTCAAGTTTGGCGCCCTCCCCCATCATCTCGCGCAGGCGTGTCAATTCGGCAGTCACGGACTCCTCCGATGGCGGCACGACGGCGGGTGGCGCCTCCAGCGCCGCCTTGACCTGCTCCAACAGCTGCAATTCCTCGTCGACAACGGGATGTGGCACGCGCGCATCCTAACGGGTTATGCGCCGGTGGTACAGATAGCGGAGGACAGAAGACGGAGGACCGAGGACAGGGGGCAGAGGACAGAAGACAGAGGTCGGAGGTCTGATCTCTGATGTCTGATGGCTAATCTCTGTTTTTCGCCAGTCTCCGCTATGCTACAGGCATGCAAGCATGAGTGACGACCGATCGCACCAAACGAAGGAAGCGCAGGAAGCGCGGCTCGGCGACAGCCCGGTGTGGACCCAGAAGCGCCGGCTCGCGACTGCCCTGCGCGATGTCATCGAACTGCTGATGAACACGGAGGCCCCGGAGGATGAGCTGCGGGCCGCGACCGCTCGTGTCGAGCGCCTCGCCGAACGCCTACGGGCCCTGCCCCGGCATCGGGCCCCGCGCACCCACCCGCGCAACCCGGCCGCGAACACGCCGTCCGCCTTCTTCGACCTGAGCCCGCTCGTCGGCCTGGCAAACCCGGTCGCGCCGCCCGTTGCGCTCTGGACGGATGGGGACGTGGTCCGCGGCAGAGTCGTGTTCGGCACCGCGTACCAGGGCCCTCCAGGCTCGGTGCACGGTGGCCTCGTGGCCGCGCTGTTTGACGAGGTGCTGGGATTTGCCCAGTGGATGACCGGTAACCCGGGCATGACCGGCACCCTGAAGGTGCGCTACCGCAAACCGACACCCCTGAACACGGAACTGCGATTCGAAGCAACCGTCGAGCGCGTCGATGGCCGGAAGATCTTCACCGAAGCCCGCCTGTACGACGGCGATACCGTCACCGCCGATGCAGAGGGGGTCTTCATTTCGCTCACGGCCTCCGCCCTCAAGAAATTCATAGGCGAATAGTCGGGCCCGCACGGGCCGTGTGCCCCCGCCGACGTCTAGGTTTGCGACTCCGCGAAGCGTGCCCTATAGTTCGAGGTGATGCTCGATCCGCAAACTGAGAAGGCCATCGCGCAGCTGACCGAACACGCCAGATTGGTGTTCGGCACGGATCTGGTCAGCTTGACCCTGTACGGCAGCGCTGCCGGAGAAGATTTCGTTCCCGGGCAGTCGGATCTCAATCTTGCCATCGTACTCGAGCAGGTCACGTTCCCGTACCTCAAGGCCCTGCACGCGCACCTGCCAAAATGGCACCAGCTCGGCGCGGCTGTGCCGCTGTTAATGGACCGGCGCTTCGTCGAGCAGGGCCGCGATGTGTTCCCCATGGAGTTTCACGACATCAAGGAGCAGCACCGGGTACTTTACGGCGAGGAGATCTTCGCGCGGCTGGAGATCGACAGCCGCCACCTGCGCTACCAGGCCGAACACGAGGTCCGTGGCAAGCTCCTGCGCCTACGGGCGCTGTATGCCGAGGTCGGTGCCGACCGCAAGCGGTTGGAACACCTGATGCTGAGTTCGGCAAAGACCTTCGTCATCATCATGCGGAACTTCATCCGCTTACGCCGCGGAGAAACCTACACCCGGTATCTGGCCGTGCTCGATGGGTTCGAAAAACACTTCAATCAACGCTTCCCCACCATGCGCGACCTCCTCAACGTCAAGCTCGGCCTGCATCCCTGGCCTGATCGCATCGAGGAGGCCTTTCGCGTCTACCTTGAAGAGGTGGAGGCGTTGGTGGAAGTACTCGATCGCGCGCTGCCCGACTCGGACGATCGGATCTAACGGCAGCGGAGCACGCGTGCCCGGATACAAGCCTGTGGCTAGCGCCCGTCGACCGTCCGCTCTTGCCGCCGGCATCCTCGGCGTCGGCCTGTTGTTGACGCTCGGGCACGCCGCGGTCGCGCAGGAGCCAACCATCCCGATGGCGCGTGGCTACGTCTCCGACCTCGCCGGCGTCGTGGATGCGTCGACGACCCAGCACCTGAATGCCCTCATCCAGGATCTCCGAGACAAGACCGGGGCTGAAATCGCCGTCGTCGTCGTCGATTCCACAGCCCCCTTGACCGCCTTCGACTATGCCATGAAGATTGCCGAAGCCTGGAAGCCGGGAACCAAGGGTAAGGATAACGGTATCGTGTTCCTCGTGGCGGTCAAGGACCGGCAAATGTTCATCCTGACCGGCTACGGCGTCGAAGGCATTCTCCCCGACGGGCGTGTCGGAGAGATCCGGGATCGGCTGGTACGCCCGGCATTTCGTCGCGGCGACTATGCCGGCGGCATCCGTGCCGCCACAGAGGAGATGGCCGCCATCATCGCGCGTAGCGCCGGCGTCCAACTCCGCAGCGCACCGTCGGAACGCACCGCCGGCCGCAGCGCGCAGCCGTTCGCGTCGGCGTTGCTTCCCATCCTGCTGCTCATCATATTTGTCCTGCTGCTGTTCCGTTTCCCATTGTTGCCGCTGTTCATGGGACCGGGCAACCGTCGTACCGGCTTCGGCGGCGGGTTTGGCGGCGGCTTCGGGGGCGGATTCGGTGGCGGCGGGGGCGGCTTCGGCGGCTTTGGCGGCGGCGACTTCGGCGGTGGGGGCGCCGGCGGTGACTGGTAAGTCGTCGGGACTGGACGGGGCGGTTGATGCGACACAATTCAACGGGAGGTGGACAATGAGACGAGCGATGGGAACGTGGATCATGGCAATGATGGTGATGACCGGCACGACAGGCTGCGGGTACAACTCCATGGTCTCGATGCGCGAAAGCATCGATGCAGCGTGGGCCCAAGTCGAAAACCAGCTGCAGCGGCGCAACGACTTGATCCCAAACCTGGTGGAGGTGACCAAAGGATATGCTACCCACGAGAAGGAAGTGTTCGATCACATTGCCGACGCCCGTTCCCGTCTCATTGGCGCCGGTAGCCGGGACCAGAAAATCGACGCGGCCAATGATCTGTCATCCGCACTCTCCCGGCTCCTCGTGATTGCGGAGCGCTATCCGGATCTCAAGGCTAATGAGCAGTTCGCACGCCTATCGGACGAGCTGGCGGGGACGGAAAACCGTCTGGCCACAGAACGCCGCCGGTACAACGAGGCGGTACGGGAGTACAACACATACATCAAGCGCATCCCGCAGAACCTCACGGCACGCGTGTTCGGATTCACCGAGCAGAAGTACTTCCAGGCACCGAAGGAAGCGCAGCAGGCGCCGAAGGTACAGTTTTGATGCTGATCCGAAGGTCTTCAGTCGACAGGCTATAGTCGGAGGTCGCAAGGTGCGGTCCGGCGGATTAAGCGCCGCATTGGCCACGCTGACGCAGCAGGTGGTCGGCAAGGACCAAACACGCCATCGCCTCGACCACCGGCACGGCCCGGGGCAGCACGCATGGATCATGCCGGCCGCGCGCCTGCAGGGTCACCGGCTGGCCGTGGCGGTCCACGGTCTGCTGCGGCTGGCTGATGGTCGCGGTCGGCTTGAAGGCAACGCGGAAGATGATGTCCTCGCCATTGCTGATCCCGCCCTGAATGCCGCCGGATCGGTTGCTCAGCGTCCGGACGCGGCCGCCCGCATCGACGGCAAACGGGTCGTTGTGCTCGATACCCGTCAGCGTCGTTCCCGCAAAGCCGCTGCCGATTTCGAAGCCCTTCGAGGCCGGCAACGACATCATGCCCCGCGCCAGATCCGCTTCGAGCTTGTCAAACACCGGATCGCCGAGCCCCACCGGTACGTGGCGGCAGACACACTCGACAACCCCTCCCAGCGAGTCACCCGCACGCCGCGCCTCCTCGATGCGGGCAACCATCGTTGCGGCCGTCGTGGGATCGGGACAGCGGACGATATTCGATTCCACGTCCGCCAGTCGAACGCCGGACGGATCGACCGCCGCCTCGATCGTATGCACCCGCCGCACGTAAGCCAAGACCTCGACCTGGCTGGTGATTGCGAGCAGCTTACGGGCGATGGCTCCCGCAGCCACACGCCCGATGGTTTCGCGCGCTGACGCGCGGCCGCCCCCCTGCCAATTGCGGATACCGTACTTGGCCTCGTAGGTGTAGTCGGCGTGTGAAGGACGGAAGGTGTCCTTGAATTCGGCATACGCTGCCGGACGCGCATCGAGGTTGCGAACGATGACACCGATCGGGGAGCCGAGCGTTTGGCCCTCGAAGACGCCGGAGAGGATCTCAGCGCGGTCGGGCTCGTCACGCGGCGTCGTGATCGTGCTCTGCCCCGGCCGCCGCCGGTCGAGATCACGCTGAATCTCGTCCACCGTCAGCGGCAGGCGCGGTGGGCAGCCGTCGATGACGACGCCGACCGCACCGCCGTGCGATTCGCCAAAAGTTGTTACGCAAAAGAGCCGGCCGAAACTCGATCCCATCGAAGGCAGTCTACGAAACCGAGGGCGCCCGGACAAGCGGAGCGCGACGGGTCATATTGCCACGGGCCCGAAGGCCCCGAGAAGTCGACCCTTGACGGTCTCCGGACGACGCTCGGCGCCCACCTACGAATCCAAGCGGACGACACCGCGCTGCAGGGCGTAACGCACCAGATCACTTTGGCTGCGAAACCCGAGTTTGCGAGACAGGTTCGCGCGGTGGGTCTCAACCGTCCGGCGGCTGATCCCCAAGCGGTCCGCAATTCCCGTGTTGGTGTGGCCCTCGGCCGCCAATTGCAGCACTTGCCGCTCACGCGCGGTGAGCGCTTCGAAAGGATCTTCGGGGGCACCTTCCGCCTTCTCGATGTATTCCTTCAACGCTCCTTCGGACAGCGGCGGACTCAGGTAGCGGTTACCGGCGAGAACGGCGCGGATGGCCTCGAGCAGCAGGGTACCGTCCGAGCCTTTGAGCACATACGCTGCAGCGCCGTGCCGCAGTGAATCCACCACGTACGCTTCGTTGGCATGCATCGACAGTACGACGATGCGGGTCTCAGGCGCGGCTTCCATCACCTGCCGGATGACCTCCACTCCGTTGAGGCCCGGCATCACCAGATCGAGCACCAGCACGTCGGGCTGAAGCCGCTCGACCGCGGGCAGGACCTCAAATCCGTTCTTCGCTTCGCCGACCACACGCAAGTCAGGTTCGGCCTCCAGCATGCGTCTGACGCCGACACGCACGACTTCGTGATCATCGGCAACAACAATCGTCACCGCCCCACTCGGCTCACTCCGCGTTAAACCCATGGCACGCTTGAGTTAGTACAGTGCAGGGTTCCTGTCTATGCGTAGAACTACGGAGCGCGCAGGCGAGCGGGAGACGCGGCAACGTCCTGTCACGCCACAAGATCTGCGACATTCGCGCATGGCAAGGCCGCTCTCAAGCGCGTGCCTGCGCCCGGCGCCGAGGTCACCGTCAGCCGTCCACCCAGCAACTCCACTCGCTCGCGCATGCCGGCGAGGCCGGATCCTTGCCTGCTGGAGGACGCCTTGACCAGATCAAACCCCACCCCTTCGTCGGCCACGAAGAGCGCAAGTTCACCATCCTCCTTCGCAACCCGTACGGCCACCTCCTTGACCTGGGCGTAACGCGCCACGTTCGTCAGCGCTTCTTGGACAATCCGGTACGCTGCGGTCTCGATTTCCCGCGGCAGGCGCGCGTCCATGCCTTGGTGCGTGAAGTGCACCCGCACAGCGGTCAGCGCCGTGTAGCGGTCGAACAGCCAGATCAGCGCCGGGACCAATCCGAAGTCATCGAGGATGGCCGGCCGTAAGTCGAGGGACAGGTTTCGTATCCGCACGACCAGGTCATCGATCATTCGGCGCGCATCAACGAGTTCATTCCGAAGCGCGGCCATGGGCTTGCGTCCCGCGGCATCGAGCAAGAAGCGCAAGCCCGTGAGGTACTGGCCGATCTCGTCGTGCAGCTCGCGCGCCAGGTGGCGGCGCTCGGACTCCTGTACCTCCATGATCCGCAGGGACAGTGCCTGCAGGCGCTCGCGCCCGATTTTCACCTCTTCAAACAGACGTGATCGTTCGATTGCCAGACCCAACGCACTGGCGAGGTGATGGAGGACCGGTATCTTTGATGTGTCGAACCCAGCCACCCGAACCCACATCAGGTTCAACATCCCGGTAATCCGCTCACCGGTCCGCAACGGCAGGGTAATGCTGGATCGGTAGCCCGCCTGGTACGCTGATCGCGATGCCTCCGAGTGCAACTCCGCACTCAGGTCCGGCGCCAGATGCACCGCGCCGGACAGGACCTCCACGGCAGGACCCAACTGCGCCAGCGGCCAGAGACGGTTCGGCTCAAATGCCGTATCCCGCGGTTCGAGCGCCAGCACACGCAGCCCCCCATCGGTGATCGCTCCGATGCCCGCAAAGTCGCACCCGGCCAAATGTTGCAGACCGGTGAATACCGCGGGGAACGCCATTCTCACGTCTGTCTCTGCGTTCAGGGCGCGCAAAATGTCGCTGACCGCGCCGACATCCGAGGCACGTTGCTCGTTGATGTCCTCGAACAACGTGCAGATCCCCTCTGCGGTGGGATACACGTGCATCCGGAACCAGCTCGACAACGGCGCGAAATAGTTCTCAAGATCGGCAGGCACGTGCTCCGACAGCGCCCGCAGGTACAGTTCCTCGATCGGCGTGCCGCGCGCCTCCGGGAATACCTCCCAGACGTTCCGGCCAATGGTCGTGTTGCGGTCTCGGCGCAGGAGCACCTCGGCGCCCCGGTTCATGTAGGCGATGGTCCAATCCGGACGGGTGATGAAGAAACCGCTGGTCATGCTGTCCAGCAGACCCGTCACGCGGGACTCCAACTCGTCATGCGCCTTGCGCAGCTGATCCTGTGCCAGTCTGCGCTCGGTCACATCCTCAAGCTGGGTCACGAAGTAGCGCACACTTCCCACTCGGTCCCGGACAACGGACACGGCACTCTGCGCGTACAGAATCCGCCCCGACTTATGTCGGTACCGGCGTTCCGCCTGGTACCTTTCGATCTCCCCAGCCGCGATGCGACGCGAGTCCGCTTGTGCCGCCGCGAGATCGTCCGGATGAATTAAATCCCGGTACCTCAAGCCGAGCAACTCCTCCTTCGAGTACCCCAGCAACGCACAGAGGGCCTGGTTGACCCGAACGATCGCCTGACCAGGAGCCACCAACGAAATCCCCATCGACGCGTGCTCGAAGGCACTATGGAACAGGTCTTCGCTCTCGCGCAGCGCTGCATCCGCCCGCATTTGCTCCGTGATGTCGCGATGGAGCCCCAACCGATACCGCCGGCCCGCGAATTCCATCGCGTTGATACGGCAGCCCAACACGATTGCGGTACCATCCCTGCGGCAGGTAGCGATTTCACCGCAAAACATGCCATGCTGCTCGATCTCGCCCTTGACGGTCGCCAGCGTCTCGCGCTTGTCCTCCACAGAATCGGGGGTAACCCACAACACATGCTTGCCGACGAGTTCACCCGGGCCGTACCCCAGCATCCGCTCTTGCGCGCGATTCGTATACCGAATGATGTCGGACTCATCCGACACGACCACGCCCTCCGCCATGTTGTCCAACAGGACCGACTGGAAATGCAGCCTGTCGTCCGCGCGTTTGCGCTCGGTGATGTCCTGCACCTGGACAATGATGTGCGGCGGCATGCCGGCTTGGTCAGGGACGGCCGTCACTGTGAGCAGCGCGGGAATCACGTGGCCATCCCGGTGAATGAATCGCCGCTCAGCCTCGTAACGCTGCGGGGCACCAGCGCGCAGGGCATCTGCGCTGGACTGTGCCGCTGCCACGTCCTCGGGATGCATCACATCGTTGAGCCCGTAGCGGCCTATGTCGGCATCCGTATACCCCAACATCGCGAGCATGGCCGAATTGACTCCCAGGATGGAGCCGTCGGACCCGACCAGCACCGTGCCGATGGGCGCATTCTGGAATGCGCTCTGCAAGAGGAGGCTGGTGAGATGTGGCGACATCCTTACCGGCCGACGCCTTGAAGATACCGGAGGACCGTACGCACGCCGAAACCCGTGGCGCCGCGCGGGTGACAGGGAATGGGCTTGTCCACCACCGCCGTGCTGGAGAAGTCAATGTGGGCCCACGGTGTGCCGGCAACAAATTCCCGCAGAAACAGGCCCGCCACGATGGTTCCAGCCCCGGAGCCCCCATCGCCGATGTTCTTCAGATCGGCCACCGAACTGTCGAGCTCGGAACGGTAGGCCGCCACCAAAGGCAGTTCCCACAGGTTCTCGGCGCATGCTCGGGCAGCGGCGATCAGCTCGCGCACCAGCGCCGGATCGGTACCCATGACGCCGGCATAGCGGCTCCCCAGTGCGGTGCGGACGGCCGCGGTCAAAGTCGCCAGATCGATGATCACATCCGGCTTGGCCGCGGCCGCGTACGCCAGTGCATCGGCGAGCACGAGGCGGCCTTCCGCGTCGGTGTTCAGGACCTCGATGCTTTTCCCGTTGAAGGCGCGGACCACATCCCCCGGCTTGAGGGCGCGACCGCCGGGCATATTCTCGGTGGCCGGCACATACCCACGCACCTCCAGAGGCAGACGCAGGTCGCGCACGACGCTCATCACCGCCAACACCACCGCGCCGCCGGCCATGTCGCGCTTCTGCGCCTGCATGCTTTCTGCGGTCTTGAGCGACAGGCCACCGCTATCGAACGTGATCCCCTTGCCCGCCAGCGCAATCCGTTTGACGGGGCGCTGCCGCGGCCGGTACGTCAGTTCAATAAAGCACGCCGGCTCGGCGCTCCCCTGTGCCACGCCGAGCAGCGCCCCCATGCCGGCGCGCTTGATGGCAACCGGACCCAGGACGCGGACACGCAACCGTTGTGCTTGTGCAATTCGCCTCGCCTCTCGACCCAGGTAGCTCGGGGTCACGATGGCGGCGGGCAGATTGATGAGGTCGCGCGCATACCGCGTGGCACGCGCCGCAAGGTGCGCTTGCTCGATCCCGGCGCGCACCGCACTGCGGTTCCGAACCCCCAACAATTGGATGCGCTCGAGACTCGGCGTGCGGTTACTCGCCGACTTCAGGCGATCGAACACGTAACCGGCCAAATCGAGGCCTTCGACCACGGTCGCCGCGCTCCCCGAATCGGTCGCGGCGGGGAGCACCATGGCAGCCGTGCGGACTTTCGCTGTGCGCGCATGGCCAACGACCGTGTCGGCGAGCCTGTACCAGGCGTCGGGACCTCCCGCGGCATCCACGCCGGCAACCAGTACCTCCGCGCACGGGAGAACACCGTGTGTTTGAAACGCGCCAACCTGCCCGTCCGCCCCACGAAATCCCTGGCGTTGAAGTTCGACGACAAGGGCACCCTTCAGCCGTTCGTCGATGGGCACGAGGGCGCCGGACTGCCAGTCCGCGTCGACCACCAGCACAAGCAACTCAGCGCGGGTATCAACCGCCGCGCCTGACGCCAGTGTGACCTCAACCTGATTTCTGGACCGTGGCATGGCTAGACTCGCGACTACTGGCTGTGCCGCTTCAAGTAGGCCAACAACACATCGCGTTCGTCCGGGGTGAGCGGGGGCAAGCCCTGGCGCACCATCACCCCCTGCTTGCGTTCGACTTGGACTTTCCACATTTCGAACGTCAGACTGGTCGGTGCATAGATTCGGTGACACGTTCCGCAGCGCTCCGCGTAAAGCCTTGCGCCTGGGGAGTCCGGTTCCGGCAATTTCGCGTTGCAGCCCGCCAGAGCCAGGACCGCGATGCCTGGGAGCAGCTTCCGCGGTAACCGCACGCTTCTCATGGTACGTCCCGAAAATACGCCGCCTGCCCTGTTGTCTCTTCCACCCCGATCTCAATGGCGCGATAGTTCTCAACCCCGGCCGCGCGCAACTCGCGGCGTATCTCACCGGCGAGATAGCGCGCCAGTTCCTCGGCGGAGCTGTGGACGATGGGGAGCAGCACGACATCCTTGCGCGGGAAGCAAAACTCGTCGTCCTCGAAACGGACGGTGACCCGCGTGTCGTCCTGCAACACGCACAGACAATCGCTCTCCGCAGGGATGATGAATTTTTCGTCCAGGCGACCGCACACCCGTTTGGTCACCTGCTTGACGGTGCCAAAGTCGAGCACATAACCTTGCGGCCCCAGGACACCCTCGATTTCCACCGATACCCGATAATTATGGCCGTGAAGGGTTTCGCGAAAGCCCTGGTAGGCAATGAAATGCGCCGCCGAGAACTTGAGATAATCCTTTGTGACGT